>CADCNE010000025.1 GCA_902802805.1 uncultured Eubacteriales bacterium
GTTGAGCGTGTTTGTTTTTTTGGCATCGATCATTCCATCGTTAGTTGCCAGGGTGATCCTGAAGATCAAGGGCAGGCATATATGGCTTGTCACAGAGGATCGGAATGAAGCCAGAGATAATGGCATATGTTTTTTTCGATACTTGAATCAAAAGGATATCCATCAGGATTCCTATTACGCAATATCATATCATGTGCCGGATTATGAGACAGCAAGATCGATCGGCAAGACAGTGAAATATGGAAGCGTCATGCACTGGGTGCTGTATTTCAATTCGGAATATAATATCAGCACGCAAAAAGCAGGAAGGCCGGGGACAGCCGTTGGATACGTGCTGGAGCAGCTGGGCCTGCTGAAAAACAAACAGATTTTTCTTCAACACGGTATCACCTTGAGCAACGCGACCTGGCTGTATTATAACAACACGAAAATGCGGCTGTTTATATGCGGTGCCAAACCTGAATATGAATATGTGTCGAAGCTGTTTGGATACCCGGAAGGCTATGTCGCCTATACCGGGTTTTGCAGATTTGATGATTATCACCATGTTCGGAACAAGAAAAGGCAGATCCTCCTTATCCCAAGCTGGCGTGAATGGATCGGGTCAAAAAACGAGTACAGCGGTGTTTACGAAGATACGTCTGTTTTTGAAAACACGGAATACTACAAAAAGTATCAGAGCCTGATAAACAATGCGGAATTATGCGGTCTTCTGCAGGAAAAAGAAATTGATCTGTACTTTTATCCTCATAGGAACATGCAGCAATTCGTTCGGTCATTTACGACTCGATCTGAAAGAATAAAGATCGTTGATAATAAAACCAGCAGTATTCGGGACTTGCTGATGGAATCAGCGCTCATGATCACAGACTATTCAAGCGTTGCTCTGGATTTTGCCTATATGAAGAAGCCGGTAGTGTTTTATCAGTTTGATGTAGAACGGTTCCGCCAGGCGCAATATGCGGAAGGTTATTTTGATTATAAAGCATGCGGACTGGGGAAATGGACGGACGATGAGCAGACTGTTATTGAATATGTAAAGGATTGTATCGATCGTGACTTTGGCGTGGACGAACGCTTTGAAGAAGCGCACCGAGACTTTTTCACGCTGTATGATGACAAAAACTGTGAAAGGGTATTTTCCAAAATACGGGATATTAAGAATGAAAAGAATCGCGCTGTTGGTTTATGATGTTTCCCTGACAGGTGGTGCAGAAAGAGTAGCGATCAACCTGGCAAATGAATTTGCCGGGCAGGATCGCGTCTATATATTGTCGGTTTTTTCCACAGGGGTCAGCTCAAAGGGGATCGACGAGAGAGTTTCCTGCATCGCCCTGTCAAATCATTACGAGAAGATCCCTGTCAAGTTTTTGAAATACAAAAACAAATTAAGGAAGATCCTCGTCGATGAGAAGATCGACATTCTAATGTCTATCACGGCGGGAGTCGTGACCCTCGCGATACAGGCCGCCAAGGGATTGCGAACAGAAGTCATTTATTGCGAACACTCGAACCTGGAGAACAGGACATACGGGCGCAAACACGTTTTCCGGCAGTATTTCGGAGCAAAAAAGGCTGATGCGGTCGTCACTTTGACAGAAAGAGACAGACAGAATTTCATTCGAATGTTCAAAGTCGCTCCGGAAAGGGTTTTTACCATACCGAACTGGTATGAGAAGAAAAAATGCTCGACAGAATACAACAGCGATTCGAAGAAGATCATTTCTGTGGGCAGATTGGAAAAGGTCAAGGGATACGAATATACTATAGATTGCGCGGATGTGATCCTTCGCCGGAATCCAGAATGGCAGTGGGACATATATGGTGACGGGTCGCAGCGAACAGAGCTTCAGGAATCGATCAGCCATAAGGGGATCGAACGACTAACATTGAAGGGCAATGTTGCCGATATCGATAAAAGATACGCGGAATACGCCTTTTTAGTTATGACTTCACGCTATGAAGGTCTGCCGCTGTCGCTGCTGGAAGCCCAGACGTCATTGCTGCCGATCGTGAGCTTTGATTGTCCTACGGGCCCTTCGGAGATCATAGAAGACGGCGTCAACGGGTTCGTCGTGCCGTTGTTCGATGTTGATGCGCTCATACAAAAGATACAGCGGCTGATCGACTCACAGGAGGAGCGGATCAACTTCTCGGAGCATTCTCAGGATAAATTGTGCTTTTATGAGAAGGCGCGCGTGATGCGGCTGTGGAATGAATTGTTCCAAAAACTTCTGGTTGACGGTGATGATGCGGATGATTAAGTCGAGCAAGGAAATCATTGCGGCCGGTACCTTTTTTATCACGACTTTTTTCATTATTGTTTGCTCGTGCGTTTATGAGGCGAACATACTGTTCACATGCGCGTTGATCATCTGGGCAGGGGTGATGATCTACAGCGCAACCGACTTAAAACGTCATATCGTCCTGCTTTGCTTCTCCGTCTCCTTTTTCGTTTTTTTGTTTGGCCGAGAGATCTGTTTTGCTTATCTGGGTTTAGAAAAGTATTACAGATACCTGGAAAAACACAACGACCTGACGTTTGGGCTGATCTGCATCAGCTTGCTGTGTCTGTTAGCCGGATATATCCTTGCTGAAAAATACAGCGTGCTGTTTTCCGGATGGCAAGTAAAAATCAAAACAAAGAGCAGGCCGAGCAGGCTGGTCCGTTTTGGATCGCGAATCAACTCGGTTTATGAAAAAAAGCTGCGGCTGGCGTCATTGCTTGCTTATTGCGTATGTCTCGCGTTCTCTTTCACGGAAGTACTGCTTAAGATCCGCCTGGTCAGCCTCGTAGGCTACGTGGGGAGCTACGCGTCAGACAATGTCAGTGCGCCTTCGGTCGTGGGATACATTTCTTCTTTTACGATCATTGCCCTGAGTATATATCTATCTACATGTCCCTCCAAAAAAAGCACCTGGGCGGCTATTGTGTTTTACGAGCTCTATGGCGTTTTCACGATGGTCACCGGGCACAGATATACGTTTGTCGCCATCAGCATGTATAACCTCACGTATATCGTTTTCAGACACAGGCGCGAAGGCGGTTGGGTGTCGAAAAAGCTAGTGATCGCGCTGGTCATTTCGATACCGTTTGTTTTAGCCCTGATGAATGCCGTCAACGCCAGCCGCACCGGACAGGAGGATGGCGCAAAGAGCGGCGCTCTGCTGAATACGGTCATCAGCTTTCTTGACCAGCAGGGCGGCAGTGTCAATGTTATCAAGCGCGTTATGTATTATAGGGACAAGCTGAGCGACATGATCCTGACCTCGCTCAGCAACACAAGAACGGTCCTGCTGGAGAACGCCATCGTTCGAAAGGTGTTCGGTGTCAAAGTTTTTTCGGGGAACTCTGTGGAAAATGCGCTGTATGGCCATTACCTGTCCCATAGATTATCCTACTATGAATATGGGGAAAATTACCTGACTGGTCACGGCGTGGGAAGCTGTTACATCGCGGAATTGTTTCATGACTTTGGGTTCATCGGCGTCATTGTTGGAAACGTGATCTATGGATGCTTTATTTCCTGTGTCAACAGTATCGGCAGCAAACGGTATTATCGGGATGCGATGCTGTTGGCGTCACAATACTATCTGTTTCTGGCTCCCAGAGGGGATTTCGATGGCATGATAGGGGGCTTGTTCAGCATTACCGCGATTCTTGGCATGATCGGCATATGGGCATTGTCGATACTATTGAGACAAAAGAGGCAAGCGCAATGATCGTTGAAATTCTCCGTCGTATCTATATCTGGGCTTATAACAGAAAGAATGACACAAGGATAAAAAGCGTTTCGGCATCGATTCACGCTGTTTACGGGAAACAGGTATTGATCGATAAGGGAACCGTCGTTGAGAGCGATGTCGAGATCGGTGATTACAGCTATGTGAACAAGAATTCCTCGATAGAACACTGTCGCATTGGCAAATACTGTTCTATCAGCAGCGGCGTTTACATTTGCCCGTTTGAGCACGATCTTTCGGCGGTTTCGACACATCCGAGATTTGACGTGGACAGCAGGAAAAAAGCGGAGCGACGCCGTCCTGTCGTTATCGGCAACGACGTTTTGATCAGTCTCAACGCGATCATTCTCGAAGGCGTCACCGTTGGTGATGGGGCTGTTGTCGCAGCCGGCGCGGTCGTAACGAAGGATGTTGGACCTTATGAGATAGTCGGTGGTGTCCCCGCCAGACATATCGGCTACCGGTTTTCAGAAGAACAGATCAGGAAGCTGGAACAAATGCAATGGTGGGATTGGGATGCTCAGGAAATCGAAAGGCACAGGGATGCTTTCGGGGATATTCAAGCCTTCGTTTCAATGCCTTAAGTGATGATTAGAGAGAAGCAAAGACATGGGAAGAATCAAAAGATTTATTCAAACGGCGCTTACCTACCTGGCGGGGAATATCTTTTCCAAATTAGTCACCTTTTTTCTGATCCCGCTGTATACTAACAAATTGAATACCGCTGAATACGGCGATTATGATGTGATAAGCGCGATTGTCACACTGTTGGTGTCCATTGCGTTTTTCCAGATATGGGATGGCATGTTCCGCATGTCATTCGACGCGGACGATACGGAGGATAAATATTCCGTCATAAGCCTTTGCTTCAAGACCTATTGCATAGGGATCGCGGTCTTTTCAGCGCTTTTTTTCATTGTCTCCCAGGTGCTGTCATTCAGCATGGTCTACCTGCCGTATATCTTCGGGATAGTCTATGGATTGCAATTCATGTATTCTTTCTCGACGCGCATCTTCTTAAACAATCGACTGTTTGTTGTTTCCGGCGCGGCGAACACCCTGACCGTAGCGATCACGAATATTGTGCTGATCCTGGTCTTTCATATGGGCGTTGAGTCCCTGTTTATCGCGCACATCGCAGGGGCTCTGATACAGTGTCTCCTTATTGAGCTTCGGCTGCATTTGATCCCAAAGATAATTAAATACCGTTTCTGCTTCACGCGATTGAAGCAGATATTGAAATTCTCCATCCCGCTTTGCGTTGCCACAGTTTCATATTGGCTGCTATCCGGATTTACGAAGCTTTCGATAAACAGGATCTGCGGGGCAGATGACAATGGCCTGTTTGCCATAGCCAGCAGCCTTTCCAACATGGCGGTCATCGCGGTGAATGTGTTCCAGTTTTCCTGGAATGAGACCGCCTATCTGATGGCCCATGAGGACAACAGAATGGCCATATATAAAAAGAGCCTGGATCTGCTGTTCTGCACGGTTTGGATATGCTGCGCGGCATTTTGCTCCGTTGTCAATATCATATTCCCGTATTATGTGGGAGAGGCGTTCCAGAATGCTTCGGTGGTCGTTCCATATCTGATGATCGGGGTATCCGCCAATGCGATAGCGGGTTTTTTAGGCACTTTGTTTATGACGGAGCAAAAGACGGGATACATCATGATCAGCACGTTGATAGCTTCCGCGGTGAATATCGGGCTGTGTGGTCTCGCTACCCGTCATTTCGGCATGATCGGCTCTGTTATAGTCCTGAGCGCGTCTTTTGCGCTGCTGATGATATTGAGACTTGTTCAGATCAAAAAACAAATAGGGATCGGCATTTCATGGACAAGTCTTTTCAGCATCATACCGGTAGTCGTATCGGTGTTATTGTATAAATACAGTAACGATATCGGGATCAACGCGCTTTATCTGGCATTGCTTGCCGTAGGCTATATCATATTGTTCCAAAAGATCACCGGGATCAGTCTAAAGTCGATCGTTCAATCCAGAATGAAAGGAAGAGATATATGAGCTCAAAATACCCCATAACCGTGTTTACGCCGACTTACAACAGAAAAGAGCTGTTAACCAGACTGTATGAGTCCCTTCTCAGGCAGACGAATATGGATTTTGAGTGGATCGTCGTTGACGATGCCTCTTCCGATGGAACTGACAGTTGGATGCGATCCATACAGTCAGCCCCATTTGAGATCAAGTATCATATGAATCAGCATGGAGGCAAGCACAGAGCGATCAACAAAGGCGTCGAGCTATCTGAGGGAGAGTATTTTTTTGTTGTGGACAGCGATGATTACTTGCCGGAAAACGCCATTGAGATCATGACTGGCTGGATAGCAGACGTAAACGGCAGAGAGGATCTGGCGGGCATATCCGGACTCAGGGTCGATCCGTCGAACCATGTCGTTGGGCAGTGCCCGAATGTTGCCGAGGGACAGTACGTGGAATGCGGCAACCTGCAGAGATATCGAATGAATTTGCTGGGTGACAAGGCGGAGGCATTCAGGACGGATATATTGAGGAAATATCCTTTTCCTGAATTTGACGGTGAGTTTTTCATGACAGAACGGATCGTTTGGGATAAAATCGCTTATGACGGATACAAGGTCAGATGGTACAACGTGCCTGTATACATCTGTGAATACCAGGAAGGCGGGTTATCCGATTCCGGAGCGAATATGGTCAAAGGCCATTTGGAAAACTATCGGGGATATGTCGCGTTTATCAAACAAAGCATACGGATCATGGAGCCGATGGAAGCGGTCACCTATTTTCGGGAATACAACCGGATCGCCAACTATAAAAAATTGAGCTTGCGCCAGAGAGCAAAGGAAATGGACGTCAGCCCGCTTTACTATCTATCATATCTCGCCTTGAAAATGCCTGTTTTCTACTCTTGCAGATTGGTCAGAAAAGCGATAGCCCGGTAAACCGCACCTATAGATCAAGTCAAAAAACAGCGGACGCTCACGCGTCCGCTGTCGTGCGTTTTGGGGATCAGAGCTGGGGGCCGGCGGGGACCAGGGCCTTGCCCGCTTCGTTGGTCTCGTACTTCTTGAAGTTCTTGATGAACCGGCCGGCGAGATCCTTGGCCTTCTCCTCCCAGATGGCGGGATCGGCGTAGGTGTCGCGGGGGTCAAGGATCTTCGGGTCCACGCCGGGCAGGGCGGTGGGCACTTCCAGGTTGAAGTAGGGGATCGTCTTGGTGGGCGCGGTCAGGATGTCGCCGTTCAGGATGGCGTCGATGATGCCGCGAGTGTCCTTGATGGAGATCCGCTTGCCGGAGCCGTTCCAGCCGGTGTTGACGAGGTACGCCTTGGCGCCGCACTTCTCCATGCGCTTCACCAGCTCCTCACCGTACTTGGTGGGATGGAGCTCCAGGAACGCCTGGCCGAAGCAGGCGGAGAAGGTGGGCGTGGGCTCGGTGATGCCCCGCTCGGTGCCGGCGAGCTTCGCCGTGAAGCCGGAGAGGAAGTAGTACTTGGTCTGGTCCGGGGTCAGCACGGACACGGGGGGCAGCACGCCGAAGGCGTCGGCGGACAGGAAGATCACGTTCTTCGCGTCGGGACCGGCGGAGATGGGGCGCACCTTCTTCACGATGTTCTCGATGTGCTCGATGGGGTAGCTGACGCGGGTGTTCTCGGTGACGGACTTGTCGGCAAAGTCGATCTTGCCGTTCTCGTCCAGCGTCACGTTCTCGAGGAGCGCGTTGCGGCGGATGGCGTTGTAGATGTCGGGCTCGGAGTCCTTGTCGAGGTTGATGACCTTGGCGTAGCAGCCGCCCTCGAAGTTAAAGACGCCGTTGTCGTCCCAGCCGTGCTCGTCGTCGCCGATGAGGAGCCGCTTCGGGTCGGTGGAGAGCGTCGTCTTGCCGGTGCCGGAGAGGCCGAAGAAGATGGCGGTGTTCTCGCCCTTCATGTCGGTGTTGGCGGAGCAGTGCATGGACGCGATGCCCTGCAGCGGCAGGTAGTAGTTCATCATGGAGAACATGCCCTTCTTCATCTCGCCGCCGTACCAGGTGTTGAGGATGACCTGCTCCCGGCTGGTGATGTTGAAGACCACGGCGGTCTCGGAGTTGAGGCCCAGCTCCTTGAAGTTCTCCACCTTGGCCAGGGACGCCGTGTACACCACGAAGTTGGGCTCGAAGGTCTCCTCCTCCTCCTTGGTGGGCTGGATGAACATATTCCGCACGAAGTGGGCCTGCCAGGCCACCTCCATGAAGAAGCGGACGGACATGCGGGTGTCGGGGTTGGCGCCGCAGAAGGCGTCCACCACGTACAGCTTCTTATTGGAGAGCTCCTCCTGAGCCAGCTTCTTCACGGCGGCCCAGGTCTCTTCCGAGGCGGGATGGTTGTCGTTCTTGTAGCCCTCGGTGGTCCACCAGACGGTGTCCTTGGAGTTCTCGTCCATGACGATGAACTTATCCTTGGGGGAGCGGCCGGTGTACACGCCGGTCATCACGTTGACGGCGTCCAGTTCGGACAGCTGTCCCTTCTCATACCCCGTCAGGGTGGGGTCCATCTCGTCCTTGAACAGCAGCTCATAGGAGGGGTTGTACACGATCTCCTTGGTGCCGGTGATGCCGTAGCGGGTCAAGTCCAGCTTCTTCATTTTCAGCAAACCTCTTTCTTTATATAGTAGTTCATGGGAAACTCGCGAACGGTCAAAAGACCATTCCAATACAGTTTATTTATATCATTTCAGGCCCCGAATGTCAAAGGTTTTTCAAGACGCAGGGGATGCAGTATTTCCTGCATATAGTGCATACAGTATGCATAATTGACTTACACAGTAAGGCATTTCGTGAAAACTATTTTATAAAAATGCATTGACAAAGAATAAACATGCGTGTATACTACGTGCAACACCAAAACGGAGGAAACAAATCATGAAAAAAGCGATCATCATCCTGCTGGCGGCGATCCTGCTGCTCAGCGTCGTAGGCTGCAAGAAGGAAGCCAAGAAGACCACCCTGACCGTGGCCATCTCTCCGGACTTCGCGCCCATGGAGTTCGTGGACACCAGCAAGACCGGCCAGGACCAGTACGTGGGCTTTGACATCACCCTGGCCAACTACCTTGCCCAGGAGCTGGGCCTCACCCTGGAGCTGAAGGCCATGAGCTTCGACGCCTGCCAGACGGCGGTCCAGCTGGGGTCCGTGGATATGTCCATCTCCGGCTTCTCCTGGACGGCGGAGCGGGAGGAGAACTACCTGCTCAGCGACTACTACATCGCCGGCGAGAACGAGACCCAGCAGTCCGTCATCACCGTGAAGGCCAAGGAGGGGACCATGACCGCGGCGGAGAGCTTCTCCGGTTTGAAGGTGGGCGCCCAGGCCGCGTCCCTGCAGGAGAAGCTGGTCCAGGAGGCGCTGATCCCCGCCGGGGCGGAGATGGTCACCTATAAGAGCATCGACGACGCCGTGCTGGCCCTGCAGACCGGCAAGATCGACGCCCTGGCCGTGGCCCACGGCAACGGCGAGGCTATCATCAGCAACAACCCCGACATCGCCTTCACGGGCTACGACTTCGAGGTGGACCCCAAGTACGAGAACAACGTGATCCTGCTGAACAAGAACAGCACGGACCTCCTCAAGAAGGTGAACGAGGCCCTCGCCAAGGCTCTGGCGGCCAACCTCTACGACGGCTGGTACAACGACGCCAAGGCGCTGGCGGGCATCTCCACCGCCGCCGAGGTCAGCTACAACGACGACGGTACCGCGCCTTCAAATTAAGGAATGATTGGAAGCCGGTGCCCCTTTTCTTGAAAGAAAAGGGGCCCAAAAGAACTTTGACTGGGACATATGGCTTTCGCCATCATACCCATTATCCCATTTAAGTTTCTCTTTTTCCGCCGCTTTTTCTCTTTTTCGAAAGAGAAAAAGCGGCAAAATCAAGCCAAAAGCATACGTAAAAAACCATGACATTCACCACCATCTTCCAAAACATCATCAAGATCCTGGTCAAGTACTGGGACGTGTTCCTCATCAAGGGCGTCAGCGTGACGTTGGCCCTGTCCGTCATCACGGTCTTCTTCGGCGCCATCCTGGGCGCGCTGCTGGCCCTGATGAAGATGTCCCGGGTCAAGGTCCTGCGCTTCCTGGTCACCGCCTTCGTGGAGGTGATCCGGGGCACGCCCATCCTGCTGCAGCTGTACATCGGCTACTTCATCGTGCCGCTCATGTTCCCGGCCCTAGGCCTCGGCACCTTCGGGAGCCTGTCCGTGGCCCTGGTCATCAACAGCGCGGCCTACGTGTCCGAGGTCATCCGCTCCGGCATCCAGGCCGTGGACCCGGGCCAGACCGAGGCCGCCCGGAGCCTGGGCCTATCGAAGGGCCAGACCATGCGCAAGGTGGTCCTGCCCCAGGCGGTGAAGAACATCCTGCCGGCCCTGGGCAACGAGTTCGTCACCATCATCAAGGAGACGTCCCTCGCTTCTACGTTCTTCGTGGGGGACCTGATGACCGCCTATCTGACCGTGAAGGGCGTCACCTACCTGGCCTTCGAGAGCCTGATCATCGTGGGCGCCATCTATTTCATCCTCACCTTCACCTTGAGCAAGCTGGTGGGCGCATATGAAAGGAGGCTGAAGCAAAGTGACTGACACCGTTTTGATCGAGACCAAAGGCCTCCAAAAGAGCTTCGGCGACAACCATGTGTTGAAGGGCGTGGACCTGCAGATCCATCAGGGGGAGGCCCTGGCCATCATCGGCCCCTCCGGCGGCGGCAAGAGCACCTTCCTTCGCTGTTTGAACCTCCTCGAGGAGCCGGACGGCGGCGACGTGATCTTCGAGGGACAGAAGATCAACCAGAAGGGCACCGACGTGGACAAGTACCGGCAGAAGATGGGCATGGTGTTCCAGCACTTCAACGTGTTCCCCCACATGACCGTGAAGGAGAACATCACCCTGGCCCCGGTGCTGCTGAAGAAGAAGACCCCCGCGGAGGCAGATCAGAAGGCGCTGTACCTCCTCGATCGCATCGGGCTCCTGGACAAGAAGGACGAGTACCCCCGCAAGCTTTCCGGCGGGCAGAAGCAGCGGCTGGCCATCGTGCGGGCCCTGGCCATGGAGCCGGACGTGATGCTCTTCGACGAGCCCACCTCCGCCCTGGACCCGGAGATGGTGGGGGAGGTGCTGTCCGTGATCCGCACCCTGGTGAAGGACGGCATGACCACCGTCATCGTCACCCAAGAGATGGGCTTCGCCCGGGAGGTCAGCGACCGGATCATCTTCATCTCCGACGGCCAGATCGTGGAGCAGGGCACCCCGTCGGAGCTCCTGGAGCACCCCAAGGAGCAGCGGACCCGCGACTTTTTGAGCAAGGTGCTGTAAAAGGCGTTTTTTGGAGCGATCCATGATCCGTCCGCAAATATACAGTATATTCCCCCCGCGTTCGTTGACAGCGACGCGGGGGGATTGTTATGATTTGGATAGTCCATGTGATTTCTGAAATGTGGAGGCACAAACAGTATGGAATATCCTTTGAACGTACCCGCGCCCCGGTCCTTCGCCTACGTGAAGCGGAACATCCCCCGGGTGACCGTGGAGCAAAGGGAACGGGCTCTCAAGAGCACCCACTACAACGAGTTCGCCTTCCCGGCGGGCATGCTGACCGTGGACATGCTCTCCGACTCCGGCACCACGGCCATGACGGACCTGCAGTGGAGCGCCCTCATGCTGGGCGACGAGAGCTACGGCCGGAACAAGGGCTACTACGTGCTCCTGGACGCCATGCGGGACGTGTTCGAGCGGGGCGACGAGCAAAAGCGCACGCTGGATCTGGTCCGCACGGGCTGCGAGGACATCGAAAAGCTCATGGACGAGCTGTATCTCGTGGAAAACGAGGGCGGCCTCTTCAACGGCGGCGCGGCCCAGATGGAGCGGCCCAACACCTTCCTGGTGCCCCAGGGCCGGTGCGCGGAGAGTTTGCTGTTCTCCATCGTGTCGAAGATATTGAACGACCGGCACCCGGGCAAGAACTTCACCATCCCCAGCAACGGCCATTTCGACACCACCGAGGGGAACATCAAGCAGATGGGGTCCACGCCCCGGAACCTGTACGATAAGGACCTCTTATGGGAGGTGCCCGAGGGCGGCGTCTACGAGAAGAATCCCTTCAAGGGGAACATGGACCTTGACAAGCTCCGGGCCATGATCGACGAGCTGGGCCCTGAGAACATCCCCATGATCTACACCACCATCACCAACAACACGGTCTGCGGCCAGCCCGTGTCCATGGCCAATATCCGCGCCGTCAGCGAGATCGCGCACAAATACGAGATACCGTACATGCTGGACGCGGCCCGGTGGGCGGAGAACTGCTACTTCATCAAGATGAACGAGCCGGGGTACGAAAATACCTCCATCTTCGAGATCGCCAAAGAGCTCTTCTCCTACTGCGACGGGTTCACCGCGTCCCTCAAGAAGGACGGGCACGCCAACATGGGCGGCGTCTGCGCCTTTCGGGACCGGGGGTATTTTTGGAAGAAGTTCTCCGACTTCAACCCGGACGGCAGCGTGAAGACCGACGTGGGGATCCTGCTCAAGGTGAAGCAGATCTCCTCCTACGGCAACGACTCCTACGGCGGCATGTCCGGTCGGGACATCATGGCCCTGGCCGCGGGGCTCTACGAGTGCGGCCGGTTCGAATATCTCGACGAGCGGGTGAAGCAGTGCGAGTATCTGGCCCAGGGGTTCTATAAGGCGGGGCTGCCCGTGGTGCTGCCCGCCGGCGGGCACGGGGTGTACCTCGATATGGACCGGTTCTTCGACGGGAAGCGGGGCCATGACAGCTTCGCCGGCGAGGGGTTCTCTCTGGAGCTCATTCGGCGCTATGGCATCCGGGTCTCCGAGCTGGGCGACTACTCCATGGAGTACGACCTGAAGACCCCCGAGCAGCAGGCGGAGGTGTGCAACGTGGTCCGGTTCGCCGTGAACCGGAGCCAGCTTAGCAAGGAGCACCTCGACTACGTCATCGCCGCCGTGACGGCCCTTTACCACGACCGGGAGTCCATCCCCAATATGCGCATCACCATGGGCCACAACCTGCCCATGCGCCACTTCCACGCATTCCTGGAGCCGTATTTTGTAGAATGAGTCTTTCTTTTGCCGCTTTTTTCTCTTCGTGAAGAGAAAAAAGCGGCGTAAAAAAGAGAAGCTTAAGAAGATAATGGGGAATAGGGAGGAGAGTATCTTAGCCTCTTGAAGTTCTTTTGTGCCGCTTTTCTTACAAGAAAAGCGGCCTGCTTTCTTTACTTCCTCTTTCCATCTATGGTATACTATTTCGTTACCACACCATGGAGGTGCAATTGTGAACCACAACTATGACGTGATCATCGTGGGCGGCGGCCCGGGCGGCATCTATTCCGCGTACGAACTCAAGAAGCTGGCGCCGGAGAAGCGGGTGGCCGTGTTCGAGGAGGGGCACCCCCTGGAGCAGCGGCGCTGCCCCATCGACGGGGACAAGATCAAGTCCTGCGTCAAGTGCAGGACCTGCTCCATCATGTCCGGTTTCGGCGGCGCGGGGGCCTTCTCCGACGGCAAGTACAACATCACCAACGATTTCGGCGGCACCCTCTACGAGCACATCGGCAAGCGGGAGGCCCTGGATCTCATGAAGTACGTGGACTCCGTCAACATGGCCTTCGGCGGCGAGGGGACCAAGCTCTATTCCACCGCCGGCACCCGTTTCAAGAAGCTGTGCATCGAAAACAAGCTCAACCTGCTGGACGCCTCCGTCCGGCACCTGGGCACGGACATCAACTATGTGGTCCTCGAAAACCTGTTCGCGCATCTGAAGGAGACGGTGGACTTCTTCTTCGACACGCCCGTGGAGGACGTAAGTGTGGAGGAAGGCGGCTACGCCGTCCACACGGAGCAGGGGGACTTCTCCTGCGGGCAGCTCATCATCTCCGTGGGCCGCAGCGGCAGCAAGTGGATGGAGACCATCTGCAAGCGCCTTTCCATCCCCACCCGCAGCAATCGGGTGGATCTGGGCGTGCGGGTGGAGCTGCCGGCCGTGGTGTTCTCCCACCTGACCGACGAGCTCTACGAGAGCAAGATCGTGTACCGGACGGAGAAGTTCGAGGACAACGTGCGCACCTTCTGCATGAACCCCAACGGGATCGTGGTCAACGAGAACACCAACGGCATCGTCACCGTCAACGGCCACAGCTACGAGCGGGAGGACATGCACACGGAGAACACCAACTTCGCGCTGCTGGTATCTAAGCACTTCACGGAGCCCTTCAACGACAGCAACCTGTACGGCGAGAGCATCGCCCGCCTCTCCAACATGCTGGCGGGGGGCGTCATGGTCCAGCGGTTCGGGGACCTGGTCCGCGGCCGCCGGAGCACGGAGAAGCGGATCGAGAAGGGGCTGGTGACGCCCACCCTGGCGGCCACGCCGGGGGACCTCTCTTTGGTGCTGCCGAAGCGCATCCTCGACGGGATCATCGAGATGATCTACGCCCTGGACAAGATCGCGCCGGGCACCGCCAACGACGACACGCTCCTCTACGGCGTGGAGGTGAAGTTCTATAATATGGAGGTCTCTCTCGACGAGAACCTGATGACCCGCTACCCGGGCCTCTACATCATCGGCGACGGCAGCGGCATCACCCACAGCCTGTCCCATGCCTCCGCCTCGGGCGTCTATGTGGCGCGGCGTATCGCGGAAGGGTTGTAAGAGCTTGGTTTTTGCCGCTTTTTCTCTTTGGGTGCGAAGCTGAGCGCTGCTTGTGGCAGATGCAGCGAAGCGTAGCACGGGCAAAACAACGAGAAACCAAACAAAGTGCAGGTTTCATGTATGGCATATCGCCTATAACCTGTTATCCTTCTTAAAGTTCTTTTGGCTGCACCTTTTCTTTCAAGAAAAGGTGCGAGCTTTTAATCATTCCTCATAAAAGGAGGCTGCCATGAAACGTATCGGAGCCATTATTCTGGCGCTGCTCGTGCTGACCGGCTGCGGGAAGGGGGGGACCGCTGTGCAGGAGAAGAAGGCCGTTACCTCGGACACCCTCTACGTGGAGAAGATAGAAAACCTCCGGGACGACTTCATATTGGGCGCGGACGTGTCCAGCCTCCTCGCGGAGGAGCAGAGCGGCGTCAAGTACTATGGCTTCGACGGTCAGGAGCAGGACATGCTCAAGACCCTGGCGGAAAACGGCGTCAACTGCGTCCGGGTCCGGGTCTGGGTGGACCCCTTCGACAGGGAGGGCCGGGGCTACGGCGGCGGGAACTGCACCGCCGAGACCGCCGGGAAGATCGGCGCCCGGGCGGCCAGGTACGGCATGAAGCTGCTGGTGGACTTCCACTACTCCGACTTCTGGGCGGACCCGGCGAAGCAGCAGGTGCCCAAGGCGTGGGCGGGCCTCAGCATCGGCGACAAGGCCGAGAAGCTCCGGGAATACACCGTATCGAGCCTCAAGACCATCCGGGACGCCGGGGCGGACATCGGCATGGTCCAGATCGGCAACGAGACCAACAACGGCCTGTGCGGCGAGACCGCCGTGCCCAAGATGTGCGCCCTCTACCAGGCCGGGGCCGAGGCGGTCCGCGCCTTCGACCCAAACATCCTCATCGCCGTCCACTTTACCAACCCGGAGGCGGGGAACTATTCGAAGTTAGCCTACATGCTCGCCGGCAACCAGGTGGACTACGACGTGTTTTCCACCTCCTATTACCCCTACTGGCACGGGACGCTGGATAACCTCAAAGAGCAGCTCTCCACCGTGGCCGAGAAGTACGGGAAGAAGGTCATGGTGGCCGAGACCCAGTGGGCCTACACCGCCGCCGACGGGGACGACAGCCCCAACTCCATCGGCGAGGAGCTGAAGTACGAGAAGCCCTACCCCTTCACCGTCCAGGGCCAGAGCCGGGAGATCCGGGACGTGGTCGCGGCGGTATCGTCACTGGGCGCGGGCGTCGGCGTCTTCTACTGGGAGGCGGGCTGGATACCCGTGCCCGGCGCCTCCTGGGCGGACCGTAGCCCCCTGTGGGAGGAGCACGGCAGCGGCTGGGCCAGCAGCTACGCGGCCGAATATGACCCGGACGACGCGGGCAAGTATTACGGCGGCAGCGCCTGCGACAACCAGGCCCTGTTCGGCTTCGACGGGAAGCCCCTGGAATCCCTCAAGACCTTCGCCCTCTTGAGGACCGGGAACGACGCGCCGAAGCTGGCGGACGCCCTCGATTCCGCGGTGGTGACCGTGCGGGTGGGGGAGGGCTTCGCCCTGCCCGAGGCCGTTCCCGCCATCTTCACCGACGGGTCCCGGGCGGAGACTTCCGTCGTCTGGGACGAGGCGGACGTGAAGGCCGTCAGCACCGCTGCGGTGGCCCAGTTCGTCATCCACGGCGTCGGCGACGGGCAGCCGGCCCTGTGCTATGTGAACGTGGTGGAGGCCAACTACCTCGAGAACTACAGCTTCGAGGACAAGGACCTGTCCATGTGGACCATCACGCCCATCGCCCCCGGGGCCCAGGCGGACTTCCAGGTGAAGGCCACCGACGCTCACTCCGGAGAGGTGTCCCTCCACTTCTGGGACGGGGCGGCGGTGGAGTGGAAGTGTGAGCAGACCGTCACGGACCTCCCGGCGGGCACCTGGCGCGTCAGCGTCCAGGGCCAGGGCGGCGACACCGGCGACGACGCGGACATCCACCTCTACGTGATCTCCGACGGCCAGACCTACACGGCGCCCATGACGTTCCACGGCTGGGTCAACTGGCAGGAGGCGGTCCTGGAGCACATACCCTGCACATCCGGCACCCTCACCGTGGGCGTCTACGTCCGCTGCCAGGGCGGCGGCTGGGGCACCTTCGACGACTTTTTGCTGAATCCGGAGAAATAACTGATTCTTTGCCGCTTTTTTCTCTTCCGTGAGTGCGGAGCCGAGCGCTGCCTGTGGCAGATGCAGCGAGGCGCAGCACGGGCAAACCAAGGAGAAAACAAGCAGCAGCATTGTTTTCGACTATGGTTTGCACATAGCAGAAGAAAAAAGCGGCGCAAAAAAGAGAAGCTCAGGAAGGGGATAAACATTCCCTTCCTTTTTTGTGGTTTTGCAAAAATACTTCTTGACACATAATACTATGCGTAGTATAGTATAACGCGAAGGGAGGCATGAGCCTATGGATATACAGATGAAGCGAGGGCTGCTGGACGTGTGCGTCCTGGCCGCCATCCAGGGGGAGGATTCCTACGGGTATCAGATCATCAAGGACATCAAACCCTATGTGGACGTGTCCGAATCGACATTGTACCCCATCCTGCGGCGGCTGGAGGAGGGGCGGCTCTTGACGGTACGCTCCATGGAGCACAATGGACGGCTGCGCAAGTATTATCACATCACCGACGCCGGCAAGGCGCGGATCGAGGATTTTAAGGAGGACTGGCGGGAGATGGAGTCCATCTACCGGTTCATCACGAAGGAGGGTCAAGCATGAGCAGAGATGCATTCATCGGGGAGCTGCGCCATAGGATGGCGGGCCTCCCTCAGGAGGCCGTGGACCGCACGGTGGAGTACTACAGCGAGCTGATCGCCGATTCCATGGAGGACGGTCTTGGCGAGGAGGAGGCCGTATCGCGCCTCGGGTCCCTGGACGAGATCGTGTCGAACGTGGTCAAGGAGACGCCCCTCACCCAGATCGTTCAGAACCGGGTGCAGGAGAGCAAGAAGAAGGGCGTCTCGGGCTGGGTCATCGCCCTGCTGATCCTGGGCGCGCCGCTGTGGCTGCCGCTGCTTATCGCGGTCCTCGCGGTGCTGTTCGCCCTGTTCGTGGCTTTGTGGGCCGTGGTCATCGCCCTTTGGGCGGCGGTGGGGGCGATCATTCTCGCCGGCGTAGTGGCCATCGTGACGGGCGTCATCGAGCTCATTCGGGTGCACCTGCCCCAGGGGCTGGTGCTCCTGGGCGGCGGGCTCGTGTGCCTGGGCCTCTGTGCGCTGCTGTTTTTGCTGATGAAGCTCATCACCGTGGGCGCGGCGAAGCTCTGCAAGTGGCTCTGGACGGGCGTGAAATCATTGTTTGTTGGAAAGAAGGGTAAGTAAAGATGAAAAAGACTGCTATTGCTATTCTGATCGCCGTGCTGGTGGTGGTCATCGGCGGGACGCTGCTCTGTGCGGGCCTCAGCGCTGTGCACTTCGACTTTAGGAAGCTGGATCGGACCCAGTACGTGACCAATACCTATGACTTCGCCGACCCCGTACAGCGCATCGACGTGAAGGGGTACACCGCTGACGTGGAGCTGCTGGCGGCGGAGAACGGCGGCTGCCGGGTGGTCTCGGAGGAGAGCGACCGGGAGAAGTACACCGTCGCCCTGGACAACGGGACGCTGACGATCCGGCCCGCCAACAACGTGAAGGCGTGGAGCCTGTTTTCCTTCAAGAGCCCCCGGATCAGCGTGTATCTGCCCGCCGGCAGCTATGAGCTGCTGAAGGCCGTCATGGACACCGGGGACGTCACCGCGGACAAGGCCCTGGTCTTCGGGGCGGTGGACGTGGAGATCAGCACCGGGGACCTGACGCTGAACGGCGTGCAGGCGGACAAGGTCACCGCCCACGGCAGCACCGGGGACATCCGGCTCAGCGACATGACGCCCGGGACGGTGGACGTGTCCGTCAGCACCGGCAAGATCGTGCTCACCAACGTGGTCTGCTCCGGGGATCTCCGGTGCGAGAGCACCACGGGGGACATCCGGCTCACGGACGTGGACGGGGCGAACCTGTACCTGAAGGCGTCCACCGGCGACATCACCGGCACCATCCGCACGCCCAAGACCTTCTCCGCTCACGCGTCCACGGGCAGCGTCCGCGTGCCCGACGCCACCGGCGACGGCCGCTGCGAGGCCCAGACCAGCACGGGCGATATCAAGCTGAGTGTTAGTGGGGAATGATTCACTTCTTTATGCCGCTTTTTTCTCTTCTGTGAAGAGAAGAAAGCGGCGCAAAAAAGAGAAGCTTAAGAAATAGAAATGGGAGGTGCAGCGAAGCATCTCCCATTCTTAAAGTTCTTTTGGTTGCACCTTTTCTTTCAAGAAAAGGTGCGGGCTTTCAATAATTCCTTATTTTCCAATGACCACGCTTGTCTGTCCGTCCAGCGCCAGACTGGTGCCGGTGAGCTCCGCCGTGCCGAGGCCCATGACCGCCCGGAGGGTGGTAAACTCACCGATGGCGCTGAGGTCGAAGGTCTGGGGCCCGCGGCTGGGGTTGTGGAGGACCAGCACCGTGGTCCCGTCCAGCGTGGACGTGAACCCGCCCACTTTGGTGCCCTCGATGGACACGGCCTTGTACTCGCCCCGGGCGATGGCCGGGTTCGCCTTGCGGATCATGATGAGCTTCTTGTAGTAGGTGTAGAGGCTGTACTCGTCCGCCTTCTGCTCCTTCACCGTGTCCTTGATCTGCTTGTCCGCGCCGTAGGTGGTGCCCGTGGGGTCCTTCACCGGGTTCCCATCGCCCCAGAGCATGGCGAGCCGCCTATTGGCGTCCGTGTTCGCCCCGCCCCGGGAGCCCCGCATGCCCAACTCCTCCCCGTAGTAGAGGAAGGGGGAGCCGGGGCCCAGTATGAGCAGGTTCGCCGCCATCTGCATGTTCCCCGAGGCCACGGTCAGCGCGCCGGCGATCCGGTCCATGTCGTGGTTGGTGAGGAAGGGGAGGTACATGGCGTCCGGGTTGGTGTTCCCGATGGAGGCGATGAACTTCTCCACGTACTTCGCGTACTCGCCGGCGTTGCCCTGCTTGGCGGTCTCGGCGATGAGCCCCTCCACCTGGCTCACGGTGAAGTTGAAGCAGTTGGTGGCGGGGTAGTAGAGTGAGATGACCCCGTCCCCGTCCCAGACCTCGGCCACGGTGTAGAGACCGGGGTACTCGGCGCGGAGGGTATTGAGGTACTCCTCCCAGTAGGCGACGCTGCTCTTGTGGTCGCCGTAGTAGACGTACTTGGCGGCGTCGTAGCGGAAGCCGTCGATCTTCCTGTCGAGATAGTACCGGGAGATCTTCAGCACCTCCTCCCGGACGGCGGGATTGTCGAAGTTCAGCTCCGGCATCCCGTCGTAGAAGTTGCACTCATAGTATACGTCCGTGCCGGAGAGCGCCGCGAAGGCCCGGCCCGCGGGCGCCTTCTCGCCCTTCTTGTAATACGTATAGAAATCGTAGTAGGGGTCCGAAGTATCGTTCTTCTTGTGGGCCTCGGTGAAGGCCTTGAACCACTTGCAGTCCTTGGCCGTGTGGTTGATGACCATGTCGAGGATGATCTTCACGCCCCGGCTGTGGCAAAGGGCGATGAGGTCGTCCAGGTCCTTCTGCGAGCCGAACTTGGGGTCGATGGTGTAGTAGTCGGTCACGTCGTACTTATGGTAGGAGGGGGACTTGAAGATGGGCGTCAGCCAGATGCCCTCGACGCCCAACGACCGGCCGGAGTTGGGGTCCCCGTCGTTCAGGTAGTCGAACTTGTTGATGATGCCCCTCAGATCCCCGATGCCGTCCCCGTCGGAGTCGGCGAAGGAGCCCACGAAGATCTCGTAGAAAACCCGGTTGTTGTCCGTCACCTTGTAGTCGGTCTCGAGCAGCGGGTCCGTGATCACGAACTCCCCGTTCACCACGGCGGGCGCTTCTGTGGGCGCGACCGTGGGGGCCTCCGTAGGCGCGGGGGGCTCGGCGGCCTGCTTTTGGCAGCCGAAGGCGGTGACGAGCAGCAGCGCGGAGAGCAGCAGAACGAATACGCGTTTGGCCATGGTCTTTCTCCCTTCACAGTGAGGTCATATATAATTGTATACCCACAACCGGCGGGTTTGTCAAGCTGGACCCTTTTCATCCGCCCCGATCTGTGCTATAAATAGGGTCATGGGACCCATCAGCTTATATAGAACCGAAGAATTGACCGAGGCCAGGGCCGCCCAGAGGCGGGCCGGACGCATCATGCTCGCCGTGGCGGGGGCGGGCCTCGTCGCCTGCGTGGTCCTCTGCTGCCTCACCACGAGGCGGAACCAGGGCCTCACCTTCCCTCTGACGCTGGGGGCCTCCGTCCTCAGCGGCTGGGTGGTGATCTTCCTCTCCCACAGCCGCCGCCAGCCGGCCCGGGCCCGGGTCCGGCATATCGAGCTCATGCTCACCGGCCCCCGGGAGACCTTCGCGGGCCGGTTCGAGAAGCGGGAGGGCACCTGGCTGGTGAAGAAGGGCGTGCCCATCCGCAAGGTCATGCAGCGGGAGGAGTTCCACGAGACGCTGCTCAGCGTCTACGCCGAGAAGGCGGATATGTTGCCCGACGATTTCACCGGCACCGTGGAGACGGTCTACGACTGCATCGTGGCCGTTGAAGTGACCGAAGAGGAGGCGAGCGCCTCCAGGGAGGTGCCGGCATGAAAAGCATCCTGAAAAACTGGCATCGATACCTCCTCTGGCTGGTGGTCAGCTTCTTCTTCTGGGCCTGGATCTTCACCCTCATCACCGACGCCCCGGCCCAAAAGAAGCTGGTCCTGTACGCCGACTGCCCCGCCATGGAGCGGGAGGCTTTGGACGCGGAGCTCGAAAAGGCCATGCCCGAGGGCATCCGCTTCGTGGAGGCCCGCGTCTTCTCCGACGAGATGTTCTCGCCCACCAATCTGACCTCGGGGGACCTGTTCATATTGTCCAGCCAGCAGATCGACCGGTACCTGCCCAACTGCCTCCCCCTGGACGAGGCCGCCTTCCCGGACCGCCTCCTGTATACGGCGGAGGGCGCGGCCTACGGCGTCTGCGTCTACGACGAATCCCGGGGCGTGGCCATCGGGACGAAGTACGTGGCCTACATCCCCGGGGAGACCTACTACCTCTTCTTCAACGCCAATTCCCCCCATCTGGGCGAGTGGAACGGCTCGGCGGACGACGCGGCCATCGCCGCCGCCGGGGCGTTTTTGGCCCTGCCGTGAAAGAAGTATCCTGTACTCACGGGCGATCTGGTGATCGCCCTTGTTTTTTTCTTTCCTTGTCGTCCTGAGCGAAGCGAAGGATCTCTGAACGGTGCTGGTCTGAACGAGCTGCTTTTTATGCGATATAAACTTTTGCGTTCAGAGGTCCTTCGACTCCGCCTTCGGCTCCGCTCATAATGACGAGCTTTGTTTCGGCATGCGGTTTCGCAGGGGAAACAACAGGAAAAAATTACTTCAAGTTTTTGCTCTAAACGATCACGATTTTGCCAAAATCGGATTGACTTTTGCCTGAATCGGGTGTAAATTTATATATATCATCATAGGGAGGATGGCGAAGTATCCGCTGAGCCTTTCGCCCGGGATGAAAAAACGTACGGCATCCAAAATGCACAAATCACAGGAGGGACAAGCATGAAAAAAACGTTAGCTATCGTACTCGCTCTCGTCATGATCCTTGGTGTGATCGCCTGCACGCCCAAGAGCGCCACGCAGACCCCCGCCGAGACCAAGACCGAGAAGACCGAGACCACCGAGACCAAGCCCGCGGCTGCGTCCAGTGAGCTGGCCGGTGAGTACACCATCACCGTTTGGGCGGCCGAGAAGGTCGTCGATCTGACCAAGAAGCAGATCGAGGACTTCAACAACAGCAACGACATGGGCATCAAGTTCAATGCCACCGTCGAGGCCGTTGGCGAAGGCGACGCGGCCACCAAGATGATCACCGACGTGGAAGCGGGCGGCGACATCTACTTCTTCGCGCAGGACCAGTTCAACCGCCTCGTGCAGGCGGGCGCTCTCGGTGCCCTGGGCGCCAAGGCGGCTGAGTTCGTGCAGACCAACAACGTGGAAGCGGCCGTGACCGCCGCCACCACCGGCGAAGCGTTCTATGCCTACCCCGTGACCGCCGACAACACGTTCTTCGTGTTCTACGACAAGAGCGTGGTCAAGGCCGAGTCCCTGGGCAACATCGCCAGCATGATCGCCGACTGCGAAGCCGCCGGCAAGACCTTCTGCTTCGACCTGAAGAACGGCTGGTACCTGCCCGCCTACTTCTTCGGCGTAGGCTGCAAGTCCACCTGGGAAGCCGACAGCGACGGCAAGTTCCTGGCCGTGGTCGACAACTTCAACTCCGACAAGGGTTTCATCGCCGCCAAGGCCCTGAACGCCGCCATGTCCTCCGACAAGTTCGTCAGCACCAGCGAGACCTCTGAGTTCGACAACAACGCCGGCTTCGTGGTCAGCGGCACCTGGAACACCGAGAACGCCAAGAGCATCCTGGGCGACAACTTCGGTGCGGCGCCCCTGCCCAAGTTCACCGTGGACGGCACCGACTATCAGCTGAGCCCCTTCACCGGCTCCAAGCTGATCGGCGTCAAGCCCCACTCCGACGCCAAGCTCAACGCCGCCTGCCATCAGCTCGCCCAGTATCTGACCGGCGAGCAGGCCCAGGTGGAGCGCTTTGAGGCCGCCGGCTGGGGTCCCTCCAACATCGCCGCCGCCAAGAATGAGAAGGTCCTGGCCAACGCCGTCATGGGCGCCATCGCCCAGCAGGCTCCCTACTCCGTCTACCAGGGCAACATCCCCGGCAACTGGTGGGGCAACAGCGCCCAGGTCCTGGGCGAGGCCCTGCAGAAGGCCACCAACGACGACGAGCTTAAGGCCGCCCTGGCCGCCTATGAGGAGTCCCTGGGCGACTACCTGAAGAAGGAAGGCGAAGAGGAGCTGCCCGACACCTGGGGCGTCATCGGCAGCTTTGAGGGCAGCGGCTGGGCCACCGACTTCCCCATGACCGAGAAGGAAGCTGGCCTGTGGGTGTCCGATCCCATGCCTCTGAAGGCCGGCGACGAGTTCAAAGTCCGTCTCAACCAGGATTGGACCACCAACTACGGTGAGAACTGCGAAGCCAACGGCGCCAACATCAAGGTGCCCGCGGACGATACCTATACCGTCACGTTGAACCTGAACGACATGACCCTGACCTTCGTCAACCAGGAGGGCGTCCTGCCTGAGGCGGCTCCCGCTCCCGAGGGCGAGGCTGAGGCTGAGACCTGGGGCGTGGTCGGTTCCTTCGAAGCCAGCGGCTGGGCCGATGGCAACGACATCGCTATGACCGAGAAGGAAGCGGGCGTCTGGGTGTCCGATCCCGTGGAGCTGAAGGCCGGCGACGAGTTCAAAGTCCGCGCCAACGGCAAGTGGGACAAGAACTACGGCATCACTGAGGGCGCCACCGTGGCCGGCGGCGACAACATCAAGGTCGAGGCCGACGGCACCTACATCGTCACCCTGGACCTCAACGCCATGTCCCTGACCTTCGCCGAGAAGGGACCCGACGTATGGACCGTCATCGGCGGTATCTGCGGCAGCACCTGGGACAAGGACTTCGAGATGAAGGAAGTCGAGCCCGGCGTCTGGAAGTCTGAGGCTCTCGAGCTGAAGGCCGGCGAGGAGTTCAAGTGCCGCGCCAATGCCGACTGGGCCGTGAATATGGGCGTCACCGACGGTGCGGCCGTACAGGACGGCGGCAACGTGAAGGTGGAGGCTGACGGCACCTACGTCGTCACCCTGAACCTGAACGACAACACGCTGGTTCTTGGCGCTGAATGAGCCAAAGGAATGGAATTCGATTTCGATAAAGCGTCAGTGCTTTGATCGGACCTGATTTCATCGGATCTCGGTTGGAGCCGGAACAAGGCTCCAACCGAGTTTTTAGTTTGAGGGGGAAGTATGAAGAAATATTCTGATCTGGAGTATTTGAAGCTTTCCAAGTGGGAACGGTTCAAATACCGCTTCGTCAGCTTCTTTGCCTCCATCCCCGTTGCCATTTGGCACGCTATCCTGGGCATCGGGGGTTGGTTCAAAAAGGCTGGCCTCGCCATCGCCAACGAAGTGAAGGACATCGTCATGACCTTCGTCAACGGCGATTGGAAAACCAAGCTGTCCTATCTTGTCATGGGCTTTGGCAACATCGCCCGCGGCCAGGTCCTCCGGGGCCTGCTGTTCCTGCTCTTTGAGGTGGTGTTCATCGGCTACATGGTCCTGGCGGGCGTATACTGGATGAGCATGCTGCCCAGCCTGGGCTTTATAGGACCCCACAAAGAGTATCACGAACTGCTGGACACCTACGTCACCGTCTATGGCGACAACTCCTTCAAGATCCTGCTGTACGGCGTGCTGACCATGTTCTTCATCGTGGGGTTCATCTTCACCTGGCGATTGAACATCAAGCAGAACAAGATCGCCGAGGAGATCCTCCGCTCCGGCAAGAAATTGAAGAGCGGCAAGCAGGACCTTCGCTCCCTGGTGGACGATCAGTTCCATAAGACCCTGCTGGCCCTGCCTTTGACCGGCATCCTCATCTTCACGGTGATGCCCCTGGTGTTCATGATCCTGGTGGCCTTCACCAACTACGACGGCACCCACGACGGCTTCTCCAACAACCTGTTCACCTGGGTGGGCCTTGAGAACTTCAACACCATGCTCCACTGGTCCGGCGGCGGCAGCACCAACTACGCGGCCACCTTCGGCGAGGTGCTGAGCTGGACGCTGATGTGGGCCTTCTTCGCCACCTTCACCAACTACTTCCTGGGCATGGCCGTGGCCATGATGATCAACAAGAAGGGCATCCGGCTGAAGAAGGTGTGGCGGACCATCCTGGTCACCACCATCGCCATTCCCCAGTTCATCTCGCTCCTGTACGTCAGCAAGATGTTCGCCAAGAACGGCATCATAAACGGCATACTGATGGACCTCGGCTGGATCACCAAGGCCCTGCCCTTCTGGGAGGACCCCACCTGGGCCCGTATCACCGTCATCGCCATCAACGTGTGGATCGGCATCCCGTACCTGATGCTGATCGCCACCGGCATCCTGATGAACATCCCTGCGGACCTCTATGAATCCGCCAAGATCGACGGCGCCAGCGGCTGGCAGCAGTATTCGAAGATCACGCTGCCCTACATGCTGTTCGTCACCGGTCCGTATCTTCTGACCAGCTTCACCGGCAACATCAACAACTTCAACGTCATCTTCCTGCTGACGGGCGGCGCGCCGACGAATATAAACGCCTCCGGCGCGGCGGGGAGCGTGGGCTATACGGACCTGTTGATCACGTGGCTGTTCAAGATAACCACCGGCGCGGAGTCCAAATACTATCTCGCTTCCGTTATCGGTATATTGGTCTTCGTGATCATGGCCATATTCACCCTGGTCGTGTACGGCGTCCTGCCATCCATCAAGAATGAGGAGGACTTCCAATAATGGAAACGAAATCTATGAAACAGCACATGGGCATGCGGGCGGCCAACACCATATCGAACACCATCATCCACGTGCTCCTGGTGATCATCAGCGTGATCTGGCTCGTCCCCTTCGTCTGCATCGTGCTCCAGTCTCTGCGCGTGGAGTCCACCTGGCAGGTCGGCTACATCCTCCCGAAGCAGTGGGGCCTTGACAACTTCAAGAACCTGCTGAACACCAACTTCCCCAAGTGGTATCTGAACACCTTCATCATCGCTGTGGTGGCGGCGGCCCTGCAGACCATCATCGTCCTCTGCATGAGCTACACCCTGTCCCGCTTCCGCTTCAAGCTCAGGAAGCCCCTCATGAAGTTCATGCTGATATTGGGCCTCTTCCCGGGCATGCTCACCATGATCATCCTGTACCGGGTGTTGAAGGACCTGGGCCTCACCCAGGCCAACGCGGTCCCCGGCCTGATCTTGGTGTACATCGCCTCCTCCGGCATGGGCTACTACGTGTCCAAGGGCTTCTTCGACACCATCCCCAAGTCCCTGGACGAGGCGGCCCGCATCGACGGCGCCACGAGAGCCCAGGTGCTCTGGAAGATCATACTGCCCCTCGCAGGTTCCATCGTCATCTACACCCTGCTGACCGGGTTCATGGGCCCCTGGGGCGACTACGTGTTCGCCAGCTACATCTCCTTCGGCAACTCGTCCGGCATGAACGTGGCCGTCGGTATGTACAACTGGCTGACGCCTGACCAGATCAACAACAACTACACCATGTTCTGCGCAGGCGGCGTGGTCGTGGCGATCCCGGTGGTCATCCTGTTCATGTGCCTGCAGAAGTACTACGTGGAAGGCGTCACCGGCGGCGCGGTCAAGGGTTGATCGGAAAGCGAGAAGGAAGAGTAAAGGAGAAAAATTATGGCAAGTGTAAAACTGACCAACGTAAAGAAGGTTTACGATAACAACGTGGTCGCCGTCCACGACTTCAACCTGGACATCAAGGACAAGGAGTTCGTGGTGTTCGTAGGCCCCTCCGGCTGCGGCAAGTCCACCACCCTCCGGATGGTGGCGGGCCTCGAGGAGATCAGCGGCGGCACCGTGGAGATCGACGGCGAGGTGGTCAACGACCTGCAGCCCAAGGATAGGAACATCGCCATGGTCTTCCAGAACTACGCCCTGTATCCGCACATGTCCGTGTACGACAACATCGCCTTCTCCCTCAGGCTCCAGAAGATGCCGGAGGACGTGATCTATTCGAAGGTCACCAACGCGGCGGAGATCCTGGGCATCACCGACTACCTCATGCGCAAGCCCCGGGCCCTGTCCGGCGGCCAGCGGCAGCGTGTGGCCATCGGCCGGGCCATGGTCCGGGATTCCAAGGTGTTCCTCATGGACGAGCCCCTCAGCAACCTGGACGCGAAACTCAGGAACCAGATGCGGGCCGAGATCATCCTGCTCCGGCAGAAGCTGAACACCACCTTCATCTACGTGACCCACGACCAGACCGAGGCCATGACGCTCGGCGATCGGATCGTCATCATGAAGGACGGGTACATCCAGCAGGTGGGCACCCCCGCCGAGGTGTTCGAGATGCCCACGAACCTGTTCGTGGCCGAGTTCATCGGCGCGCCCAAGATGAACATCGTCAAGACCCGGCTGCTCCGGGAGGGCGATCGGTACTTCGTCACCCCCTGCGGCGCGAAGATCGAGGTCACCGGCGAGAAGGGCCAGCTGCTGAACGAGAAGAATGCGAAGGACCGCGACATCCTGCTGGGCGTCCGGCCCGAGCACATGAAGCTCTCCTTCGACGCCACGCCGGACACCATCCCCGCCCGGCTGGAGGTCAACGAGATGATGGGCAGCGAGCTGCACCTGCACGTG
>CADCNE010000026.1:0-20371 GCA_902802805.1 uncultured Eubacteriales bacterium
ACGGTCTTCGACGCCCGGGGCGGCACCATCAGCGTGAACCCCTCCAACGTCGTCAAGCTCCGGTACGACAGCAACAACTCCTACGACAAGATCGACAAGGCGGACTCCTCCCACAAGTGGCTGGGCTACGAGGGCAGCGCCTCCGCCTGGAACGGCTTTTTGTATCTTGCGTCCAACGACGGCCTGTTCCAGTGCATCGATCTCAACACCATGCAGATCAAGTGGATCGCCGACACCAAGGACGACACCAACGCCTCCCCGGTGCTGGACGTGATCTCTGAGACCGAGGCGTACCTCTACGTGGGCACCTCCCTCCACTTTACCCAGGACTCCGGCCACAAGGGCGTGACCCCCTTCTTCAAGATCGACGCCATGACCGGCGAGATCGTGGGTCAGTACCAGCTGACGGTGGAGACGGTCTCCGGCGTGTCCGGCGGCATCCAGGCCACGGCGGCTCTGGGGCAGCGGAATCTCAGCGACCTCGTCTTCGTGCCCTTCGCCCGCTATAACGGCAAGGACAAGGGCGTGCTGGTGGCCCTCTACAAGGACACCATGGAGGTGGCCTGGACCATGACCATGGATCATTACGCCTGGTCTTCGCCCGCCATCTTCTACAACAGCAAGGGGGACGGGTTCCTGGTCCAGGCGGACAGCGGCGGGGACATCTTCCTCATCGACGGCCGCACGGGCACCGTCCTCGACAAGATCAGCCCCACCAAGAACGGCAGCAACTTCGAGGCCTCTCCGGCCCTCTTCGGCAACATGCTGGTGGTGGGCAGCCGGGGCGACCAGACCATCTTCTTCATCCGGCTGTCGTAATGGGAAACGACCATAGGCGCCCCCGCGCGGGGCGCTTTACTATCCATACAGGAAAGGGACTTCTATGATCCGTTTGATCGACATCGATGAGACCAACTTCTTCGCCGCCCGGGCCCTGTCCCTTCATGAGGACCAGCGGCGCTTTCTGGACAGCCCTCTGGGGATCCTCGCCCGGGGGTACGCGTACCGGAACGAGGGGGCACGGGTCCTGGCCGTGGCTGACAAAGGCACCGTGGTGGGCCTGCTGCTGGTGAAGGACATGGACGAGGAGCCGGCCTGCTACGACCTGCAGCAGTTTCTGATCGACAGCCGCTTTCAGGGCAAGGGCTATGGCAAGGCGGCCCTGGGATTGCTGCTGGACCTGCTCCGGTCTGAGGGGAAATACGCTGACGTGGAGGTCTGCGTCCACCGGGACAACGCCGCCGCCCTCGCACTCTTTTGCGGGGCGGGTTTCCGGGACACGGGCTACGTGGACCCGGATCTGCCGGACTGCCTGAACCTCATGTGCCGGCTGTAAACGCTGCGATGCATCTATGCGCCCTTCGGGGCGCTTTTTTCGTGGGATGCTTGCGGCAAACTGCCTTCTATGCTATTATATATCCAAATAGGTTTGCCCCCAGAGGGGAGAAGGGAACGACTATGAAGAGATGCGCCGTGGGCGGCCAGGCCGTCATGGAGGGGGTCATGATGAAGAACCCCGAGAACGGCACCGCCTTGGCCGTAAGGCGGAGCGACGGTACCATCGTCACCGAATACTATCAGAGCAAGCACAACTATAAGAAGGGGACCTTCCCCACCTGGCCCGTGGTCCGGGGGGTCTACGCCTTTGTGGAGGCCCTGGTCGGCGGCATGAAGATCACCACCCGCAGCGCGGAGCTGCTGGGGGAGGACATGGCGGAGGAGCCCACCAAATTCGAGAAGTGGCTGTCCGAGAAGCTGGGCAAGTCCGCGGGGGATCTGGCCATGACCATCGCCGTGGTCCTGGCGGCGGCCCTGTCCGTGGGCCTGTTCGTCATTTTGCCGTCCCTGGCGGTGAGCTTTCTCAAGATCGAGAGCACCTTCCTGGTGAGCCTGCTGGAGGGCGTGGTACGGCTCCTCATCTTCGTGGGGTACCTGTTGGCCATCTCCCGGATCAAGGACATCCACCGGGTATTCATGTACCACGGGGCGGAGCACAAGACCATCGCCTGCTACGAGGCCGAGGGGGAGATGACCCCGGAGAACATTTTGAAGTACACCCGCCTCCATCCCCGGTGCGGCACCAACTACCTGTTCCTGGTCATGATGGTGTCCATTCTCTTTTTCGCCTGCATCCCGGTCCGGTCCTTTCTGCCCCGGGTGCTGACCCGGCTCCTGTTCATCCCCGTGGTGGCGGGCCTTGGGTACGAGGTGCTGAAGGCGGCGGCCGCCTCCGACAGCTGGCTCGCCCGGGCGGTCCGGGCCCCGGGCCTGGCGCTCCAGCGCATCACCACCGCCGATCCCACGGCGGACATGGTGGAGGTGGCCCTGGCGGCGTTCAACCTGGCCATGGACCCGCCGGATCACGAGATCAAGGCGGTGACCGAGCACGAGGTGCCTGCGGCGCCCGTCCCGGAAGAGACGGATGACCAGGCGTGAGCTATGTGACCTCCTGGCCCCGGCGGCGGGGGAGGAGTCGGAGATAGAGGCGAAGTTCCTGCTGGAAAGCTCACGGGACGAGGCGTGGCTGAGGCAGGCCGTACAGCGTCGCCTTGCCGGTGAGCCGTTGCAATACATCCTGGGGGAATGGGAGTTCATGGGCCTGCCCTTTATCGTGGGGCCGGGGGCGCTGATCCCCCGGCAGGACACGGAAACGCTGTGCGAGGCGGCCCTCAAGTGGCTGAAATCGCGTCCCGGCGCCCGGGTGCTGGACCTGTGCTGCGGCACCGGATGCATCGGCGTGAGCCTCAGCAAGCTGGGCGGGGCCCAGGCGGCCTTTGCGGATATTTCCCCCGAGGCGCTATCGCTGGCCCGGCGGAACGCCCAAAAAAACGGCGTGGACGGGGCGTTTTACGAGAGCGACCTGTTGGAACGGGTGCCGGGGGTCTATGACCTGATCGCCTGCAACCCCCCCTACCTCACCGCGGCGGAGATGGAAAGCTGCCAGCGGGAGCTCACCTTCGAGCCCGCCCTGGCCCTCTATGGGGGCGAGGACGGCCTCGACTTCTACCGGCGGCTGGCAGCGGAGTGGGCGGCCCACGTGGCCCCCGGGGGCCTGCTGCTGATGGAGATCGGCTGTACCCAGGGGACGGCGGTTCGAGAGCTGTTCCCCGACGCCAAGATCATGAAGGATATCCGCGGCCTCGATCGGGTCGCGTGGGTGGAGAAGGTATGAAGGAGAAGCTGAACAAACTGAAAGCGCGGTATGAGGAGCTGGGGCGGCTGCTCTCCGCCCCCGACGCCATGAACGACATGGCCGCCTGGAAGGAGATGAACCGGGAGCGGGTGCAGCTCGAAGAGATCGTATCGGTCATCGACCGGTATGAGAAGAACCTCTCCGAGCAGGCCGACTGCCGGGAAATGCTCAACGAGCACCTGGACGCCGACATGAAGGAGCTGACGCTGCTGGAGCTGGACGAGCTCAAAACCGCCGAGGCGGCCATCACGGAGGAGTTGAAGGTCCTGCTGCTCCCCAAGGACCCCAACGACGACAAGGACGTCATTTTGGAGATCCGGGCGGGCACCGGCGGCGAGGAGGCGTCCCTCTTCGGCGGGGATCTCCTTAGGATGTACCAGCGGTACGCCGAACGGCACCGGTATTCCGTGGAGTTCGTGGAGGACAATCGGACCGAGATGGGCGGCGTCAAGGAGGTGGTGCTCACCGTCTCCGGCCGGGGGGCCTACTCCCGTCTGAAGTTCGAGAGCGGGGTCCACCGGGTCCAGCGGGTGCCGGAGACCGAGAGCCAGGGGCGCATCCACACCAGCGCCGCCACCGTGGCGATCCTCCCCCAGGTGGACGACGTGCAGGTGGAGATCAAGGACAGCGATATCCAGATCGACACCTATCGGTCCAGCGGCGCCGGGGGCCAGCACGTGAACAAGACCTCCTCCGCCATCCGCATCACCCACATCCCCACGGGCATCGTGGTGGCCTGCCAGGACGAGCGGAGCCAGTATAAGAACAAGGACAAGGCCATGCAGGTGCTGCGTTCGCGCATCTACGACCTGTATCAGTCCAAGCAGGACGCGGCCGTGTCCAGCGCCCGCAAGAGCATGGTGGGGTCCGGGGATCGAAGCGAGCGGGTCAGGACCTACAACTTTCCCCAGAACCGGGTCACGGACCACCGCATCAACCTGACCCTCTACAAGCTGGAACAGTTCATGGACGGGGATATGGACGAGCTCATCGACGCCCTGATCCTCGCTGAACGGACCCGGCAGCTTTCCGGCGAGGAAACTTAGTTTTTCTTTTGCCGCTTTTTCTCTTTAGACAAAGAGAAAAAGCGGCGGAAAAAGAGAAACTTAAGAAGGATTTTTGGTGTACGCCCTGAACTCTTTATCTTCTTAAAGTTCTTTTGGGCAGCTTTTCTTTCAAGAAAAGCTGCATGCTTTGATGAATACCTCTGTTATTCCAACAACTGATCCAACCAAAGCCGCGACCCAGGGCGCTGCCATCATCCGCGCCGGCGGCCTGGTGGCCTTTCCCACGGAAACGGTCTACGGCCTGGGGGCCAACGGCCTCGACGGGGCGGCGGTGGACCGTATCTTCGAGGCCAAGGGCCGTCCCAACGACAACCCCCTTATCCTGCACGTGTCCCGGAAGGAGGACGCCTTCCCCCTCTGGTCAGGGGAGCCGCCCTTCGCCCGTCAGCTTATGGACACCTTTTGGCCGGGGCCGTTGACCCTCATCTATTATCGGTCCGCTATCGTCCCCGACGAGGTCACGGCGGGCCTCGACACCGTAGCCGTCCGCATGCCGGACAGCGAGGCCGCCCGGGCCCTCATCGCTGCGTCGGGCGTGCCCATCGCCGCCCCCAGCGCCAACCTAAGCGGCAAGCCCAGCCCCACCACCGCGGAGCACGTCCTCCAGGACATGGACGGCCGCATCCCCCTCATTTTGGACGGCGGCCCCTGCCGCTATGGGGTGGAATCTACGGTCCTGACCCTGGTGGGCGCCCCCACCATCCTGCGCCCCGGCGCCGTCACGAAGGAGATGCTGGCCGCCGTTTTGGGCGAGGTATCGCTGGCTCCCAGCGTCCTCGCGCCCCTCGGCGCGGGGGAGAAGGCCGCCTCTCCGGGCATGAAGTACAAGCACTACGCCCCCAACGCCCAGGTGCTGGTGGTGGTGGGCGAGGCCGAAGCCGCGGCCAGGCGCCTCTCGGCCCTGTATGACGAGTTCACGGCCCAAAAAAAACGGGTCGCCATCGCCGCCACGAAAGAGGCCCTGCCTTTCTACGGGGACCGGCGCACCGCCCTCATGGGCACCCGCCGGGACCCGGCCACCCTCTGCAGCCGGCTCTTTGCCCTGCTCAGGGAGCTGGACGCTTCCTCGGACGTGATCCTTTCAGAGGGCGTCGGCACCGAGGGCACGGGCCTCGCGTTCATGAACCGTTTGCTGCGCTCCGCTGGCTTTAGAGTGGAGTACGTATAAGATCATCCCCGAAAGGAGCCCCCGCCCATGGAACAACAGAAATACTGCGCCTTCATCAGCTACCGACACCAGAGCCCCGACGATGTGATCGCCAAGGCCCTGCACACCGCTATCGAGACCTACGGCGTCCCCGCCGGCATCCGCAAGAAGACGGGCAAGAAGAAGCCGGGCCGGGTGTTCCGGGATCAGGAGGAGCTGCCTCTCTCCGCCAACCTGGGTTCGGATATCGAGACGGCCCTGGACAGCAGCGACTGGTTCATCGCCATCTGCTCCCCCCGGTATCTGGAGAGCCGGTGGTGTCTCAGGGAGCTCGACTACTTCATGCAGAAAAAGGGCCGGGACCGGGTCCTGGCCGTCCTGGTGGAGGGGGAGCCTGAGACCAGCTTCCCTGAGGTCCTGCGCTTTTCTATGGACGAAGCCGGGAACCGGACGGAGGTGGAGCCCCTGGCGGCCAACCTGCGGGGGAGCGACTGGAAGAAGAAGCTGAAGGACGAGAAGCTGCGGCTCCTCGCCCCCATGCTCTCGGTCACCTTCGACGAACTGAAGCGCCGGGAGCGTCAGCGGGCCATCCGCCGCACCTTCACTGTCTCCGCGGCGGTCCTTGTGGCGGCGGCGGGCCTGGGCGTCTCCTAAAACAGGAGGCGGCCCAGCAGGCCGCCATCGCCGAGGAACAGCGGGCCCGGGCAGAGGAGGAACAGCGCCAGAAGGAGGAGCAGGCCGCCATCGCCGAAGCGGAGCGTCAGCGGGCCGAGGAGGAGCGCCTGCGGGCGGAGGAGGAGCAGCGCCAGAAGGAGGAGCAGGCCGCCATCGCCGAAGCGGAGCGCCAGCGGGCCGAGGAGGAGCAGCGCAAGGCTGAGGAGGAACGCCTGCGGGCCGAGGAGGAGCAGCGCCAGAAGGAGCTGGAACGCAAGAACGCCATCTACAACGATCTGGGCGAACGGCTGGAGCGGGCCTCCGCCGCCCTCAAGAACGGCGAGAAGCGGACGGCGGCCAGCGTGCTGCTGGGTGCGCTGACCATCAGCGGCGAGAACGAGGACATGCGCCGGGACGAGCTCATGGAGCAGCTCAAAAAAGCCCTGTATATCGAGCCTCTCACCGTCGTTTCCAGCTTCAACAACCAGAACGTGCGGGTGAACGATATCACTGTGTCCGCGGACGGGACGCGAGCCATCGGTATCGTCAACAGCAACGCCGTGGCCATGATCGATCTCAACGCCGATGAGATCCTCTATCAGGTCTCCGTGGGCAACACCATGATCAACGCGCTGTCCTTCTCTCCGGACGGCACCCGCTTTTTAGCCAACTGTGATCTGGGGAGGGTCGTAACGGTTTGGAACAGTGCGGATGGATCCGTAGCCTTCACCTACACCAGCAAGGCCGATCAGCCCTATCATATCGCCAACGCCCTCTTCTGGAAGGATGCATCTCAGATACTGGTGCAGGACATGGAGCGATTCTATCTGGTCTCGGAGGACGGGACGGAGGAGCTGTTCTACACCATGGGCGACCAGATGCCGGACTACTCGCCGGAGAACAACCTGCTCTCCCGGCTGTCGGGCCGGTCCCTGGAGGAGATGTTCACCTTCCATACCGACGACTACACGGGCACCCAGGTCCTGGCCACGGCGGATCGGAGCCGGATCGTTGTCGCCGGAGCCCGGGGTGACACTGCCGTGATCGTCCTGGACGACACCGGTCGGCGGATCAGCCTCCTGGGCGTTCCCCGGGACCCCGCCTGCTTCATGCCCGGGGTGTTCTCGGAAAAGTGGTCCCTGACCCCCGACGGGCGGACGGTAGCGTGCCTGTCCCTGCTGGGGATCATCGGCGGCTGGGACACGGACAGCGGCGAACTGCTGCGGCTCAACGCCTTCGACTATAGCGAGGGGTTCGACTTCAGCAGGATCGCCTTTTCGGCGGATTCCCAGCGCATGGCCTATACGGCGGAGAACCATCTCTACGTGGACCTGGCCCGCGGCGCCGACGGCCACATCCTGGACGCCACCATCGACGAGACGTCCTTCGTGCCCTCCCTGGCCTTTACCGAGGATGGGGCGTATCTCATCCTGACCAACCAGAGCCTCTTCATCATCAACGCTCAGAACTGGGCGCTGGAACTGCTGGAGAATGCTGATTTCGGGAGCAATTACAACAACGTGATCCCCCTCAGCGACTCCTTCCTGATCACCCGGTACGACGGGACGGCCAACTTCTACAGCATGTCCTCCCTGTCCTCGGTCCAAACGGTGGACAGCTTCCAGGGGGAACTCTCCGATCCCATCCCCGCCAGCTTCCCCTGCGTGCCCCTGCAGAGCGAACATCGGTACACGGAGGCGTTTTTGCAGAGCACGGGCATGTATCTCGATACGACGGCGAAACTGGCCTTCTCCCGGGACGGGAGCAAGGCGGCTCTATACTTTGCGGACGGGGTGATCGAGCTCTTCGACACCGAGGGCGATGGCTCCGTCGGCGCCATGATCGGAGAGCTGTCCAGCCAGATCGAGGCGTTTGCCATGAGCGAAAAGCAGCTGGTCGCTTCGGACCAGGCCGCCAGGCTCCTGATCTACGATTTGGAGAGCAGATCGGTCCAGCGGATCCTGAACGTGGGCACGGTCTATTCCCGCTTCGCCTTCGACCCCGAGGGGAAGCTCCTCATGGCCCTCTGCGGCGGCCTCACCAGGATCGACGTCTACTCCCTGGAGACCTTCGAAAAGCTCTTCTCCCTCCACGCTACCGCGGACACCTTCCAGGACATGGCCTTCAGTGAGGACGGGGCCTTCGCCGTGGGCGTGACAGTCGCCGGTAAGTACGTGGTGGGCGACCTCTGGGCCGACGAGGACGCCCTGCTCGCCCAGGCCCGCAAGCTCATCGGCGCGGCGCCGTGAGCCCCCGGGGACTTGTCTTTTTCCCCGAAAAATGGTACAGTTCAGCTGACTTAACGAGAATATTGGAGGATGTATGGAAGACACCAAGCGCGTAAAACGGAACCTCGCGATGTTCCCCCTGGGCACCGTGGGCCGGGACATGGTCTACAACCTGGTCAACAACTTTTTGCTGACCTTCGTGCTCTTCACCCGGGAGCTCACCGCGGGCCAGCTCTCCGCCATCACCGCCATCATGGTGGGGGCCCGGCTCTTCGACGCATTGAACGACCCCATCATGGGCAACATCATCGAGCGCACGAGGACCAAGCACGGCAAGTTCAAGCCCTGGATCGTGGCGGGCATGATCTCCACCTCCCTGGTCATCTACGCCGCCTTCAACGTGAAGCTGCAGGGGTGGAGCTTCGTGTGGTTCTTCGGCCTCATCTACTTCCTCTTCAGCATCACCTACACCATGGGCGACATCTCCTACTGGGGCATGATCCCGTCGCTGAGCTCCGACGGCGACGCCCGCAACACCTTCACCGCCCGGACCACCCTCTTTGCGGGCATCGGCGGCACCGCGGCGGGCATCCTGATTCCCATGCTGACCACAGGCCAGAACGCCATCGGCGGCAGCACCACCGTGGCCTTCGGCCGGATCGCCCTGGCCATCGCCATTTTGTGCCCGGCGTTCCTCCTGTTCGTCCTCTTCGGCGTCCATGAGGATAGGTCCTACAACGACGAGCCCGTGCCGCCCGTCAGCTTCAAAAAGATCTGGTCCACCATCACCGGGAACGACCAGCTCCTCTGGATCGCTCTCATCTTCCTCATCCACGAGATCAGCAACGCCATCGTCCTCTCGGGCGTGGGCTCCACCTACATCTATTTCGAGTTCGGCTACGAGGGCGGCCTCTACAGCCTCTTCACCACCATCGGCATGTCCGTGACGGCTCTATTGATGATCTTCTATCCCGCCATCTCCCGGAAGGTGCCCCGGAAGAAGCTCATGTCCATCCTTCTCAAGGTGGCTCTCGCCGGCTACGCAATTATGCTCCTGCCCGGCGTTCTCCTGCAGTCCGGGACCATGAAGGTGCTGGGCATGGACCTCAAGTTCCTGCTCATCACCATCGGCTACATGCTGGCCAACTTCGGCCAGTACGGCTACTACCTGATCCTCATGATCTCCGTCATCAACACGGTGGAGTATAACGAGTACATCCACGGCACCCGGGACGAGGGCATCATCACCTCCATGCGGCCGTTCCTCACGAAGCTCGCCTCCGCCCTCACCGTGGTCATCGCCTCCGGCACCTACATGCTGACGGGCGTCACCAAATACACCAATCAGATCTCCTCCCTGGAGAACGCGGCCGCCGCCGGGCACATCACCGAGGCGGACAAGCTTTCTCAGATACACGAGCTCCTCCAGGGCGTGACCCACGGCCAGTCCCTGGGCTTGCTGCTGGTGATGGTGGTGGTGCCCCTCATCCTGCTGGTCATCACCTATGTGCTGTACATGAAGCACTACAAGCTGGACGAGCCCGAGTATGACCGCATCTGCGCGGAGCTGAAGGCGCGTCGGGCCAGCAAAAAAGCATGAGCCTCACCCGCCTCGCCCTGCGGTTCGCCGCTCCGGCCCCGAAGGTGGAGGCCTTCGACCGGTATCTGTTCATCGGTCCCCACCCGGACGACATCGAGGTGGGCGCCGGCGCCACCGCGGCGAAGCTGGTCGCCGCCGGGAAGCAGGTGTGCTTTCTCATCTGCACCGACGGCCGCTACGGCCTCGAACACGCCCCCGAGGGCACAACGCCGGAGGCGCTTATCGAGCTTCGGAAGGCGGAAGCCGTTGCCTCCGCAAAGCTTCTGGGCGTGGAGGACGTGCGCTTTCTGGGCTTCAGCGACGGCGGTTTCTACGACTTCGAGGACCTGGTCAAAGCCGCCGCCCGGGCGGTGGGGGACTTCCAGCCCCAGGTCATCCTGGCCCCGGACCCGGACGTAAAGAGCGAGTGCCACGCGGACCATAAAAACGCCGGGGAGGCAACCAAGCGCCTCGCCTTCTTCGCCCCCTTCCCCGAGATCATGGCCCGTTACGGGGCCCAGCCGGCCCCCGTCCAGGCCCTGGCCTTCTACATGACTGCCCATCCCAACCGCTTCGTAGGCACCCGTGGTCTGCTGCAGCGGCAGCTGGACGCCCTCCTCTGCCACAGGACCCAGTTCCCCCCGGAATCAGAGGCGTTCCAAAGTGCGGCCCTGTACCTGAAGCTCCGAAGCATCGACTTCGGCCTCCGCTCCCTGCAGGGCCGGGCCGAGGGCTTCCGCGTCCTTGGTAAGACCCACATGCACTGCCTCCCCGAGACGGGACGGTGAGGAGGCCCATGACCGACCATCGAAACAGAAACGGAACACCCATGGCGATCCTGCTCAGCATGCTGCTGGCGGCAGGGAGCCTGTTCGTGAACGGTTTCGGCATCTATCTCACCATCCAGGCCAACCTGGGCGCGGCCCCCTGGGACGTGCTGAACCTGGGCATATCCCACACCCTGAACATCTTCTACGGCACCGCCTCCATCGCCGTATCCCTGACCATCCTGACCATCGACATCCTCATGAAGGAGCCCGTGGGCATCGCCATGTTCATCGACGCGTTCGTGGTGGGCAAGTCCGTGGACTTCTTCAACTGGCTCCACCCCGTGCCCAAGTGCACCTCCCTGCTGACGGGCATCCCCGTGATGCTCCTCGGTTTGGTGATCCTCGCCTACACCCAGTACGCCTACATGGCCGCCGCCCTGGGCTGCGGCCCTCGGGATACGCTGTTGGTGGGGCTCGCTAAGCGGGTGCGGCGTGTCCCCATCGGGGCGGTCAGCATCGCCCTGCTGGGCTCCGCCACCCTCATCGGCTGGCTTCTCGGCGGTCCGGTGGGCATCGGCACCCTCATCTGTGCCTTCGCCTCCGGCCCCATCATGCAGCTCGCCTTTCGCACGGTGCGCTTCGACGCCACCAAGATACAGCACCAGCGGCTGAAGGATTCCGCCAAGGTGTTTTTGAACGCAGCAAAAAACTGACCCATACCAAGGAGGAGACCGTCATGCAATTCAAGATGATCCACGAGAACTACAACGTCGTCGACCTGGACCGCTCCCTCAGCTTCTACCAGCGAGCCCTGGGCCTCACCGAAAAGCGCCGCAAGGAGGCCAAGGACGGTTCCTTCATCATCGTCTATGTGGGGAACGAACAGAGCGACTTCGAGCTGGAGCTGACCTGGCTCCGGGACCATCCCCAGCCCTACGACATCGGCGAGGAGGAGTTCCACCTGGCTTTCCGCACGGACGACTTTGAAGCCGCCCACGCCCTCCATGAACAGATGGGCTGCATCTGCTTCGAGAATCCCTCGCTGGGTATCTACTTCATCCAGGACCCGGACGGTTACTGGCTGGAAGTCCTGCCCACCCGGTAATATAGCGCGGCGTGGACGGCGGCAGGAAACCAAAGAAAATAACGGCCGGCATCCTGGCCCATGTGGACGCGGGGAAGACCACCCTGTCGGAGGCCCTGCTGTATCGGGCTGGGATGCTTCGAAAGCTGGGGCGGGTCGATCATAGGGACACGTTCCTGGACACCCATGCCCTGGAGCGGGATCGGGGCATCACTATCTTCTCCAAGCAGGCCCGCATCCATACCGATGAGCTGGAATTGACCTTACTTGATACCCCGGGCCACGCGGACCTGTCCGGGGAGACCGAGCGGGCCATTGCCGCCATGGATATGGCCATCCTGGTCATCAGCGGCACCGACGGCGTCCAGGCCCACACGGAGACCCTCTGGTCGCTGCTCCTTCGCGCCCGTGTGCCCACCTTTATCTTCGTCACCAAGATGGACGCCTCCCGCCTCAGCCGGGAGGAGCTCATGGACGATATCCAAACCTGCCTGGGCGAAGGCTGCGTCCCGTTCCCCGTGGCGGACCCGGAGGCCCTCGCCGTGTTGGACGAGGCCGCTTTGGAAGCGTACATGGAGACGGGGACGGTCTCGGACGAGGAGATCACCCGCCTCATCCGTGCCCGGAAGCTCTTTCCCGTGTGCTTCGGCTCGGGCCTCAGGCTGGAGGGGGTGGACGAGTTCCTGTCCCTCCTCACGAAATACGCCCCGGAGCCGCCCCGGCCCGCCATCTTCGGGGCCCGGGTCTACAAGATCGGCCGGGACGCCCAGGCCGGGCGCCTCACCTATATGAAGCTCACCGGCGGCACCCTGTCCGTCCGGGACACCCTGCGCTATCGGGGCGTCAGCGGAGAGATACTGGAAGAGAAGGCGGCCCAGCTCAGACTGTACTCCGGCGCGAAGTTCGAGACGGTCCAGAGCGTCTCCGCCGGGGACGTGGTGGCGGTGACGGGCCTTTCCGAGACCCGGCCCGGCCAGGGCCTGGGGGCAGAACCGGACGGGGAGACGCCCTTGCTGACCCCCGCGTTAGGCTATCGCATCGACCTTCCCGCCGGGGTGGATGCCCGGACGGTGCTCCCTAAGCTCCGGCAGCTCGAGGAAGAGGAGCCGCTGCTGCACGTCGTCTGGCAGCCGAACCTGGGTGAGATACAGGCCCAGCTCATGGGCCCCCTGCAAACAGATGTTCTGGTGTCCCTGATCCGGGAACGCTTCGATCTCGATGTGACCGTGGGCACGGGCCGCATCCTCTATAGGGAGACCATCGCCGCCCCCGTGGAGGGCGTGGGCCACTTCGAGCCCCTGCGCCACTACGCGGAGGTCCACCTGCTGCTGGAGCCCGGGGAGCCGGGCAGCGGCCTAATCTTCGCCTCCGCCGTCAGCGAGGACGACTTGGACTTGAACTGGCAGCGGCTCATTTTGACCCATTTGGCCGAGAAGGAGCACCTGGGGGTCCTGACCGGCTCGCCCCTCACCGACGTGAAGATCACCCTGATCGCCGGGCGGGCGCATCTCAAGCACACGGAGGGCGGCGACTTTCGCCAGGCCACCTATCGCGCCGTGCGTCAGGGGCTCATGAAGGCCCAGAACGTGCTGCTGGAGCCCTATTACCGCTTTCGCCTGGAGGTGCCCTTTGACCTTGTGGGCCGTGCCATCAGCGACATCCAGGCCATGGGCGGCACCCACGACGCCCCGGAGGAGGCAGGGGGCCGCATGGTCCTCACGGGCACCGCGCCGGTGTCCGCCATGGCCAACTATATGACTGAAGTGGCGGCCTACACCCGGGGCCGGGGTCGGTTCTCCTGCCGGGTGGCCGGGTATCAGCCCTGCCAGAACGCCGAGGCCGTCATCGCCGAGCGGGCCTATGACCCGGAGGCGGACCTTGAGAACACCCCGGACAGCGTCTTCTGCGCCCACGGGGCCGGGATCATCATCAAGTGGCGGGACGTGGGGGAGTACATGCACCTGGACACCGGCTTCGGGAAGGCGTCGCCCTCTTCGGAGCCACAGCCCAGGCTCCGCCGGGGGAATCTCGACATCGACGAGAAGGAGCTGGCGGCCATCATGGAGCGGGAATTCGGCCCCGTCCGCCAAAATCTGTACATCCCGCCCCGCACGGTCAGCGCCCCGGAGCCGCCGCCCCCCGCGCCGAAGGCCACGGAGCGGATCATCGTGGACGGCTACAACCTGATCTTCGCCTGGGAGGAATTGAAGGCCCTGGCGGCGGAGAATCTGGACCTCGGGCGCTCCAAGCTCATCGACGCCCTCATCAACTACCAGAGCTACACGGGGTCCGAGGTGGTGCTGGTCTTCGACGCCTACCGGGTGCCCGGCGGCGTGGGGGCCAAGTACACCGAGGGGCCGCTCCACATCGTGTACACGAAGGAGAACGAGACCGCGGACATGTACATCGAGCGGCTGGTGGATGAGATCGGCAAAAACGAGGCCGTCCGGGTGGTGACCTCCGATTCCCTGGTGCGGCTGGGGGCCCTGCGCTCCGGGGTCCTGCGCACGTCCTCCAAGGAGTTCATCGCCGAGGTGGACCAGGTCAGGGCGCGGATCGCCGAAGCCATGGCGCGGAGCAAGTGACAGGATGGAAAACAGCGAGTTTTACAAGCGCATAGACGACCTTGCCTCCCGCGCCGAGAGGCGGGGCATCGTGACCCGCACAGCCTTTCTGACCCCGGCGGAGCAGTACGCTTTGCAACAGTATTATCATGGGGACGACATGCTGCTCACCGGCGGAGGGCCGGACTGCGAGCGACAGGTGGCCTTCTTCCTGCCCGAGTTCATGGGGCCGGAGGAGGTGGATATCTCCGAGCATATCCGGGCGGTGCGGATCGAGGCCCACTTCGGCGCTCCCGGCCATCGGGACTACCTGGGGGCCATCCTGGGCCTCGGCATCACGCGGGAGTCTCTGGGAGATATCCGCATCGAGGACGAGACCGCCTGCGTCTTCTGCCTCAACACGGTGGAGCCCCTGCTCCGGGACGAGCTTGCCAAGGTGGGCCGCTGCGGCGTGACCGTGGCCCCCTGCGCCCTCGAGGACGTGCCCCCGCCCGTCCGCAGGGTGAAGGACCTCTCCTTCACGGTGAAGAGCCTGCGCCTGGACGCGGTGACGGGGTCCCTCTTCGGCCTCAGCCGCCCGGCCGCGGCGGAGCAGATCCGCATGGGCCTGGTGAGCCTCAACTATGACCTCTGCGACAGGACCGACGCCCCCGTGGAGCCGGGGGACGTGATCTCCCTTCGCGGCCGCGGCAAGGGCCAGGTGAAGGCCCTGGGCGGCCGCTCCAAAAAGGACCGCCTCTTCGTGGAGGCGGAGGTGTATCTGTAAACCTTCTCGCACAAACAAAAAAGAGCTGTCTGACCGCTTCCGATCAGACAGCTCTTTGCTGTTGCTGTACCTCATTCGTACTCGATGGTGGCGAGGGGCTTGCTGCTAAGGTCGTAGAGCACCCGGTTCACGCCCTTGACCTCGGCGAAAATCCGGTCCCGGATCTTGAGCAGGAGGGGATAGGGCACCTCCTCGATGGTGGCGGAGGTGGCGTCCACGGAGTTCACCGCCCGGATGATGACCATCCAGTCGTCGGTCCGCTTGCCGTTCTTGATGCCCGTGCTCTTCATGTCGGGGACCACGGTGAAGTACTGCCACACCTTGCCCTGAAGGCCCGCCGCGGCGAACTCCTCCCGAAGGATCGCGTCGCTTTCCCGCACGGCTTCCAGCCGGTCCCTGGTGATGGCGCCCACGCACCGCACGCCCAGGCCGGGGCCGGGGAAGGGCTGCCGGTAGACCATGGAATCGGGGAGCCCCAACGTCTTGCCCACCATGCGCACCTCGTCCTTGAAGAGGATGCGGACGGGCTCCACCAGCTCAAAGCTCAGGTCTTCGGGGAGGCCGCCGGCGTTGTGGTGGGCCTTGATGCCCGCCTCGCTCTCCAGAATGTCGGGCCAGATGGTGCCCTGGGCCAGGAACCGGATGCCTTCGAGCTTCCGGGCCTCCTCGGCGAACACGTCGATGAACTCCTTGCCGATGATCTTCCGCTTGGTCTCGGGGTCCTTCACGCCCGCCAGCTTGTCGAGGAACCGGTCCACCGCGTCCACATAGATCAGATTGGCGTGCATCTGGTTCCGGAACACCTCGATGACCTGCTCGGGCTCGCCCTTGCGGAGGAGGCCGTGGTTCACGTGCACCGCCACCAGCCGATCACCGATGGCCTTGATGAGGAGCGCCGCCACCACGGAGGAATCCACGCCGCCGGACAGGGCCAAAAGCACCTTGCCGTCGCCCACCTGTTCTTGTATGGCGGCCACCTGCTCGTCGATATACGCCTGTGCGAGGGCGGGGGAATCGATCCTCTTCATATCCTGGGGCCGAACCAAAAGCTGCTGCATACGCTACCTCCCAATATCAAAGAATAACACATGATACCATGATATTCCGCATATCGCAAGAAACACTTTCACTTTTGCCCAAAGAAGTTGCGCCTGCCCCTTCTCGTGTCCTCCTGAACCGCGCCCCCCTTTGTCATCCTGACCGAGGGAACGCAGCGACCGAGCGGAAGGATCTTTGAACGCCGTTCGCTCCTTCTTGCGCTTTTGGGGGGACCTGCTATAATAGGCAGGAATGAAACGTGAAGGAGCGCCTATGATCGCCAACTATCACACCCACACCTTCCGCTGCGGCCACGCCAAAGGGGAGGACCGGGCGTATGTGGAAACAGCCATCGAACGGGGGCTGCAGGTGCTGGGCTTTTCGGACCATATACCCATGCCCTTTCCCGACGGCCATGAGTCCGGGTTCCGCGTCCCCCGCCGGCTGCTGGACGACTATGTGGAGAGCGTCCTCGCCCTGCGGGACGAGTATAAAAGGAGCATCGACATCCGCCTGGGCTTCGAGGCGGAATACTACCCGGACCTGTTCGGCTCCATGCTGCATATGATCGCCCCCTATCCCGTGGACTATCTGCTGCTGGCCCAGCACTTCAACGACAGCCGGGAGACCGTCTACAACCCCTCCATGGCCCAGGACCGGGCCGCCCTGACCCGGTACGTGGACATGGTCGTCAAAGGCATGGAGACCGGGGCCTTCACCTATGTGGCCCATCCGGACCTGTTCTACTTCGCGGGGCCCGACGAGGTGTACGCAGAGGAGATGACCCGGCTCTGCCGGCGCGCCAAGGCGCTGGATATCCCCCTGGAGATCAACGTCCTGGGCCTTCGGATCGGCCGCTGCTACCCTAACGACCGGTTCTGGCCCATCGTCAGGGCTCTTGGGTGCCGGGCGGTCTTGGGTTGCGACGCCCACGATCCCAACGACGTGGCCCACCCGGAGCAGCTCAAAACGGCCCTTGCCTACGCCGCCCGCTTCGGCGTGGTGCCGGAGGCGCAGATCGCCCTCAGAAAGCCGTTTTAGGCGAAATTGAGGCGTTCCTGTGAGAATCGGGGCGCAGCTCTTGACAACCGTTTCCGGGGAAGATAGTATCAAATCAAAGGTATACATGGGAGGTACAGTATGAAACGCACCATTTCGATCCTGCTGGCGGCTCTGGTGCTGCTGGTGGCGCTGCCCGCCTTCGCGGAGGGCGAGGACACGCTGCAGCCGGGCCTGTATATCGTCGAGGGCGGCACGGACGTGTTATACCTGGACGAACGGGGCGGCGGCGTCCTGAACTACAGCAATGATGGGCAGTATATGGCCAACGGCGTCCTCTGGACCGAGACCAGCCTGGAGATCGAGCGGGAGGCCGTGCCCTTCGCCATGATGGGCCACACCGTCGTCTTCACCTATGACGGCGCCGTCCGGATGCTCCGCTATGCGGGCGAAGGAGACGACTATGCCATGGGCGACGGGGAGAACACCGCCTTCGCCGGCACCTACCTTGCTGAGGACGGGCGCAAGCTCATCCTGGCCGCCGACGGCCAGGGCGTCTACACGGATGCGGACGGCGAGAGACCGGTCTTCTGGGGCTCCCTGCTGCCCTATTGGCCGGGCATGGACAGCGTGACGGAGAACACCTGCTACGTCCTGTTCGACAGCTACCTGAGCGGCGCGGAGTTTGCCAACGACGCGGTCACCGTGAGCCTCGAGGGGGCGGGAGACGTGGTCCTGCAGCGCCAGGCGGCGGCGGCCCAGCCCGCCGGGGAAGGTGGGCTGTACTACGGTTATCGGATGACCACCGACGGCCAGGCCATGGATCTCATCCCCCTTCTGAAAGCCATGGGCATGGACCCCCGGGAGATCTATCTGGAGCTTCGCGCCGACGGCACCGGCCATATCCAGATCATGGACACTGACAGCGCCGCCGACTTCAACTGGACTGACGGCTATCTCACCTACGAGGGCGAGAGCGTTCCCTTCACCTGGGTGGGGGACCACATCCTGCTGACCGTGGAGGGCGAGTCCATCGAGTTCGCCCCCGCCGCGGAGGTGGAAGCCCTGCTGGGCGGCGTGGGACCGGAGAACCCCATCGTGGGACCGGCCCCGTCCGAATCGGACGGGCTCGTGGGCACCTGGACCTTCACCAAGGCCCGGGCCATGGGCATGGAGATCCCCGCGTCCTCCATGGGCACCACCATGTCTCTCGAGCTGAAGGCGGACGGCAAGGCCGTCCTGACCAGCGGCGACGAGCCCATCGATCTCGATTGGGCGGTCAAGGAGGACGGCACGGTCGCCCTGTCCGCCGTGGGTTCCGAGATCTTCACCCTGATCTACGACGGCACCACTCTGACCCTGGTCACCGAGGGGGACAGCGTAGAGATGGTCTTCGAGAAGGACGCCTAAATATCCGTAAATCCAATACCCCCGGGCCTGCCGGAAGACAGCCTTTCGGTAGGCCCCTTTCATAAATCCACAAGGAAGTATAAAATCATGGATGCACATATGATCATCACCCTGGGCGTGTTCCTGTTCATGATCGTCAGCTTCTCCCTCCATAAGCTCCCCATGGCCCTCACGTCCATCCTGGGGATGCTCATCCTGGTGGTCACGGGCTGCGTGGACTCCAAGACCGCCCTCGGGAACATGGGCAGCAACACGGTCATCACCATGATCTCCATGTTCATCATCGCCGCGGGCCTCGGCCGGACCCAGATGGTGGAGAAGATCAGTAAGCTCGTCTACCGGGTCTCCAAGGGCTCCTTCACCAAGGTCCTGGCGGGGTACGTGCTGGTCACCTTCATTTTGGGCCAGTTCATCCCCAGCATCACGGCCCTCTTTGCCCTGGTGTGCCCCCTGGTCATCGCCATGTGCGAGGAGATGAAGGTGAGCCCCTCCAAGATGATGTACTCCATCGGCCTCGTCACCGTGGCCACCTCCTTCACCATCATGCCCATCGGCCCCTACGCCGCCACCTTCATCGAGGACAACGGCTACCTCGTCGAGTACGGCATCACGGACTACCAGTTCACCATGTTCACCCAGATGAACATCAAGGTCTTCGTGGCGGCTTTTGTCCTCATCTGGGCCATCTTCTTCGCGCCGAAGTTCGCCCCGGACCAGCCCATCGTGCCCATCAGCATGGTGGAGGCCCGGAAGAAAGCCCAGCGGGAGCCCCTGTCGCCCGTGCGGGAGGTCATCGGCTACGTGGTCTTCTTCGGCGTCATCGTTTGCCTCATCTGCCAGTCCTTCGGCCTGCCCTCCTGGATCATCCCCGCCTGCGGCGCAGCCTTCCTGGTGCTCTCCGGGGTCCTCAGTGAGAAGGAGGCCATCAACAGCATGTGCCTGGACATCATCATGCTCTACGTGGGCGTGGTCACCCTGGGCAGCGCCTTTGCCAATACCGGCGCCGGCGAGCTCGTCGGCGACGCGGTAGCGGGCCTTCTGGGCGGGGTCCAAAATAGCTACGTCCTGGGCGCGGTCTTCTTCCTGGCGGCCTTCGTCATGACCTCCCTCCTCTACAACCGGGCGGTCAGCAAGATCCTCATCCCCCTGGTGATCCTCACCTCCATGTCGTTGAAGTGCGATCCCCGGGGCCTCATGGAGATGTGTTACATCGGCTCCATGTGCTCCGTCATGACCCCCGTGGCCACCTCCGTGGTCCCCATGATGATGGGCGCCGGCGGCTACGACCAGAAGGCCCTGGTCAGGATGGGCTGGCTCCCGGCCCTCCTTATGGGCGTCATCACGGTCCTGGTGGGCATGACCCTCTATCCGTGCTATTGACAACGAACAAATGTTTGAAAAGGCAGAGGCTTTCCTCTGCCTTTTGTGATATACTGGAAAAAACGACGGAGGTATCGCGATGGACAAGCTGACCATGGAGGACCTGGGCTATTTCCTCTACATGCAGGAAATGGAGCGCCAGCAGCAGGCGGAGCAGGAGGCGGAGGAGGCCGAGGGACCCGAGGACGACGACGGGGACGAATGACCTTGCCTGGCGTTAGGGGCGGCGGTCCTTCCGCCGTCCTTTTCTTTGCAGTGCCGTCAAGAAAAACTGGACAGGGGGCGGCGGGAAGACTACAATGGGACTATGGACAGAACGGAACTCCTCATCCTCATACTGTCAGCCCTGCTGCTTCTGCGTTTGGTGTGGGAGGCTGTGACGGCGCATCAGGACAGGAAAGCCCTTCAGCACGTAGTCTACGTGAACGGCACCCGGGGCAAGTCCACCGTGACCCGCATGATCGCCGCGGGCCTCACTGCCGGGGGCCATTG
>CADCNE010000026.1:20493-34442 GCA_902802805.1 uncultured Eubacteriales bacterium
GAACATCCGGGAGCAGGTAACTTATCTGCATAAAGCAGCAAAAGAAAAAGCGGACGTGCTGGTCATCGAGTGCATGGCTCTCCAGCCCGAGTATCAGCGGGTGTCGGGGCGGGACATGCTTCGATGTGACGTGGGCGTCATCACCAACGCCCGTCTCGATCACATGGACGTCATGGGGGACACCCGGGAGGAGATTCTGGATTGCCTCATGGAGATGCTGCCCGAGAACGGCCTCATCTTCACCGCGGAGCGGGACTTTCCCCAGCAGATGAACGCCCGGGCCCAGAAGCTCCGCAGCACGTTGACCATTTCCGATCCCGCCTCCCTGGCGGACATCCCCGGTGCCATGGACCTGGACTTCCCCGAAAACGTGGCTCTGGCCCTGGACGTCTGCGCGGGGCTGGGGGTGGACCGGCTCACCGCCTGGGAGGGTGTGAAGAGCTTCGTTCGGGACCCCTTCGCCCTGTCCGTGTTCGGGGGTGAAAATTTGACCTTCGTCAACGCCCTCTCCGCCAACGACGTGAGCTCTACGAAGATGATCTACGAGCGTACCCGGGGGGCGGGGGAGGAGGAGCTCATCCTCCTCATCAACAACCGGGCCGACCGGCCCGCCCGAGCCCTGGACATGGTGCGACTGTGCCGGGAGATGGAGCCTAAGGAGATCTGGCTCCTGGGGGACGAGCAGCGGGCATTGTCCCGTCAGTGCCGCCGGGCAGCGCCGAGGGCCACGGTCCGAGGGTTCAGGGCGGCAGAGGAGATACCCTTTGACAGCGACAGGCCCCGCCTTATCCTGGCGGTGGGCAACATCAAAAACGAGGGCATGCGCCTTATGGAGCGGGCCAAAAACGAACTGAAGGAGCTGCCGGTGAGAGGAGGCGAGGGAGAGCATGTATAGCAAGATCGTCATCGTGGGCGTGCTCCTGACCGTCCTCTATTCCGAGATCACGGGCCTCAGTACCGGCGGCCTGGTGGCCCCGGTGTACTTCGCGTTGAGCCTCACGGACCCCTGGCGCATCGCCTACAGCCTGCTGATCGTGTTGGGGGTCTACGGTCTCGATAGGCTCCTCAGCCGCTATCTCATCCTCTATGGGCGGCGGCTCTTTGCCGTGAACGTGGCGCTGAGCTTCGCCCTCACCTGGCTCATCGGCCTCACGGGGGTGCTGCCCTTCGGCATTCGGGTCATCGGCTACCTGGTCCCGGCTCTGCTGGTGCGGGACCTGCAGCGTCAGGGCTTCGTCAAGACTGGTATCTCCCTGCTGTCGGTGACGGCCCTGTGCGCCCTATGCTTGCTATGGGTGGGCATGCTATGAAGAAGCGCAGACTGACCCTCCACGGCCTGGTGGCCCTGCTGCTCGGAGTGGCCGTGCTCATCATCTATCTCATCGGCCGCCGGGCCCGGCTCCCCTATGCGGACGAGATGGAGGCCGCCGCAGACCTGCAGCGGCAGGCGGTGGCCGCGATCCGGGCAGAGCGCCTTCGCAGGGGCTATGCTCTTTCCGACGAGGACCGTCTGGGCCTGGGCCTCATGGGCGTCCAGGTCTCGCCCATCACCACGTCGCTGAGCACCGAGGAGGTCAAGCGCACCGCCCAGCTCTCGGACTTCGCCGCCCTGGCCGTCCGCTTGCTACATGAAGCCGGGGTGCAGAAGGGGGATCGGATCGGGGCCTGCTTCTCCGCCTCCTTCCCGGGCATCGACTTGGGGGTCCTGTGCGCGGCGGAAGTCATGGGCCTCAAGATCACCTACAGCGTGTCCATCGGCGCGTCCAACTATGGGGCCAATTTGCCCGGCTACGTGCTGCCCGAGATGATCCTCACCGCCCATGAGGCGGGCCTCCTTTCCACCCTGCCGGACCTCATCACCATGGGCGGCGGCGGCGACGCGGGCAAGAACATGATGGCCTATGCTCTGGAGGACGAGAAGGACATGGCCGCCGTGGAGGCCATGCAGGAGCGCCTTGCCGACCAGGGTCTGACCATCACCTGGTATGAGGAGGGGTACGAGGCGGACGTGCTGGACCGCATGGAGCGCCTGGGGGACGTCGCCGCTTTCGTCAACGTGGGCGGGAACATCCTGGGCATGGGCGTCAACGACGCCTCGCTGAGCTTCGGCCAGGGGCTTCTGCCGGAAAGCGACCCGCGCATCACGGCAAAAAGCGGCCTCATTGAACGGTATCTGAGCCTGGGCGTGCCCACCATCCACTTTTTGAACATCAAACAGCTCTGCGCCGAGACCGGCATCCCCTTCGATCCCGTGGCGGAGCCGGCGGTGGGGACCTCCGGGGTCTATTACAGCCGCCGCTACTCCCGGCCCGCCATCGCCGCCTCCCTGATCCTCGCCCTGGCGGTCACGGTCTGCATCGAAGTCTGGTCCCGCCGCAAGGTTTTGTATTGATTTTCCGACCGTCTGGTGGTAAACTATATATGATCCCAATATCCAAAAAAGGAGAGGAACCATGAGAAAGCACATCTTTGCTCTGCTGCTGGCGGCCCTGATGCTTTTGACGGCCTGCGCCGCCCCGGCTCAGTCCGCCAAGGCGGATCCCACCCAGGCTCCCGCCACGGAGGCCCCCGCGCCGGAGCCCACGGCCGCGCCCACGGCGGAGCCGGCGCCTGCCCAATATGAGCTCGAACGGGAGCCGGGCTGCGTCCAGCTCTCCCTCTACTGGACCAAGAAGGATATCGACTTTGACACCAGCGACATGTGGATCTGGTTCAAGGGCAAGGACGGCAAGAGCTACCCCATGCACCCCTGCGACTACGGGGCGAAGGTGGTGGTCAACGTGCCCGAGGACGTGGAGGAAGTGGGCTTCATCGTCCGCACCGGCGTCACGGAGCTTGGCAGCGCCAGCTGGGGCACGGCCAACAAGGACTTTGACGGGGATCGGTTCGTGCCCATGACCGGCGGCGATCTGTCCGTCTTTTTGAAATCCGGCGAGGAGACCATCTATTACAGCGAGGACGGCGGCATGACTTTGACGCAGAAAAAGAACTTCAAGTTCGCGGCCATCGTGGCGGAGAACCAGATCAAGTACAACATCGAACCGGCGGCCCGCATCGCCTCCTTGGACGACGTGGCGGTGAAGGTCGACGGCCAGCCCGTGGCCATCGAGAAGCTCTCCAGCCTCAACAACAACGTGATCACCGGCGTCATCACCACCAAGGAGAATCTGGACATCACAGCCACCATCACCGTCTCCATCCAGGGCTACGGCGAGAAGGTGGCGGTGCCCACGACCATCTTCGACAGCCCCGCCTTTGAGGCCAAGTACACCTACGCGGGGGACGACCTCGGCGCCGTCATCCAGGGCGACCACACCACCTTCAAGGTCTGGGCCCCCACGGCCAGCAAGGTGGTCCTGAACCTCTTCGAAGCGGGCGACGGCGGCACGGCCTTCGCCACCGTGGACATGGAGAAGAAGGCTCAGGGCGTCTGGGCCGCGGATTACGCTTGCGGCCACGGCATCTACTACACCTACACCGTCACCACGGCGGTGGGCACCCAGGAGGCCGTAGACCCCTACGCCCGGGCGGTGGGCGTCAACGGGGACAGGGGCATGGTCATCGACCTTGCCACCACGGACCCCGAGGGCTTCCGTGAGGAGACCTTCGACGCCGGCCTCACCTCCTATCGGGACGCAATTATCTGGGAGGTCCACGTCCGCGACTTCTCCAACAAGATCGCGTCATCGAAGTACCCCGGCAAGTACCTGGCCTTCACGGAGACTGGCCTCACCAATGGTGCCGGCCAGCCCGTGGGCGTGGACTATGTGAAGGCTCTGGGCGTGACCCACGTGCACCTGCAGCCGGTCTACGACTACGCCACCGTGCAGGAGGACAAGCTGGATCAGCCCCAGTTCAACTGGGGCTACGACCCGAAGAACTACAACGCCCCCGAGGGCAGCTACTCCACCGACCCCTACCACGGGGAGGTCCGGGTGAACGAGTTCAAGCAGATGGTCCAGGCCCTCCATGCGAACGGTCTCGCCGTGGTCATGGACGTGGTGTACAACCACACCTTCTCCCAGGATTCCAACCTGAACCGCATCGTGCCCTATTACTACTACCGCTACACCAAGTCCGGCGACAGCTCCAACGGCTCCGGCTGCGGCAACGAGACCGCCTCCGAGCGCCGCATGTTCCGCAAGTACATGGTGGATTCCGTCACCTACTGGCAGACGGAGTACCACATCGACGGCTTCCGCTTCGACCTCATGGGCCTCCACGACACGGACACTATGCACGAGATCGAGAAGGCGGTGCACAAGAATGACCCCCAGGCCATCCTCTACGGCGAGGGGTGGCTGGGCGGCACGTCTCCTCTCAGCGAGAAGAAGCAGGCTACCCAGGCCAACATCCGCAACGTCAAGGCCAGCGAGGGGGCCATCGGCGCCGTGGCCGTGTTCAACGATGCCATCCGCGACGGCCTCAAGGGCAGCGTCTTCGACGCCAAGGCCAAGGGCTGGATCAGCGGCAACGTGACCAAGAACACCGCCAACCAGGTCCTCTTCGGCGTCACCGGCGGCAACCACACCGGGGCCAGCTGGAAGGTGGACGACGCCCTCATGATCAACTACATGTCCTCCCACGACAACCGGACCCTGTGGGACATCCTCAAGAACGCCGACCCCAAGACCACCGACGCGCAGCGCCTTGAGATGAACCGGCTGGGCGCGTCCCTGGTGCTGTTCAGCAAGGGCACCCCCTTCTTCCTGGCGGGGGAGGAGATGCTCCGCACCAAGGGCGGCAACGAGAACAGCTACAACGCCTCCGACGCCGTCAACAACATCGACTGGGAGGCCCTCACCGAGGGGAGCGATGCCTATAACATGATGCTCACCTACCGGGAGCTCATCGCCCTTAGAAAGGCCAATCCCTGGCTCTACAACAGCGACGTGACCGGCGAGCTCCTGGAGGGCAACGCCATCGCCGCCACCTATACCGAGGACGGCAAGGTCGTCGGCTATCTCGTGGCCAATCCCGCCGATGCGCCCATGACCGTCACCCTGCCCGCCGGCGATTGGACGGCCCTTTGGGGCGCTGACGGCGATTTCACCGGCACCCTCACCGTGCCCGCCAAGACGGCCGTGCTCCTCAAGACGAAATGATGCGAAAACCAAGATGACAAGACAGCCGGCCCACACGGGTCGGCTGTCGTTTTCTATTTGATGATGAGTATCCGCTCCGCCCCGGAGAAGGGCTCGGAGAGGTCCCCGTTCAGCTCCCGGAGCCGGCGCTGAGGGATGCCGAACCGCTTGCCCACGGTGAACAGGTTCTCCTGGGGGTCCGGGGCGTAGATGAGGATGCCCCGGCCCGGCTGGGTGCCGGGACCGGCCAGCAGGTCGTCGGTGTAGCCGATCCGGTTCTCGGCGTACTGCTCCCCCCAGAAGAGCAGCTCCACCCGCCCCTGGAGCACCCGGCCCCGCCCTGTGACTGAAGAGAAGGCCGCCGCGGAAAGGGGCAGCGTCAGCGCGCCCGGGCCGGGCAGGGCGAGGGAGAAGGGCACTTCCCCCGTGAAGCTGTGCAGCAGCCCGCTGTCGCACCGGTATACCGTGGTCACCAGGACCACGCCATCAAGAATCGTCCCGTTCTCCCCGGGCGTAAGGCTCGTAAGTGCGGGCAGGGTGCGGCTAAAGAGGACCTGCTGGACCTCCGGCATATGGTTGGGCACCGTGAGCGGCCCCTCCACCGTGTCCTCCTTCACCACGGGACCAAGATACATGAGTCCCGCAGCCTCCTCCCGATGGCAGAGGAAGGTGCCGCCCTCGTCATAGGCATCAGAGAGGACCCGCATCCGGCTCTCCACGCCGCCGTAAGCGGACAGGGACACGTCCCCGTTCAAAAACAGCGCTTCCCCGTCGGTCCGGGCGGTAAGGGACGTGAGCTCCGCATTCAGGGCAGCGCCGCCGCTCGCCGGCCCCTCCAGCTTCACCGTATCCGTGAAAGGGGTCCGGACGGTCATCTCCTTCAGCCGTCCCTCCGGGTCGAGGAGCACCAGCGAGGAGAACAGCTCCCCCTCCAGGGCCATGCCCTCGCCGGTGGGTCGGGCGCTGAGGATGCGGACCGTGCCCTTAGCTTCCAACACGTTGGTACCCGCTTCCACGCCCAGCTCATCCCGCACCTGCAGGGCTTTGGCCCCCTGCAGGGACCGTCGCCGGGTCAAAATGCTCTCCTCCCGGCTTTCGAGGCCCACCGCGCCCCGGATGGCAGACACGGCGCCGATCTCCCGGGGCTGCAACAACCATACCTTCAGGTCCAGTACCGCGCTGAGCCGTAGCCCGTCGTCCTCCCGGTGGCAGGCGCATTTCAACAGCTGCCCGTAGATCCGGGGCTGCAGCCCGTCCGAACCGATCCTGGCGCTGATGAGGTGGGTGAACTCCGCCGCCGCGTCGAAGGAGAAGAGCACCCGCTCCCCGGTCTCCGCGATGAGGTGGAGCTGCAGCTGGCCCGAGAGCCGAACGCCGGTCTCGCTGACCCGCACCTCCCGTATCTGCAGCTGGGGCGTCACCGACAGCACGCTCCCGGCGGTCCGCCCTTGGGGCAGGGGGATGGCGCTCTCGATGGGCACCTGCTCCTCCAGCCGCATGCACAGGGTATCCACGTTGAAACTGACCTTTTCCACATCCATGGCTATGACCTCCCGTAGGGTTTCTTATCGTCACAGCTTATGAGCGGAATGAAATAAAATATGTCCCTTTTCTTGAAAGAAAAGGGACCCAAAAGAACTTTAAGAAGATATGATACTTTTGCTGTGAAACCCAAGATATCCTCTTGAGCTTTTCTTTTTTGCCGCTTTTTCTTTTCACTGAAAAGAAAAAGCGGCAAAAGAAAGGTTGATCACCCTAAATGGTCCTTTCCACCCATATACGGTCTCAAAACCTCCGGTACGGTCACGGTGCCGTCGGCCTGCAGGTGGTTCTCCAGGAACGCGATCAGCATCCGGGGCGGAGCCACCACGGTGTTGTTGAGCGTGTGGGCGAAGTAGTTCCCCTTCTGCTTGTTCTTGATCCGGATGCCCAGCCGCCTTGCCTGAGCGTCGCCCAGATTGGAGCAGCTGCCCACCTCGAAATACTTCTGCTGCCGGGGGGACCAGGCCTCTACATCGAGGCTCTTCACCTTCAGGTCGGCCAGGTCGCCGGAGCAGCACTCCAGCGTCCGCACGGGGATCTCCAACGAGCGGAAGAAGTCCACTGTGTTCCGCCAGAGCTCGTCGAACATTTCAGGGCTCTCCTCGGGCTTGCAGACGATGATCATCTCCTGCTTCTCGAACTGATGGATGCGGTACACGCCTCGCTCCTCGATGCCGTGGGCGCCCACTTCCTTGCGGAAGCAGGGGCTGTAGCTGGTGAGCCGCTGGGGGAGGCTGTCCTCATCGAGGAACGTGCCGATGAACTTGCCGATCATGGAGTGCTCGCTGGTGCCGATGAGGTACAGGTCCTCGCCCTCGATCTTGTACATCATGTTCTCCATCTCCGCGAAGGACATGACTCCGTTCACCACGCTGGAATGGATCATGAACGGCGGGATGTAGTAGGTGTAGCCCCGGTCGATCATGAAGTCCCGGGCGTAGGAGAGCACGGCGGAGTGGAGCCGGGCGATGTCGCCCTTGAGATAGTAGAACCCGTTGCCGGCGATGTTGTCCCTGGCTACGTCCAGCTCGATGCCGTTCAGGCGCTCCATGATGTCCGTGTGATAGGGGATGGGGAAGTCCGGCACCACCGGCTCACCGAAGCGCTCGATCTCCACGTTCTCGGAATCGTCCCGGCCGATGGGCACAGAGGGGTCGATGATCTGGGGGAGCCTCCGCCTCGTCCCGCTTGCCCTGACCCATGAGCATGCCGATCTTCTTGCTGGTCACGTTCCGCTGGTTCTTCAGGGCGTCGCACCGAGTGTTGGTCTCCCGATACGCCTGGTCGAGGGCGATGACCTCGTCCACCAGGGGGAGCTTCTCGTCCTGGAACTTCTTTTTGATGTTCTCCCGCACCAGATCGGGGTCGGTGCGAATAAGCTTCATGTCTATCATAGTTTACATCCTTTCCGGGGCCTGGATGCCCAGCAGATTTAATCCGATCTCAATGGTCAGCCGCGCGGCGTCGGTGAGGGCCAGGCGCGCCGTTCGCTCCTTCTCATCCTCCGCCATGATGCGGATCTCGTAGTAAAACTTGTTCATGGCGGTACACACGGCCATGACCGCCCGGGCGACGAGGTAGGGTTCATACTTCTCCCCGGCGGCCTTCACGGCGGCGGGGAAGGCGTCGATGGCCTTCAACAGCGCCAGGGAATAGGGGTCGGAGAGCACCGACGCGTCCAGCTTGGCCCGGTCGTACCCGCCCGCCTTCCTCAGCACGGAGCAGCACCGGGCGTGGGTATACTGGGCGTAGGGGCCCGTTTCCCCGTCGAAGTTCAGCACCTTGTCGTAGCTGAAGACCACGTCCTTGATCCGGGAGTTGTAGAGGGCGCCCCATATGACAGCGCCCACGCCCACGGCCTCCGCCGCGGACCGCTTGTCCGAGAGATCAGGGCTCTTCTCGCAGATGATCTCATAGGTCTTCTCCACGGCCGCGTCGAGGACGTCGTCGAGATACAGCACCTTCCCCTCCCGGGTGTGGAAAGCGCCGCCCTCCATGCTCACCATGCCGAAGTTCACGTGGACGCAGTCCCTGACCCAGTCCCGGCCCATGAGCTCCAGGACCTTAAAGATCTGCTTGAAGTGCAGGTCCTGCTGGTAGGCCACCACGTACAGGAGCTTGGCAAAGTCGTAGGTCTCCTTCCGGTAGCAGGCGGCGGCCAGGTCCCTGGTGGCGTAGATGGTGCTGCCGTCGCTCTTCAAGATGATGCAGGGGGGCATGTTCCATTCGGAGAGGTCCACGATGGTGGCGCCGTTATCCACCTTGCTGATGCCCTTCTCCCGGAGCTCGTCGATGATGGGCTCCATCTTGTCCTCGTAGAAGGACTCCCCGGCCCAGCTGTCGAACTGGACGCCCATGCGCTCGTAGGTCTTCTTGACCTCCCGGATGGTGGCGTCCTTCATCTGCTTCCAGAGGGACACGGCCTCCTCATCCCCGGTCTCGATCCGGTGGAACCAGGCGCGGGCCTCGTCGTCCATCTCGGGATGGGCCTCCACCTCCTGATGGTAGCGGACGTACAGGTCCACCAGCTCCCGGATGCCGTACTGATCCACGGGCTTCGTGCCCCACTGTTTATAGGCCACGATCATCTTCCCGAACTGGGTGCCCCAGTCCCCCAGGTGATTGACGCCCACGGGTTCATACCCAAGATGCCTGTAAATGCGATACAGCGAGCTGCCGATGGCGGTGCTGGGCAGGTGGTGGAAGCCGAAGGGCTTGGCGATGTTGATGGAGGAATAGTCCAGCACCACGTGCCGGCCCCGGCCCTCGTCGGAAGAGCCGTAGGCCTTGCCCGCGTCCAGCACCTTCGTAAGGACCATCTGGGCCTGCTGCCCCTTCTCAATGAAAAAGTTGAGGTACGGCCCCACGGCCTCCGCCTTCTCGATGCCCGCGGGCAGGCTGAGCTTCTCCTTCAGCTCCGCGGCGATGGCGTTGGGGGCCTTTCTCAGGACCTTGGAGAGCTTGAAGCAGGGGAAGGCGATATCCCCCATGCTGGCGTTCTTGGGCGTCTCCAGCAAGCTCAAAAGCTCCTTCTGATCCAGGCCCACCAGTTCACTGAGCGCGGCGGCCACGGCTTCGGTGTAGTTCATAGGGTTCTCCTTCCCTTGACGCTCGAATTCACAACCTAATCAGTATAGCAGATACTTTCCAAAAAGAAAACAGAGGATTTCATGTTTTTCATGAAAATCCTCCGCAAAACAACTACTGTTACTGCTCGTACACCTCAACGCTCAAATGCTTGTTGCATTTGGCCGCATCCCGGATGACGGGCAAAAACCGCCGGGCACAGGGGGCAGACGTCCCGGTGAGCAGGAGCCGGGTGGGGGAGCCGATGTCCGTCAGGCAATCGTGAAGAGCGTCCAAGTGGTCGTCGGTGTAGTAGATGAGGCCGTCGCTGGAGAAGATGATGCGCTGGGCGCCCCGGCTCTTCCTGCCCACGGTGCCGATGTCGCACTCATAGTAGGTGCGGCCCTTCTTCTTGGGCAGCAGACCCTCGTAGTTGCCGAAATAGTCCCCGCCGATGGCCGCGCCGCTGCGGTAATATTCCACCTCGCCGCTGGTCCAGCCCAGTTCCTGGGCTTCCTTCTTGGTGATGAAGTGGGGCGGCAGCTCCCCATAGAGATGCAGATACAGGGCCACCCGGTCCTTGTCGTCATAGTCCTGGCCGTACTGGACCGGGCACTCGGTGGGGGCAGGGGTAGGCGCAGCCGTGGGCTTTGGGGCGTTCGTCGGTCCGGGCGTCTTAGCCTCCGGATCCTCCGGCAGCAGCACCAGGCTGTCGTCCATGGGCGCCTCGGTGGGCTCGGCGGTAGCCGTTTCCGACGGCAGCTGGGCAAACTCGGTCTGCGCGGGCCGGGGTGCGCAACCCACCAGCAACAGCACTATGAGCAACAGGGACAAAACCTTTTTCATAGCCCCAGTATACACCCCGGGACCATATTGTGCAACGGGCGAAATCATAGTATACTGAACACAAATGAGGCAGGGAGGATCGACCATGAAAAAGACGGCGGTATGGATGCTGGCGGCGTTGCTGATCCTCTCCCTTCTGCCGGGGTGCCAGGCAAAGGCAGGGGCCCTTTCCCGCACGGACTACCTGCTGGATACGGTGGTCACCCTGACCCTCTACGGGGCCAGGGAGGCGGACCTGGACGCGGCCTTTCAGGAGATCCGCCGGCTCAGCGGCCTCCTGGACGCCTATGACCCCTTCAGCGATCTTGGATGGCTACAGGCCGCCGCGGGGCAGAAGCCTGTGACCGTTTCCTCCGACACCATGGAGCTGCTCCTGTTTGCTAAGGAGATGTATGAGAAGACGGCCGGGTACCTCGACGTGACCGTGGGCCCCCTCATCGACCTGTGGGATATCCGAAACGGAGGCTACTATCCCACGGGCGAGGAGCTTTCTGCCGCCCTGGGCCTGCTGGGCATGGACGACCTCATTCTGGACGAAGCCAACGGTACGGCGTATCTGGCTCGGTCCGGCATGCGGGTGGACCTGGGGGCCCTCGCCAAGGGCTATATCGCGGACAGGGTCAAGACCCTGCTCTTTGACCGGGGCGTGAAGAGCGGCGTCATCGACCTGGGCCGAAACCTGCTGCTCATCGGCGAGAAGCCGGGGGGCAAGGCCTTCAACCTGGGCATCCAGAGCCCGAACGATTCGGGGGACATGCTGCGCGTCCTGGCTCTGCGGGATAAAAGCCTGGTCACCTCCGGCACCTACGAGCGTTACTTTGAGCACGGCGGCCAGCGGTATCACCACGTGCTGGATCCCTTCACCGGCTTCCCGGCGGACACCGGCCTCTCCGCCGTCACCATCCTCTCCGACAGCTCCCTCTGGGGCGACGCCCTCTCCACCGCCTGCCTGCTGCTGGGCGTGGAAAAGGGCCTGACGCTGATCGATTCGATCCCCGAGGCTGAGGCCCTCTTCGTCTTCACCGACGGCACTGTCGTTACCTCGTCCGGCTTCCCCGAGGCATAGAAAGGAGATCCCCCATGGATACAACTCTACGCGCCCATGCTGATCGGATCGTGCAGGAGGCCATCGCCACCGTGATGCCGGACGCCGCGGTCCAGCGTGCCCTGAAAGAAATGACCTTCCCCGGTCGGGTGCTGCTGGTGGCGGCGGGCAAGGCCACCTGGCAGATGGCCAAGGCCGCATCCGACGTTTTGGGCAGCCGCATCGAAAAGGGCGTGGTGGTGACCAAATACGGCCACGTCATGGGTCCCATCACCAACTGTACTTGCTTCGAGGCTGGCCACCCCGTCCCCGATGAAAACTCCTTCCGGGGCACCCAAGCGGCCCTCGACCTGGTCAGCGGCCTCGCCCCCGAGGACACGGTGCTATTCCTCCTCTCCGGCGGCGGCAGCGCCCTCTTTGAGAAACCCCTGGTGTCTGCGGAAGAGCTTCAGGACATCACGGGCCAGCTCCTGGCCAGCGGGGCGGACATCATCGAGATCAACACCATTCGCAAGCGCCTCTCCGGGGTGAAGGGCGGCCGGTTCGCCCAGCTCTGCGAGCCCGCCCGGGTGGAGGCGGTGATCCTCTCCGACGTTTTGGGCGATCCCCTCGATATGATCGCCTCCGGCCCCGCCTGTCCCGATCCCACCACGGCGACACCGCCTCTGAGCTTTTCGCCCAAGATATCGTCATCGACGACGTGCTCCAAAACAACGATGCCTTCCACGCCCTTGAGAAGGTGGGCGGCCTCATCATGACCGGCCCCACGGGCACCAACGTCAACGACGTGGCCGTAGCCCTGCTGCGGCGCTGAGCGCTGCCTTCCGATCCGCATTCACATACGAAAAAAGGCATCCGGTTTCCCGGATGCCTTTGCTGTTGCCGTACCTGTCCGTATGCTTTCTCACGTATTCTGACAGACCCCCTACATGCCGGAATAATCGAACGTGTAATTCGTCCACTCGCCGTAATCGCTCTGCTTCTGACCGCAGACCGTGTGGGTCTCATGGTTGAACGCCTCGTAGGACAGGTCCCACAATGGCCGGAAGGTTTCGTCGTCCGCCGTGTAATCGGGATGGGGATTCTCCCGGGAATAGTGGGAAACGGCGTAGAACGTGGCCGGGTCGTAACAGTCCTCCGCCTCGCGCTGCGCGTCGGTCATCATAAAATAGCACAGGTCGCCGCCGGTGCCCAGTGCATACGTCGGATCGATGTGGTAGTTCTTTCCGTTGATCCGCACAAAGCTCCACTGGTGCCCGGCCTCGTCGTAGGCGCGGTTCCCGCTCATGGTGGTGGCCTGTACGCCCGCCTGCAGCAGCAAATAGGAATAGGCCGACGAGATCTCATGGCAGATCCCGATGCCGGTCTGGAAGAAGCGATAGCATGAGGTATAGTCCACGTACTCTTCGTACATCTTCATATACGTCTCGTAGTCGTATACGTAGTGATCGGAAAAATAGATATACAGGGCCAGCGCTTTTTCAAAATCCGACCAGTCGTCTTCAAAGATCTCGTTCAGCATGTCCTCGATCTGCTGTCCGAATTCCTCGATCCGCGCTTTGGCTTCCTCAGGCGGGACGAGATATGTAAAGCTCGCGACGCCGTTGATCACGGAGTGTTCCCGATCCCAGGCTAAATCGATCAGCTCCTTCATGATCGGCAGACAATGCTCGGGAAACTGTCCCATCATCCAGTCGTAGGTATGCTGATCCTTGCAGGCGAAGGTGTCCTCGCCCGCCATGACCGCATCGACGAGGTTGTACCACGCATCGCACATGTCCTTGCCGAAGACCTCCTCCATATAGACGGAGCAGACCTTGGGCTGGAAGACGTAATGGCTTTGCGGCGCATCCGAAACGACAGCCGTCTCGGAGAGGGCCCCGCCATCGCCGCTGCCGGGCCCCGGCGCCACGATGGCATCGGCGGTCGTCCGTTCCATATCGCCAAGACCCGTTCCCGGCGCCAGCAGCAGCGCCAGCAGGCACATTGCGGCTATGAGCCGCATCATCGTTTTGTTTAACATAGAATTGAACGTATATTTCACCTTTACCATAGTTTTCAGGGAGTATGCCACCCACATGGCCAAAATGCAGATCCGATCATCGGCAAAGAAAAACGCCCCGGGACCCACCCGGGGCGCCGTTTGCTCTATGGATCAGTACAGCTTCGCGCCGGCGGGGATGTGGGGATCCACCATCAGCAGGTTCAGCCGGTCCTCACCGTTCTCCTTGTGTAGGGCGGAGAGGAGCATCCCGCAGGATTCAAGTCCCATCATGGGCCGGGGCGGCAGGTTGGTGATGGCCACGCAGGTCTTGCCGATAAGCTGCTCGGGCTCGTAGTAGGCGTGGATGCCGGAGAGGATGGTC
>CADCNE010000027.1 GCA_902802805.1 uncultured Eubacteriales bacterium
CTGATCACAACGATCACGAATACCTACGAACCCGAGAAGACCACCGCGAAAGTCATCAAAGTCTGGGACGATGCGGAGAACCAGGACGGCAAGCGTCCCGCGAGTATCAGTGTGACGCTGAAGGCCGGGGATACGACCGTGGAGACGGTGACGCTGAACGAGTCAAATAGCTGGACGTACGAGAAGAAGGATCTGGACAAGTACGCCGGCGGCAAGGAGATCGAGTACACCTGGACCGAGGACGAGAGCAAGTTGCCGGAAGGCTACAGTCTGAAGAGCTCGGAGAAGGCAGGCCTGATCACGACGATCACGAATACCTACGAACCCGAGAAGACCACCGCGAAGGTCATCAAGGTCTGGGATGATGCGGAGAACCAGGACGGCAAGCGTCCCGAGAGCATCAGCGTGACGCTGAAGGCCGGGGACACGACCGTGGAAACGGTGACGCTGAACGAAGCAAACAGCTGGACGTACGAGAAGAAGGATCTGGACAAGTACGCGGGTGGTAAGGAGATCGTTTACACCTGGACCGAGGACGAAAGTAAGCTGCCGGAAGGCTACAGCCTGAAGAGCAGTGATAAGGCCGGCACGGTCACGACGCTGACGAACAGCTACGAGCCTGAGACGACGAAGATCACGGCGATCAAGTACTGGAAAGACGATTCCGAATCCGGCAAGCCGCGGAAGAACGTGCAGGCGACGTTCCACCTGCAGAAGACGGTGGACGGTGTGTCCACTGAGATCGATTCTGTGGAAGTTGGGAAGGAGCAGTCCTGGATCTACACCTGGACGGATCTGCCGGTATATGAGAACGGTAAGAAGATCACGTACAGCGTGAAGGAAGTGCTGACCAAAGCGAACGGGTACAAGTCCGACACGACGAAGTGGAAGGTCGTAGCGAACGGCGGCAAGATCACGATCACGAACACGCTGCGGGACGAAACGCCGGGCACGGGCGACAATACGAAGACCCTGCTGTGGGGCGGCCTGACGCTGACTTCGGCCATAGGCTGCGGCGGCGCGCTGTGGATCGCAGGCAAACGGAAAAAGAAAGAAGAACAATAAAGAGTGAAAGCGGGTGCGGTGCAATACACCGCACCCGCATCCTATGAGGGTGGATAAAAAATGGGCGACAAGACAAAGAAAAAGAGTGTGACGATATTTCGGATCGCGGCGGTAGCCTTTGCGGTGCTGTTGGTCGTGTCTGCCGTGATGCTCGTTCGTGAGCTGCGGCAGTCGAAGATGGAGGCGCAGACTTTTTCGGAATTGGCCGCGCTGAGACTGCCGAGGAAAGAGACTTCTGCTCAGTCTTCGACTGCGACGAAATCTACAGCAACGCCGACAGCAACGGCCATAGAATCCGGACCAGCGGAACCTATACAGATCGAAATAGCAGATTTTTCCGGCGAACAGCCGAAAGAACCTGAAGGGGAAATGCCGGTGGAGGAAACGCCGGCAGCAGAGGTGCCGACAGAAGAAACACAGGTTGCGGAGACACCGGTGGAGGATACGCCGACAGACGAAACTCCAGATGAACCAGTTCCACTTGAGCGGTATCTGCCCCTATACGAGCTGAATCACGATTTTTTCGGGTGGATCACGATCGAGGATACCAGGATCGACTATCCGGTGATGTACAACGCCAGGAACCCGTTGGCCTATCTGGGACACGATTTCTATGGTCAGTTCTCTTATGCAGGTGTACCTTTTCTGGATTCCGACTGTGACCCCAATGGAGATTTCTATCTGGTGTATGGGCACAGGATGAACACTGGAGCCATGTTTTCTGATCTGGTGAAGTATGAAAAGAGCGACTTTTGGGAGACTCACCCCACCTTCAGCTTTGACACATTGTATGAGGAGCGGACCTATGAGGTGGTCATGGCGATCAAGGCGAGGGTACTGAACAGGGGAGAAAGAAACGGGTTCCGCTATTACAACTACACCTCCCTGGACACGGAAGAGGAGTTTGAAGAGTTCATGGATCAGGCCCGTGAGTTGTCCTGCTATGATACCGGAGTAGAAGCCACCTACGGCGATGAACTGCTGGTCCTGTCAACCTGCTACCATTACACCACCAACGGTCGCTTCGTCCTCATTGCCAAACGCATTACCGACTGATCATAAAGTAGAAAACAGAACGTATTACGAAGCGAAGAGCGCCATAAAATGCGGCGCTCTTTTGATATCGCGACGGAGAACAGGATTCCGTTGCTGACAATTGTTGATATGTTTCTCCTATGATGCTATACTACTTTAAACAGGATGGGATTTGAACATACATCCGACATGGCTGTTGATCGACATCGATCGATATCAGTATAATGCATACAGATTAAATAATGGAGAATATTTATGCAGGTTATACATGATTTCCTGGTGCGTATGGAGGACACGGGGGCAGGGTTTCGGCTGTCCAACAAGGGCGTGGTGACCATGCTGACGAACCTTGCCTGCCTCCACGGGAACCGGGTGGGGCAGGGACTCATGGACCGGGAGAAGTGCGGCCTGTCCTGGATGGTGACGGGCTGGCGGGTCAGGGTGGATCATCGGCCACTGCTCTCTGAGACCGTCCACGGCACCACCTGGGCCAGCGGCTGGAATCGGCTCCAGACCACCCGCGACTTCCAGCTGCAGGACGAGCAGGGACGGGAGGCGGCACGGGCCACCTCATCCTGGCTGGTGCTGGACGGGCACAACACCCACATCCTGCGCATGACCCCCGAGATCGTGGACCCCTACGGCCCGGAACCGGAGCATCCGGCCTTCCCAGGCTATGTTTTTCCCCGGGAGGCGCCCGCCTTCGAGCCGGAGCGAACCGCGGAGACGCGGGTGACCAGGGCCATGATCGACTGCAACGATCACGTCCACAACGTGGCGTATCTGGACCTGTTCGCCGAGGCCCTGCCTGAGGACGAGGACATGGACCGCTTCGACGATCTCACGCTGGTCTACCGCCGGGAGATCCGCCCCGGCCAGCGGATCACGGCGGTCTATGGCCGGGCGGGGGAGGAGCGGGTGATCGTCCTTCGGGAAGGGGACCTCGTTCACGCCTTTTTGCTCCTCGGTTAGGGAATAGGCAGAGGGGGTACCTGTCTACACTCTCTCCATGAAACTTTTTGAGACCATCGGGCGCGGATTGCGCTTTGACGAGCCGGACGGCAGATTCGAGCTCCTGGAGAGGTCGCCGGGTCAGCCGTCCTTTTTTCATGGGCGAAAACGGTCGGAACCGCCCGAGACCCCGGATATGCGTGCCGTGCCCGGGCGCCTGAAGGAGAGCCGGCGGCGCCTCGAAGAGGCTTTTTTCCATGAGAGCAACCCGGACTTGATCCTGCGTGAATTCCGGTTCTGCGGGTCTGTGAACGCTCTTGCCGCTTTCCTGAACGGCATGGCTGACGGGACCGGCATCAGCGACTTTATCCTGAAACGGGCCATGGAATGTCCACCGCCCAAGGGTGGCCGGGGCCTCGTCGATCACGCCCTAAAGCAGGTCTTTTCCCTGCAGGAGGCGGAGAAGACGGACCACTGGGCCCAGGTGGAATCGGCCATTTTGGAGGGGCGGACGGCGGTGTTGCTGGAGGGAGAGCGGGAGGCAGTGCTCCTGGACACCCGGGGCTACGCCTGCCGGGCCGTGGACAAGGCGCAAAACGAGAGCACGGTCATCGGTCCCAGCGAGGCCTTCCATGAGAATATGCGCGTCAGCGTGACCCTCCTTCGGCGCATCGTCCGGCGGGCGGACTTCGTGTGCGAGTTCCGGGACGTCGGCAGCAAAAACAACGTAAAGCTGGCCCTCTGCTATCTGGGGGGCGTATGCAATGAAGCTCTGCTCGGCGAGGTGAAGAAGCGCCTTACCGGGGTGCAAACGGACGTGCTCCTCTCCGCCGGGACGTTGGGCCAGCGGATCGAGGATCGGCCCTGGTCCCCGGTGCCCCAGACTCTGCTCACCGAGCGGCCGGACCGGGCCGCCGCCGCCCTCATGGCAGGGAAGGCTGTCATTTTGGTGGAGGGGAGCCCCCAGGCGCTGGTGCTGCCCGTGACATTGTCGGGGCTCCTCCTCACGGCGGAGGACAGCTACCTTCGGCGGCCCGCCGGGTCCGTTTTGCGGTTCGTGCGGCTCTTCGGGGCGGCGGTGTCCGTGTTTTTGCCCGCCTACTTCCTGGCCCTCGCCTACCACCACCAGGGGCTCCTGTCCAGCGACATCCTCGCCACGGTCATCTCCTCCCGGAAGCTGGTGTTCCTGCCCATGGGGGCGGAGATGATCTTCCTGCTGGTGGTGTTCCAGCTGGTGCGGGAGGCGGGCGTCCGGGTGCCGGGGGCCGTGGGGCAGACCGTGGGCATCATCGGCGGCCTCATTCTGGGCCAGGCGGCGGTGTCGGCCAACTTCGTGTCCACCGTGGCCCTCATCATCGTGGCCCTCACGGGCCTGGGCAACTTCGTGATCCCCAACTACGACCTGCAGATCGCCGTGGCCTACTACCGGGTGGGCCTGTGTCTGTTGGCGCTCTCAGGGGGACTCCTGGGCCTGGGCTGCGGGATCATGGCCGCCCTCATCCTCCTTAGTGACCAGAAGTCCTTCGGGGTGCCCTTTTTAGCCCCCTACGCCCCGAAGACCGTGGCCCGGGAGCCCCTGTTCTTCCGCCGGGACGTGCAGGGCCAGGGGGTGCCCCAGGACGACATGAACGGGGAGGCGGCCCTATGAACCTCAGGCTCGGCCGCTTTGGAAAACAGGAAGCGACGGCGGCGGTGGGCCTCGCCGCCCTCATCTCCGGCACCTTCAGCCTGAACGTGGGGGATACCTTCGCTCAGGGAAATGTGAGCTATGCCGCCACCGCCGCCGGGGTCCTGCTGGCGATCCTGCTGTTGAAGCTGCTGGGCGGGGCCGTGGCGCGGCTCGAAGCAGAGGATCTCTCCGACCTGCTGACCAGGGGCCTCGGGCCGATCCTGGCCCTGCCCCTCGTTCTGGGCCTGGTGTTGTCGGCGGCGCTGCCCCTGTTTCGCTTCACCCTGGCCATGGAGCGGTACATCTTCGTGGAGGCGGCCTACGAGCCCATTGTGCTTTACCTGCTGCCCGTGCTCCTTCTCATGGTCCTGTGCGGCATGGAGTGCGTGGCCCGCATGGCGAAGCTCCTGGCGGTCCCCGGGGGCCTGGCCCTGATCGTCACCCTGCTGTTAGCTTCCCCGGCCTTCGACGCCGGCCACCTGTTCCCCCTGTTCAGCCCCGGTTTCTCCGCTTTTTTGGAGCAGACGGCCGAAGCCCTGTTCCGATTCCTGCCCCCGGGCATAGCCCTGTTGGCAGCGGGCTGCGGCTGTCAGGGACGGCGCAACGCCGTGAACGGCGTGGGGCGTGGCCTGGCCTTGGGGGGCCTGGGTGCGGTGTTTATGCACCTCGGTTTGGGGCTCACCTTCTTTGGACCGGATATGGCGTCCCTGACCGCCCCGGTGTACTGCATGACCATGGCTGCCCGGCAGGAGCGGCTGGGTCTGAGGCTGGACGTGCTGGTGCTGTTTCTGTGGGTCATGACGGGCCTCGTCGTCGCCGCCTTCTACACCTATGCCGCCGCCCTGCTCCTGTGCCGGGTCACGGGGATGGAGGATGTGCGGCCCGTGGGGGCCCTGCTGGTCCTGGGGGCCTTGGGCATGGTGCTGCTGTTCAATTTCGATTCCGATGCTATCCTCAGCTTTGTGCGGCTCATCTACCGGCAGGGCTATCTTCTGTTTCTTATTCCCCTGGGCCTTATCCTGGCCCGGGCGCTGCTGCAGCGGAGGGCCAGATGAAGCGCGTGCTTGCTTTATTTTTCCTGCTGCTCCTGCCCCTTCTTACCGGGTGCCTGGGCGGCGTGCCCCTGGACAAGTACTGCTACGTGCTGGATGTAGGCGTGGAGCGGGGAGATACCTTGCCCTACCGGTTCGTGTTCCTGCTCAACGAGGACACGGCGGCCGGCGGCGAGGACGGGAGCGGCAAGGGGCAGGTGTCCATGGTCAGCGCGGAGGAAAAGAGCCTCTTTGCCGCCATCGACGCCCTCGCCGGAGCCCTGCCCGCCCAGCTGTCCTTTGAGCATCGACGGCGCCCTGAGCCGGCTGAAGATACGGCGGAACGTGCGGGTCATCGTGGTGGGGTCGGATATGCGGGAGGCCTTTCAGGGCCTCGTCAGCGAGGGGGACCCCAGCATGAGCCGGCTCAAAGCCAACGTGACACTCTTTGAAGAGAACTACGGCTATGTGGAGGATTGGGGCCTGAGCCGCATGCAGGAGGCCTTCATGAACGGGACCGGGGACGCCCTGCTTCCCTACGCCGCCCTGGCGGGCGAGACGCTGCGGCCTGACATGGTCGGGGGCGAGGTCTACCCCTACCTGGGCGGGAGCCTGTTGGGGGAGGGACAGATCAGGACCTCTCTCTCGGGCAGCGCCGTCTTCGCCGGGGAAAGGATGGTGGGCCTGCTCTCCGGCCAGCATACCATGCTGGTGCTCATGGGAAAGGGCGTCTTTCGGGCGGGGCATCTGCGCCTGCCCTATGGGGGACAGGAGATCGACCTGGCCCTCTATGCGGTGGGCAGACCCAAAAGGAGCTGGTCGAAGGGCCGGTTCACCTGCGCGATCTCCCTGGAGGCGGACCTGGAGAGCCCCGCCCAGTTGGACGTGGATTCGGAGGAGCTGATCGCCGCCGCGGAATGCTATCTGGCGGCGGAGCTACAGCGCATCTTCCAGGTCACCGCCCGGGCGGGGGCGGACGTGTTCGAAGTGGGCAGGGAGGCCATCCGCGGCTTTCATAGCTGGGAAGCCTGGCAGCGGTACGGCTTCGCCGCCCTGCTGAAGGATGTCCAGGCGGACTTCCGGGTCAAAGTGAAGTTGAGCCACAGCCCCAGGGACCCGGCGTTGGAGTGAAGGAGGAAAGATGATCCTGTTTCTGCTGGCGGCGGGGGCCATCCTCGCCTACGGAGGGGCCTACGCCCTGTTCCGCATGAAAAAGGGCGGCATCACTGCCGCCCTGCCCATATGGTGTTTGCTGGTGGTGGATCTTGGCCTGATGATCCTGCTGGTCTACTTTCGGACCAACACTTAATCCAGATCCTCGGGGATGTACATGCGGGCTTCCAAAATATGGTCGTGGAGCAAAGTGCTGGCCTTCTCCGCGTCCCCGGCCCGGCATGCGTCCAAAATGGCCTGATGCTCGGCGATGGACTGGCCCCGGCGAGAGGGGTCGGAATAGAGAGCGTCCCGCAGATACCGGTCCGCGTTGCAGTGGATGAGATCGATGAACATGTCCGCCACCTTGTTCTTGGCCCGGCGGGTCAGGATCTCGTGGAACTTGTAGTTGAGGCGCTCCTCCTCAAAGAGGTCCCGGGCCGCCTTCTGCTCTTCGATGACCTCTTGCAGCTCGTCGAGATCCTCCGCGCTCAGCAGGGGGATGGCCCGGCGAGCGATGTAGTAGGAGATGCTGGCCCGGATCTCCATCATGTCCTCCAGGGTGGAGCGGGTGAGCTGGGTCACGGTGGAGCCTCGGTTGGGATGGATGGTCACCAAGCCCTGGGCTTCCAGCTGCCGGAGCGCCTCCCGCACGGGAATATGGCTCACGGTCAGGGCCGCGGACACCTCATCCTGCTTGAGTTGGGTGCCACCCTTGAGCTTGCCGCTGATGATGCCCTCCCGCAGCACGCGGAAGACCCACTCCTGGGTCGCGCCGGTACGGGGACCGACGGCTTCTGCCAATTCTCGATAATCCATTGCACACCTCTTTCATTGTGTTCATTCTGGGTTACCTATATATTATATAAACTTCGACAGGGATAGTCAATCTCTTTATCCGGCGCGGACCGCAAAAACATATGGTTTTCACGGTATATTCAGAAAAGAATCCGGTGCATATAGGAACAGAGACACCTTTTGGGAGGCGGGGCCTGCCAGGGGCGAGCCCTCCACGGTGATCCCCGGGTGGACGCCGATCACGTAGTAGGACACCGCGCCCACGAGCCCCGTCACGTCGTCCGTGAATACCGCCGCGTCCGCCCCCTCAAAGGCGGCGAGGAGGGTGGCATAGCCGTCCGCGGTCTCCCGGTACAAAAGATAGCGGATATAGGTCTCCCTGGGCGTGAAGCGGACCGTAACCGCGCTGCCGGCCCGGGAGAGGGTCACATCCTCCGGCGGCTCCGGCACGGACCAGTAGGGGCTCTGCTCGGTGGGCTCCGTGCCCTTCAAAAAGTATTCCCAGACCCCGTAGCGCTCCGGCGTGTAGACGGTGGCGAGGACCGTCTCGTGCTGGCTTTCCATGGTGTAGCCATCGAGACGCACCCGGACTACGGACTCGGGCTGGGTAAAGACCGGCGCGGCCTTGCCCGCGTAGAGGCCCGTCAGCACCTCCTTCATGAGGGCCGCCGGGTAGCCGCCGCCGCCCGAATCCGGGGGCAGGAGCTTGCCGTTGCTGTTCTCGTCGAAGCCCATCCAGATCACCGCCGCGTGCTCCGCCGTGTAGGCCGCCAGCCACACGTCCCGGTTCCCCGTTTCGTCCCCCACGGTGCCGGTCTTGGCGGCCACCTCCATGGGGAGGTCCCTGAGGGCTTTGGCGGTGCCATTCTGAACCACGCTTTGGAGCATACTGGTGAGAATGAAGGCGCTGCCCTCGCTCATGACCCGCCGGGCGATGGGGTGGGATTCGTACACCACGTGGCCCTCCCGGTCCTCGATGCGGCGGATCAGGGTGGGGGATCGGTACACGCCCCCGTCGGCGAAGGCGGCGTAGGCGGCGCAGAGCTCCTGGGGGGACACGCCGTAGGTGAAGCCGCCCAGGGCCAGGGCGAGGCGCGTGTCGTTTTTATCGAAGGGGATGCCAAGCTGTCTTGCAAAGCTCTTGCACCGGCCGATGCCCAATTCAGAAAACAGTTCCACCGCGGGGATGTTCAGGGAGCGGGTCACCGCCTCCCGCATGGTCACCCAGCCCCGGTAGCGGCGGCTGGCGTCGGAGGGAGCGTAATCGCCGAAGGTGGCGCTTTCGTCGAGGAGCATGTCCGCCGCCGTGTACCCTGCTTCGAGGGCCGGCCCGTAGACCAAAATGGGTTTGATGACGGACCCGGGCTGGCGGCGGATGCGCACGGCCCGGTTGAACCCCAATGCCACGCCCTCGTCCCGGCCCCCCACCAGAGCGGAGATATAGCCCGTGTGGGCATCGATGAGGCACAGGGCCCCCTGAGCGCTCTCCCCGTTCACCTGGGGGAAATACTGGTCGTCCGCGAAGAGGCCTTCGCACAGGACCTGGGCGTCCCGGTCCATGCCGGTGCAGATGGTGTACCCTTCCGTCAGCAGCCGGTCCATGGAGATGCCCAGGAGCCGGCAGCTCTCCTGCAGGGCGTAGTCCACATAGTAGCCCCGTCGCTCCAAAGCTTCATCTTTCACAAGCTGTAGGGGCCGGGCCGCGGCCTCGTCACATTCCTCCTCCGAGATCATGCCGTACTGGGCCATCAGGTGCAGAATGACGCCCCGGCGCCCCACGGAGGCCTCGGGCCTCAAATGGGGGGCGAACCGGGCGGGGGACTTGAGGACGCCGGCCAGGAGGGCGGCCTCATCTAAACTCAGCTCCGCCGCGGACACGCCGAAATAGCCCCGGGCCGCGGTCTCGAGACCGTAGTACCCGCCGCCGAAGTAGACCGTGTTCAAGTACATTTCCAATATCTGATCCTTGCCGTAGATCCGCTCCAGCTGCACCGCCAAAATGGCCTCGTCCACCTTCCGGGATAGTTCCTTGCGGCTGTCGAGATGGGTGAGCTTGATGAGCTGCTGGGTGATGGTGCTGGCTCCCTCCACGAAGGCCCCGGCTTTGAGGTCGCTCCACGCGGCCCCCAAAATACGCACGGCGTCCACTCCCGGATGGTCGTAGAACCGGGCGTCCTCGGCGGCGATGAAGGCGTTCTTCACGTGGTCGGGGAGGTCGTCGATGTCCATCAGCAGCCGCTCCTCGCCGCCCCCCAGGGCGGAGAACAGCCGGTCGTCCCCATCGAGGACCTGAACGCTGAGCTTTTCATAGGTCAGCTTCTCCTCGTCCAGCATATGCCAGGCGTCCCGGCTCAGCACGTAGGCGGCAATGGCCAGCACCGGGACCAGCACCATTGCGGCCAGTAAAAAAAGCCACCGTTTCAGGCGGCGGCCAGGTCGTTCATTTGCGTTTCGTATCCGTCCCATGATGGCTTAGTATGGGACGAAAGGCGCGGCCCTATGCTATTTGAGCAGGAATCGGCGGACCTTCTTCGCATACATATTGGAAGCCGCTTCAAAGAGCACGTCCAGCAGGAAGAACACCGCCTCCACGATGAGGATCAGCACCACGATGGGTATATCGGGGAGCATGGTGAGCACGTTCACCCCGGCCACGGTGTACATGGCCCAGAGGCCCAACACCGTGCCCAGGTTGCAGTAGAGGACCGTGAACAGGGACCGGACGGCGGGGACGGTGATGTATTTGCGGAAGAACTGGCGGACGATGCCGTAGTGGCCGATGAGGGCCACGTACATAAACCAGCTCATTCGGTCCGGGCAGAGGATAAAGCCCATTATGGACACAGCGAGAAAGCACAGCCATGCCGTGCCGAAGAGCTCCTCCTGGACCAGCACCACGATGAAGAAGCCGGAGAGGGCCGCGCACAGGAACCGAAACCCCGTCAGCACCTCCGAGGCGTAGAGGAACAGCAGCGTCAGGGCGGCCGCCATGGCCCCCAGGGACAGCCGCCGGCTCAGGCTCAGTTGCTTGCGTTCCATCAGTGGCAGCCTCCGCAGTTACAGAGGCAGTTGAGGCACAGCATGGTGGTACACCAGTCGCACATGTCGCAGTCCTGGCCGCCCATGTTGAGGGGCCCGGTGCCGTAGCCCCGGCCCGTGTTCATGACGGTGGAGTAGGCGTTCTGGTACTCCATGTTCCCCGGCTCCATGCTGCAGGCCATGCTGAGGTGCTGCCGGGCCTGGTCGTACCAGCCCCAGCGGAAGTAGAGGATGCCGTAGAGATAGTGCCACTCGGCGTTGTGCAGCGGTATCCCATCCAGCACGGACTGGGCGGCGTTCAGATTGTTCTGGGCGAAGTAGCTGCGGACCCGGGAGAACTCCTGGGCGTAGTCCCCGGAGTAGCTGCCCTGGTTCTGCCAGTAGCCCCCCTGGGACCAGGTGTTCTGGCCGTTGGAGCTATAGCCGCCGTAGCCGGAGCCGCCGCCGTAGCCGGAACTTTCCTTCTTCTTGGTCAGCAGCTCGTAGGCCTGGTTGATCTCCTTGAGCTTCTCGTTGGCCATGTCCTTCATGGGCCCGTCGGAATAGCGGTCCGGGTGATACTTCTTCACCAGGGCCAGATAGGCCTTGCGGATCTCATCCTGGGTGGCGTTTTCGCTGACGCCCAGCACCTTATAGGGATTCATGGCCTTCCTCCTTGTCCGTCTCTTCCAACACCCGGCGGGTGCGCTCGGGGCACCCTAAGGTGAGCACATTTTCCATCAGCCCCCTGTCCCGGCTGGGGCTCAGCAGGTCGAAGGCCTTGTGGGCCTCGTCCAGCGAGGCGTAGAGCCCGAAGGCCGCGTCTTCCTTCGTAGCGTTGGCCTTCAGATAGGGGTTGAAGGCCCCCTTCTTCTGGTCCTTCTCCCTATCGTCCCAGGCGTCCATCAAATAGATCCACCGGCCAAGATTGTAGAGGAGCCACTTGAGGGGCAGCTTTTCCGCCTCCGGGAAGGGGAGCATGTCCCCCAGGGACTCGAGATACTTGCCCGTGGGGTCCGCCGCCGCGTCCAGCCGCCCGTCGTTGGTCTCCATGGCGGCCTGGTCCCGGTAGAACTGTTCCGTCCTCGCCTGAAGTTCCGGGTAGTCCCGCCCGGCCCGCTTCACGGCCCGCTTGAGGAGCAGGGACGCCGCGCCCTTCTTGAGGTCCTTCTCGTCCCGCCAGTCGTCCAGACACTTGTAGTACGCGAGGAGCACGTTCACCGCCGCGGCGAATCTCAAAGCCGGGGTCTCCAGCCGATACTTCCGATGGGGGTCGTGGCACCGGTGGAGGCAGTGGCACCGCTTCGCGTCCACCGTCTCGCCCAATTCGCCGGAAAAGAGCAAAGCGAGGAACGCGCAGTCGTACTGGAGGAACAGGGTGGAGAGGGGGCCATAGTGGGACTTCATGCACTTGCAGAGGCCGCAGTACCAGCTCTTATAGCTGGCGGCCTCCCGCACCTTCAGCTCCGATTCGATTGTGCCGATATATCCGAACATAGCCTCAATGGGGATATTATAGCAGAAATCTGGGTTTGTGCATGGGCAAAATGTGAAAAAGATGGGAAACCGTATGCGGATCGGGGCCCCGTGGACAGGCTATAGCCATGCTTTGGCTCATCGCGGGTGTCATGACACTGCTGTACATCCTCTTCTGGCCTTTCTCCCTGCGGCTGGACGCCCGGCTCTCGCCCACGTCCGGCAGGGCGGAGGTCACGGTGGCTACCTTCTTTCGGCTGCGGCTCGAGGGGGACTTTCTGCAGCCGCCCTACCTGAAGCTCTGGCGGCTGGATAATAGGGGCCGCCGCAGGCCACTGAGCAAGAGGGGAAAACAGAAAAGCGGCTTTACCCCCGTCATTCAGAATAAACGCCTGACGGCCACCCTCCACGTGGGCCTCGAGGGCGACGGGGCGTCCACGGTGGAGGCCTTGGGTATGGCCGCCGCCCTGCTGGAAACATTCTGCAGGGGCGTTGGCGCGGATCTCCGGCTTTTGCCCACCCCCTGCTTCGACAAAAACATCTGCGCCCTGCGGCTTTCGGGAATAGGCCGCTTCGTCCTGGCACAGAATATCCTCGAATCTCTGAAAGGAAAACATATCCATGCAAAGCGTTGAATCCATCATCGAGACCACCATGGCCCGGCTAAAGACCATCGTGGACGTGAACACCATCGTGGGCGAGCCAATCCCGGCGGGGAACGGGGTGGTGGTGCCCGTGTCGAAGGTCAGCTTCGGCTTCTTCTCCGGCGGCGGCGAGTACGCTCCGCCCGGCAAGGTGGCCGGAGCCGCCCTGGCGGAGCAGAAGGGCTTCCCCTTTTTGGGCACCGCCGTGGCAGGGGTGTCCCTGACGCCGAAAGCCTTTCTGGTCACCACGGACGAGGGGGTAACAGTGGTCCCCGCCAACTACGACTCCACGCTGGATAGGCTGGTGGGGCAGCTGCCCAAGTTCGTGAAGGAGGTCCGCATGAGCATGCAGCAGAAGGAGCAGGAGAAGGACGAGAAGGAAGGGGGATCGTGGTGAGGCGGGCGCGGCTGCTGCTCCTTGCTTTGGCGCTCCTCTTTCCCGCCGAGGTCCGGGCCGCCCAGAAGGAGGCGAAGATCACCGCCAAGGCCTGGGCCCTCGTGGAGGCTTCCAGCGGCCGGCTGCTGCTGGGGGAAAACGAGCATGAGCGGCGGCCCATGGCCAGCACCACCAAGATCATGACCGCTCTGCTCATTTTGGAAGCGGGGGAGGATATGGACGCCCTCGTCACCGTGGCCCCGGAGGCGGCGAGGGTGGAGGGCTCCTCCATGTATTTGAAGGCCGGGGAGAGGATGAGCCTCCGGGACCTGCTCTACGGCCTCATGATGGTCAGCGGCAACGACGCGGCCGTGGCCCTCGCCGTCCACGCCGCCGGGTCAGTGGAGGCCTTCGTCCGGCGCATGAACGATAAAGCCGCCGCCCTGGGCCTTGAGGACACTCACTTTATGAACCCCAACGGCCTCCACGACCCCGATCACTACACCAGTGCCTGCGATCTTGCACGCCTCGGTGCCACAGCCATGGCCCTGCCCGCCTTCCGGGAGATCGTCATCACCGAGCGATACACCACCTCCACAGGCGACAAACCCCGTACGTTCCGCACCAAAAACAAAATATTGACCCAGGTGGAGGGCGGTTGCGGGGTCAAGACCGGCTACACCAAAAAGGCGGGCCGGTGCCTGTGCTTCGCCGCCCGGCGGGAGGGGATGCTCTTCATCGGCGCGGTGGTGAACGCTCCCGATATGTGGAACGACGCCAAAGCGATCCTGGATCGGGGCTTTTCGGAATACGAGCTCCATACCTTCCTGCTTCCAGGGCAAAGGGCGGGGACGGTGCCCGTCACCGGCAGCGAGAAAAAATCGTTGCCTGCCGCGGCGAAAGAGGGTATACTGTATCCCGTCAGGAAGGATGGGCAGGACGAGGCGGAGCTAAGCATTCGCCTCTCGGACGGCCTCGCCGCCCCGGTAGATCCGGGCACGACGGCGGGGGAAGCCCGGCTCACGGTCAACGGGGAGCTGGTGAAGGCCGTGCCCCTGTTCATGGAGGAGGGGGCGTTGCCCCTGACCTTCCGCCGGTTTTTCACACGGGTCATGGAGGCGTATCTGGCCTCATAGAAAGGAAAGCGCATGGGGGAGCGGCTGCAAAAGTTCATGGCCGCGGCGGGGGTGGCCTCCCGCCGGGCGTCGGAAAAGCTCATCGAGGAGGGCCGGGTCACGGTGAACGGCATCGTGGCCACCCTGGGCATGTCCGTGGAGGAGGGGGACGAGGTGCTCCTGGACGGGCGGCCCATCGCCGCCAATGAGAAGCGGATCGTCATCCTCTTCTACAAGCCCCGGGGCGTCATCTGCTCCAGCACGGACCCCCAGGGCCGAAAGACCGTCCAGGACTTCTTCACGGAGATCCCGGAGCGGCTCTATAACATCGGCCGCCTGGACTTGAACTCCGAGGGGCTGCTCCTCATGACCAACGACGGGGACCTGTGCAACAAGATGACCCACCCCAAATTTAAGGTGGAGAAGACCTACTACGCCGTCTGCGACGGGAAGCTGACTGCCGGGGAGCGGGCCCAGCTCATCAACGGGGTCATGCTGGACGACGGCATGACCGCCCCCGCCCGCATCAACTACACCACCACCAACCAAAAGGGGGACACGGGCATCTCCATCACCATCCACGAGGGCCGCAACCGCCAGATCCGCCGGATGCTGGAAGCCGTGGGCCACAAGACCCTCCGCCTCAAGCGGGAGGGCTACGGCCCCCTCACCCTGGGGGACCTGAAGAGCGGCCAGTGGCGGTATCTCACGGACAGCGAGGTAAACGCCCTGCTCAAAGCCGCCAAAGCATAAAGCAAAACCACTGGTTCCCAAAAGGGAAAGCCAGTGGTTTTTATTTCTCAGAACCCAAAGAAAAGGAAAAGGAAACTGAAAAAGAAAATGGAAAGGAAAAGGAGAGGGAGAATGTATATATTTCTTTTCAGGGGGACGGGAGAAAAAAGAAACGTATGCCGCCCAGGGGGCGCATATATATATCGCTCACCCACAGCTTCCACACGGCCAGGGCTTCTCTCAGGTACATGCCCACCATGTACACGGGGCAGCCGTCGGCGCTCCTGAGCCCGTCCGCTTCCATGCCCAGGGCGGACGCCATGCGGCCGGCACGGTAGAGGTGGTAGGAGCTGGACACGATGGCCACCCGGGACGGGTCGCCCCCGGCCTGTTCGATGGCTTGCTTTGAAAAGGTAAGATTTTCCAGCGTGGAGGTGGACCGATCCTCCAGCAGCATGCGGCCCTCGTTCACGCCCTTGCTTTTGAGATACCGCCCCATGCACTCGGCTTCGGAGATGTCCTCGCCCTCGCCTTGGCCCCCGGAGAGGACGGCCACGGCGGAGGGGTTGGTTTCCAGATGTTCCATGGCCCGATCCGACCGATGCACCAGCGAGAGGGAGGGGTCTTCGCCGTACACCGCCGCCCCCAGGACGATCACGTAGGGGGCGTCGCTCTTCGCGGCGTTCAGGGCCGTATGGAGGATGGGCGCCTCGGCCGCCAGCAGCAGGATAAGGGCCAGGGCAGTCGCAGCGCCGGCCAGCCGCTTCAGGCCCCGCTTGCCGAAGCGGAACACCAGCATCAGCGCCGCGACCAGGAAGGGCAGGAGGGAGGCGTAGTGATAGCCGGAGGCCCGAAAGGCCCACAGGGAGGCCCCGCAGCCTATGAGAGCCGCCAGCACGATGGAGAAGGTCCATTCCGGCCGTAACAGGACGGGGAGGATCAGCGCCGCCACGAGCAGTGCGGCAAGACGATAGTAGGGCAGCAGGCCGAACCAAAGGCTCAGCGCCAGGAGCGCCAGCGCCGAAACGCCCCGGACGGTCGTTTTGAGATAGGGTTTTTTCATACCCGGAGCATACCATCCCAGTCCCGCCCTGGCAAGGGCCGCGGTTTTCTGTTAACAGGTCCGTTGCGAAAATATTACAAAAGGAGCCGCAGATCCCCGGTCTCGATGGCCAGCATGCAGGCAAGGGCCTGGCGAAACTCCGCCGCTGCGGCCCAAAGGGACAGGGAGTCCTCGGCGTCCAGATATACCCCCATGAGCTCCAGGGGCACCGTGGCGTCGTCCATGACCCGGTGGTCGAGGAACAGCTCCGCCCGGCTGCGCATGGCCTCGTAGCGCTTTGTCAGGGCCTCGTAGGCGGCCTGGTCCCCGGAGAGGACCCGGTCGGTCAGCTGGTCCAGGGCCGCGCACTGGGCTCCGAGATACAGGGAGGGGACGATGAACAGAAACAGCAAAAGGAGCACCGCGCCCACGGTGAATGCCCTTCGGACCTTTACGAACACAGCTTCTGGGCCTCCTTCTTCGGAATGTCCTTCACCTTCGCCCCGCATCGGGCCTTGAGCTGCAGGCGCAGGGAACCGTCCCCCAGGTATTGGAGGTAGAACACGTCCTCCACGTCCTTGACCCCGTACTGCCGGAGCAAAGCCTTCAACGCCCGTGGAGGGATCCTGAGGTGCCGGAGGGCGGTCCGGCAGAACTCCCCGTCCAGTATGAGCATGTAGCTGAGCCGGGGCTGGGGCTGGTCCGCCTTCTGCTTTTCGAGGACGGAGAGGAACCCGTTGGTCTCCAAGATGGCGTACTGGACGGACCTGAGATCGAATACCTGCTGTTCCCTGAGATGGTCGCTGAGATCCGACACCGTGTAGTTGGCCTCCCGCATGATCCCCTCCTGGAGCACCCCCTCCCGGACCAGCAGCAGGGGAGACCCGCATACGAAGGTGCGGAACCGCCTTGACCGGAGGCACAAAAAGGCCACCGCCTGCTGGGCGAGATACAGGGCCAGGATGGGCACCACGCTGTACACGAGGGGGATGTCCGTGTCCGAGATGGCCGTGGCGGCCAGGTCCGCTATGGCCATGGTGATGATCAGGTCGAAGGGCTGCAGGTCCGCGATCTGCCGCTTGCCCGTCATGCGCAGGATGAAGAGTATGAACCCGTAGAGGAGCACCGCCCGCAAAAAGAGTATCAGCATGGAGAAAGCATGACCGGAAAATATATTTCCGATTCGTGAAAAAGAAAAAGGAAAAAGAGGAATCACGTCGAACTTATTAAAAGATGGGTCATAATGAAGACTCATATGCAAGAAAAATTGCAGGAGGGAAAAATGTTGACCAACATGAGTCTATGGGCAATGGCGGCGGCCACCACCGATCTGCCGTTTCTCACCGTATTCGTGCTGGGCTTCGGCACCGTCTTTGTAGGCTTGCTGGCGTTGATCCTGATCATCACCCTGCTGGGGAAGATCCTCAAGGGCACCAACGCCAAGGAAGCCGCCAAGGCGGCTACTGCCGCGCCCGCACCCCAAGCCGCCGCGCCCGTCGCTGCCGCGGCTGAACCGGAACCGGCTCCCGAGCCCGCGGTCGAGGAGATCGAAGACCGTGAGAGCATGGTGGCCGCCATCTCCGCCGCCATCGCCACCGTCATGGGCGAGGACGTGAGCGGCATCCGCATCTTATCCATTACAAGAATCGACTGATCTAAGGGAGGAAAAAGGAATCATGCGTACTTTCAACGTCAATGTGAATGGTGTTCTGTATCAGGTGGAAGTGGAAGAGATCGCCGCCGGCGCCGCTGCCCCCGCTGCTGCCCCCGCTCGGCCCGCCGCCGGTCCCCGTCGGCCCATCCCCGCCGCGCCCCGTGCCGCCGCCCCCAAGGCTGCCGCGCCCAAGCCCGCCCCCAAGGCCGCCGCTCCCGCCCCCGCCGCCGCTCCTGCCGGCAAGGGTGAGACCATCAACGCCCCCATGCCCGGCAACATCCTGGACGTGCGGGTAGCGAACGGCCAGGCCGTCACCGCCGGTCAGATCCTCATGATCCTCGAGGCCATGAAGATGGAGAACGAGATCATCGCGCCCTGCGCCGGCACCGTGTCCAACCTGTCCGTCCAGAAGGGTTCCACCGTTTCCTCCGGCCAGCTGCTGTGCTCCATCGGTTGATTGTGAGGTCACCGAACTATGGGTACCGCTGTACTTGATTTCTTAAAAACGACCGGCTTCTATCAGATCTTCGATAATCCGCTGCAGCTGGTGATGATCCTCATCGCCTGCGTGTTGCTGTATCTGGCGATCGTGAAGAAGTTCGAGCCGTTGCTGCTGCTCCCCATCGCCTTCGGCATGCTGCTCACCAACCTGCCGGGCGCGGAACTCTACCACACGAAGATCTACGAGGGCGGCCACGTCAACTGGGCCATTCTGGCAGATCCCAAAAACTGTGGTCTTCTCGACTACCTCTATCTCGGCGTCAAGCTGGGCATCTACCCCTGCCTGATCTTCATGGGCATCGGCGCCATGACGGACTTCGGTCCCCTCATCGCCAACCCGAAGTCCCTGATCCTGGGCGCGGCCGCTCAGCTGGGCATCTACCTGGCCTACGGCGTGGCCCTGATCCTGGGCTTTCTCCCCAACGAAGCGGCTTCCATCGGCATCATCGGCGGCGCGGACGGCCCCACGGCCATTCTGGTCACCTCCCAGCTGGCCCCGCATCTGCTGGGCGCCATCGCGGTGGCTGCCTACTCCTACATGGCCCTGGTGCCGGTCATCCAGCCCCCCATCATGCGGCTGCTGACCACCAAGGCGGAGCGGCAGATCTCCATGAAGCAGCTTCGATCCGTGTCCCAGCAGGAGAAGATCATCTTCCCCATCGCCGTGACCATCTTCGTCAGCTTCCTGGTGCCCGGCGCTGCCCCCCTGGTGGGCTGCCTGATGCTGGGCAACCTCTTCAAGGAGAGCGGCGTCACCGACCGTCTCAGCAAGACCGCCCAGAATGAGCTCATCAACATCGTCACCATCTTCCTGGGCATCTCCGTGGGCGCCACCGCCACCGCGGACAGCTTCCTGTCGCCGTCCACCCTGAAGATCATCGCTCTGGGCGTGTTCGCCTTTGCGGGCGGCACGGCGGGCGGTCTGCTCCTCGCCAAGCTCATGAACCTCTTCCTCAAGGAAAAGATCAACCCCCTCATCGGCTCCGCCGGCGTGTCCGCGGTGCCCATGGCGGCCCGTGTCTCCCAGGTGGAGGGCCAGAAGGCCAAGCCCGGCAACTTCCTGCTCATGCACGCCATGGGTCCCAACGTGGCCGGCGTCATCGGCTCGGCCATTGCGGCGGGCGTGTTCCTGTCCCTGTTCAAGTGAGGTAGACTATGGCCAATAAACTGTACATCACCGATACCATTCTGCGGGACGGCCACCAGAGCAAGGCGGCCACCCGGATGCCCCTCTCCGATATGCTCCCCGCCTGCGAGGCGTTGGACAACATCGGCTACTGGTCCCTCGAGGTCTGGGGCGGCGCCACCTTCGACGCCTGCCTTCGGTACCTCAACGAGGACCCCTGGGAGCGGCTCCGGCAGCTCCGCAAGGCGTTGCCCAAGACGAAGCTGCAGATGCTCTTCCGCGGCCAGAACATCCTGGGCTACAAGAACTACGCGGACGACGTGGTGGAAGCCTTCTGCCGCAAGGCCATCGAGAACGGCATCGACATCATCCGCATCTTCGACGCCCTGAACGACACCCGGAACCTGGAAGCCGCCATCAAGTACACCAAGAAGTACGGCGGCTGGTGCGAGCCCGCCCTGAGCTACACCATCTCCCCGGTCCACTCTGAGGAGTACTTCGTGAAGCTGGCCAAGGAGCTGGTCCAGATGGGCGCCGACTCCATCTGCATCAAGGATATGGCGAACCTGCTCCTGCCCTACGACGCCTACAGCCTGGTGAAGAAGCTGAAAGCGGAGCTCGGCGACATCCCGGTGCACCTGCACACCCACAACACCACCGGCACCGGCGACATGACCAACCTCATGGCCGCCCAGGCCGGCATCGACATCGTGGATACGTGCCTGAGCCCCTTCGGCAACGGCACCGCTCAGCCCGCCACCGAGTCCCTGGTCGCCACCTTGAAGGGCACCGAGCGGGACACCGGCCTCGACCTCGCCGCCCTCGCCGAGGTCGCCAAGCACTTCCGCAAGGTCCAGGATCGGATGATGCAGGAGGGCACCTACACCACCAAGTCCATGATGGTGGACACCAACACCCTCATCTACCAGGTGCCCGGCGGCATGCTCA
>CADCNE010000028.1 GCA_902802805.1 uncultured Eubacteriales bacterium
CTGGACCACGTAGAGGAAATCGTAGACGCTCATGCCGCCCATGGTGCCGTGGGCCCCCGTATAGGAGGACAGCAGGGACAGCAGCGACTTGCCCGGGGAATACTCCCCGTATTCCTCCACATAGTTGGGATCGAAGCCGGTCTTCTCAGCCACGGTCTTGATGAGCTCCTTGTCGTAGTAGGCGTACCCCAGCTTCTCGGCCACCTGATGACCGATGGTGCGTCCGCCGCTGCCGAACTCCCGGCTGATGGTGATGATGGTCTTCTTCATGATGCCTGCCTCCTGTAAACACAGTTTGCTGGATATGGAATGAAGCGCCGCCTGCGCTCTTTACATATATAGTATACTTTTTCCCCTCCCCCATCGTCAAGGGGAAATGCAGCCGCCGGCCCTATTTGGAAAGGCAGCGGATGGTCTTTTCCTTGAAGGCGGGACCGTCGATGCGCTGGATCACGTTGCCGTTGTGGGGCCGGTGCAGATGGTCGATGTAGTCGTAGATGACCATGCCTGTGGTGTACTTCCCCGCCGTTTCCACGCAGATATAGGTCTCCTGTTGCTCCCGAACGATCTCGGGCCACAGGACCACGGCCATGGCCGCCGGGTCGGCAAGGCACAGGCCGTTGAGTCCCAACCGCTTGCCGTATTCGATGAGGACCGTGTTGCAGTCCACCGCGAAGGCGCCCGCTTCGGAAGCCGTCGCCATGCGATCCCGATCCTCCTGCAGGAACAGGCTCTCCCCCGTGCAGATCTCGAAGGGAGCCAGGATCACCGGCACGCCGGCGTGGAACACCGCCTCCGCCGCTTCGGGGTCCACGATGATGTTGAACTCCGACACCGGGCTCCAGTTCCCCGGCATCCTGAGGGCACCGCCCATGATGGTCACGGACTTGAAGCACCGGAAGCTCTCCAGATCCTTGAAGGCGGCGACGGCCACGTTGGTCAGGGGTCCCAGGGTCACCAGCTCCACCTCACCGGGGTTCGCCCTGGCACAGGCCAGCATGGCGTCCACGGCGTTGCCGGTCGCGGCTTTCAAAGCGGGATCGGGGTACCCCCGGTCCGAGAGACCGTCCACCCCGTGGCAGACCACGGCGAAGTCAGTATTCCGGTAGAGAGGTTTGTTCGCGCCTGCGTACACAGGCGGCGCATAGGTCCCGGCCCGCTCCACGCTGATGAGGGCGTTGCGGACAGCTCGCTCCAAACTCACGTTCCCCATGACCACGCTGATGCCCAGCACCTGCACCGAAGGCTCCCGGAGCGCCATCAGCAAGGCCACCGCGTCGTCAGACGCCGTATCGGTATCGATCCAAAGCTTGCGCATACTCTTCTCCCCCGTCTATTTTGGTATAGTATATCACATGGATCCTCTGTGGGAAAGATACAAAAAGAGGATCGCCTCGCATGAGACGATCCTCTATCTTGTTCGTTGGTTTACAGCATTTCCTTCAGCCTGGTCAGGCTCTCCTTGGCGTCACCGATGAGCAGCGCCACGCCCTCGCTCCGCTCGTAGAGGGGGTTGGGCACCCCGGCGTAGCCCGGGTTCAGGTCGAAGTTGCAGATGATGACGTTTTGGCAATCCCCCACGTTCAGCACCGGCATGCCGTAGATGGGCGTGCCCTCTGCGGTGTTGGCGGCAGGATTCATGACGTCGTTGGCGCCGATGACCAGCGTCACGTCCGCGGTCTTGAAGTCGTCGTTGATGTCCTCCATCTGGAACAGGTCCTCGTAGGGGATGTCCACCTCGCAGAGGAGCACGTTCATATGGCCCGGCATGCGGCCCGCCACGGGATGGATGGCGAAACGTACCGTGGCCCCGTGGGCTTCCAGGGCGTCCTTTAGCTCCCGCACAGCGTACTGGGCCTGGGAGAGGGCCATGCCGTAACCGGGGACGATGATGACGTTCTTGGCAGTCTTGAAGGCGTCGAAGACCTTCTTTTCTTCCGCTTCCTTGTCCACGGCAGGGGCTTCTTCCTCGTCGGAAGCTTCCTCCTCCACAGGCTCGGGCTTTTCCTCCACAGCGGGCTCCTCCGCCTTAGGTGCGGCAGAGACCGTGGTAGCCCCCGTCAGGATGGCGGACAGCTTCCGGTTCATGGCCCGGCACATGACCTCCGTGAGGATCAAACCGGAAGCGCCCACGATGCCGCCCACCGCCACCAGCAAAGGCTCGCCGATGGCCATGCCCGCGATGCCGCCGGCCACGCCGGACAGGGAATTGAGCAGGCTGATGGTGATGGGCATGTCCGCGCCGCCCACCCGCAGCACGAACAGCCAGCCGAAGGCGCCGGCAAGGGCTGCGGTGAGGAGGGTGAACAGGACCAGTTGCCCGTTGTTTCCCTGACACAGGACCAGGGGCAGGATGCAGAGGACAGCGAGGACGCCGGAGAGCATCACCAGGGTCTTGTGCCCCTTGAGGATCACGGGGCGCTGGTTGAACCATTTAGCGAGCTTCCCGGCGGCCAGGATGCTGCCAAGCAGGGTCACCATGCCGATGACAAGGGCGATGCCCGCCGTGGCGGCTTCAAAAGCGCCCACGGCCTGCCCGTCGGTGAGGGTGACCGCCGCCACCAGGGCGGAGGCCGCGCCGCCGAAGCCGTTGAGCATGGCCACGGTCTGGGGCATCTCGATCATCTTCACCTTCCTGGCGAGGACGGCCCCGGCGACGGCGGCGGGGACGAGGCCAATAAGGAGCCAAAGCCACTTGCCGGAGAAGTCGTAGCGAACGACGGTCAGCAGGATCGCCACCGCCATGCAACCGCAGGAGAGCAGGTTCCCCCACAGGGCGGTCTTCACCTTGCTCATCATGGAGATGCCCAGGAGCACCAGCCCGGCGAGGACCACGCAAAGGATGTAGTATACGGCAGCGCTCATTCTTCCTTCTCCTTCTTATGGCCGAACATCAGCAGCATCCGGTGGGTCACCAGGAAGCCCCCTGCCACGTTCAGCATGGCGAGGGCGATGGCGACGACCGCCAGGACCTTGCTGCCCGTGAAGGCGGCGGTGGCCACGGCGATCATGGCCCCCAGGACGGTCACGCCGGAGAGGGCGTTCATGCCGGACATGAGGGGCGTATGCAGAAGGCTGGGCACGTTTTTGATGAGCACGTACCCCAGGACGCTGGACACGATGAAAATGCCCACAAGGATCAGCGGATGCAAGGGAGACCTCCTTTATTTCAGGCCCATGGCCTCGAGAGCGCCCTCATGGACGATCTTCCCGTCCCGGGTGACCAGGATGGACTTGACGATCTCGTCGTTCATATCCAGCTGGATCTTCCCGTCGTGGGTGAGGAACTTGGTCAGGTTGTAGATGTTCTGGGCGAACATCCAGGTGGAACTGGAGGCCAGCATGCCGGGGATGTTCTTGATGCCCTCCAGGACCACGCCGTGCTTGATCTCGCGGCTGCCCGGCGGGGTGATGGCGCAGTTGCCGCCCTGGTCGATGGCGATATCCACAATGACGGAGCCCTCCTTCATGGTCTTCACCATATCCTCGGTGATGACCACGGGGGCCAGCTTCCCGGGGATCAGGGCGGAGCAGAACACCACGTCCATGTTGGGCAGGATCGCGGCAAGGGCTTCGCGCTCCTTCTCCAAGGTGGCGTCTGGGAGCTTCAGGGCGTAGCCGCCCGGAGCGATGGCTTCCTCGGCGGGGACGCCCAGGTCGATGGGCTTCGCGCCCAGGGACTTGGCCTGCTCACTGGCGGCGGGGCGGATGTCGGCGGCGTAGGTGACCGCGCCCAGGCGCTTGGCGGTGGCGATGGCCTGCAGGCCCGCCACGCCCGTGCCGATGACCAGCACGTTGCAGGGCTTGATCATGCCCACAGCGCAGAAGATCTGGGGCATGAACTTTTCGAGGTCGGAGGCCGCCATGAGCATGCCCTTATAGCCGGCCACGGTGCTCATGGAGGTGAGGGCGTCCATGTTCTGAGCCCGGGAGATACGGGGCACGCCGTCCAGGGTGAGGCCGATGACGCCCTTCGCCGCCATGTCCTTCACCATCTGGTGGTTCACGGGGGAAGCGGGATGGATGAAGGTGATGATGTACTGGCCTTCATGCATCATGTCGATCTCGGAGCAGCCCTTCTCCTCGTTGAACAGGGGCTCCTTCACCTTCAGGATCACGTCCGCGCGCGTATAGAGGTCAGCTACGTCCGCCACCATCTCTGCGCCGGCGGCCGCATAGGCCTCGTCCGCGAAGAACGCGCCGACACCGGCGCCGTTCTCCACCAGCACATGGGCGCCGTCCTTGACGAACTTCGCCACGGTCTCGGGGGTCGCAGCCACACGGCGCTCGCCGTGCATTATCTCTTTGGGGACACCGATGATCATTTGTTTTTCCTCCCTGTGATATTTTGATTATTTCGTCGCTTCCGGCAGCGGGGACAGGACGTTCTTGTCCGTCCGCAGCACCAGATGCGTCCGTGTCTTGCTGACGCCGGGGATCCGCTTGATATCCTCCAACACGTCGGTCAGGGTGCTGGTGGACGCGGTCACTACGTGCAGGAGAAAGTCGAAGTCACCGGCCATGTAGTAGCACTGGGTGATGTCCCTGTGGCCGTTGACGGTGTGCACGAAACCGTCCACGTATTTGGGATGCTCCATCCACACGGAGATGAAGGCGGACACGTCCCGACCCGTGGCGGCCTCACTGAAAACAGCGGTGTACCGTTCGATACAGCCGCTGTTCTCCATCTTGCGCATACGCTCGATCACAGCCGAGGTGGACAGATTCACCCGTTCGGCAATGGTGGAAGCATTCATTCTGGCATTCTCCTGCAGGCAGGTCAGAATCTGAACATCCGTTCTATCCACGATCGTCACGCTCCATATTTTTTTCTTTAGTATACCGTGAAATAATTATATTTTCAATCGCATAGACGTATATCACGAATAATTTTCGTTCTTTGATCGCTTTCAGCATTTCCTTTCGTGCAAACCCTCTCCTGCCCCTGCATACCGTATTTTTTTCGCATAATACGTTGCATGGTGCAAAAAGTCACCGTGTCAAAAAAGAGCTTGACTTTTTCCTGCCCCGATGCTAATATATGCAAAGTCGAAGGAACGACCGCATATTTCTGGGTGTAGCGCAGTTTGGTAGCGTGCTTGAATGGGGTTCAAGAGGCCGGAAGTTCAAATCTTCTCACCCAGACCAAACAAAACGGACAGGATATTACCTGTCCGTTTTGTTTACCCTGAGTTGAGTGGACTTTCGGCCTCTTGAACCCTAAGAGGGGTTGTCCGCCGGTCGCCTAAGGCGATTTCGACCATCCTGTGAATGGTCGAAAAGGCGGGTAACGGGCTGGCTGCTATTCCGCAGGAATAGAGACAGCCCTGAGGCCGGAAATTCAAATGATATATGTACACAAATAAAGGCCGCTTGAATCCCGTTCATGCGGCCTTGCTTGTTCTTATCAATGATTCAATACGTGGGGCCCGTCTGCTGCTGCGCGGGGGCGACGGTGACCGTGGGAAGCAGGTAGCCCTCCTCATGGAGGAAGTTCTCCGTGTCGTTCTTGATGCCGGTGATATGCTCGGTCATGACGGTGACCCAGTGGCTCAGGTTTCCGGAGATGAACCCCCTTTGATTGAGTTTAAACAAGACGAAGCCGGCCAGGACCGCGACGAGCACGACTACGCCGATAAAACGAGTGATAGCTTTCATGGTATGCTGCTCTCCTTTCCAGGAATTGACGATAGTATATCATAAAGACCGACGATCAATAGGAAACATTGTGTGAAATCCGTATGACCTCCGTATTACGGATGGCGGCCTCGATCATGGGTTCAAAGTCCACCAGGGCTTCGCTCTCCCTAAGCTTTTGGACCTGGGGCCGGGTGACGGGATGTTGGGGCACGAAGACCGTGCAGCAGTCCTCGTAGGGCAGGATGGAGGTCTCGAAGGTGCCGATCTTTTTGGCCCGTTCGATGATCTCCTCCTTGTCGAAGCCGATGAGGGGCCGGAACACGGGCATGTCCACGGCGTCGTTGGTGACGGCCAGGCTCTCGATGGTCTGGCTGGCCACCTGACCGATGGATTCTCCGGTGATGAGGGCGAGAGCGCCGCAGCTTCGGGCGGTGCGCTCAGCGATCTTCATCATGAGCCGCCGCATGAGGACGGTGGTCTCGGAGGAGGGGCACTTGTCGTAGATGGTGGTCTGGATCTCTGTGAACGGCACGAGATAGAGGTCGAAGGCACCGGCGTACTCCGATACGATCTCGGCAAGTTCCACCACCTTGTCCCGGGCACGCTCGCTGGTGTAGGGGTAGCTGTAGAAATGGATGGCGGAGAGGGCCACGCCCCGCTTGGCGATCATGTACCCGGCCACGGGGCTGTCGATGCCGCCGGAGATGAGGAGCATGGCTTTGCCGTTGGTGCCTACGGGCATGCCGCCGGCGCAGGGGATCTCGCCGGTGTACAGGAATGCCTTGTCCTGCCGGATCTCCACGGTGAGAGGGATCTGGGGATGATGGACGTCCACCTTCAGGTTGGGGTATGCTTCCAGCAGCTCGTGGCCCAGATCCCGGCAGATCATCTCCGAGGTCATGGGGAAACGCTTGTCCGCCCGGCGGGCGAAGACCTTGAAGGTCTTTGGCTCATCTTTATAGGCAGCCATGAGACGGATGCCCAGGGCGCGGACCTCCTCCCAGCTCTTCTCGCCGCAGGCGGCCACAGACACGGAATGGATGCCAAAGACCTTCTGGAGCCGTTGGGCGTATTCCTCCAAATGCTCCTCCGGCAGGTCGTAGACGAAGATGCGCCCCTGCTCCCGGACCACATGGGGTCGGGCGTCGGAGAGGGCTTCCTCGATCTTCTCCACCAGCTTGCGCTCGAAGAAGGGGCGGTTGAGCCCCTTCAAATGGATCTCCGCGTATTTGACGACCAGTGCGCTGTTGTTCATGTTGATCTCATCCTTATCTTCTTCTGTATTTTCTCAAAAAGCTGACCTGCTCAGATACGATCTGAGCAGCTTTGTCCATCTCCTCGATGGTGTTAAAGGGGCATAGGCTGAAGCGGATGGCACCCTCCTGTCGGGGCCCGATGATGCCCGCTGCGGTGAGGATCCGGTTCTTCCCCGCCTTCCGGGCAGCGCAGGCCGAGCCCGTGGACACGCATATATCGAACTGCTCCAGGGCGTGGAGGAGCACCTCTCCCCTGACCCCCATAAAGGACAGGTTCAGGATGTGGGGCGCGGCTTCGTCGAGCGCAGGGCCGTTGAGCACTACGTCGGGGATGGTCATGAGGTCCTCGTACAGCCGCCGCTTGCAGGCACGCATGCTCTGCCGCCAGGCCGCAAGGTTCTGCTCATACAGCTGTACCGCCTTCTCCATGCCCAAAATGCCGGGGACGTTCGTGGTGCCGGAGCGCAGGTTGTTCTCCTGACCGCCGCCGATCTGCCCCCCGGCGAAGCGGACGCCGCTGCGCTTATAGAGGATGCCTACGCCCTTGGGCCCGTGGAACTTGTGGGCGGAGACGGAATACAGGTCCACGCCCAGGTTTTCTGCGTCCACCTTGAGATACGCCTGCACGCCGTCCGCGTGGAAGACGGCCCCGGGCGCGTAGCGACGGATGAGCCGCGATGCGGCGGAGAGGTCCGTCACCGTGCCCAGCTCATTGTTCACGTGCATCATGGACACCAGGGCCGTGTTCTCCGTGAGCGCGTCCCGGAGGACGGCAAGATCCGGATAGCCCTGCTCGTTCACCGGCAGGATCACGATATCCACATCCCCGCTCTGCTTCAGGGACTGTACCGTTTCATAAACGGAAGGATGCTCCACCGCCGTGGTGATGACCCGCATGGGGCCTCTCCACCCCCGAATGCTCCCGAAGACGGCGGCGTTGTTGCTCTCCGTGCCGCCGGAGGTGAAGATGATCTCCTCCCGCTTCGCCCTGAAGGGTCGGGCCACGACCATCCGTGCCTCATTCACCCGCTTCTCCGTCCGCGCCCCGAAGGCGTATGCTGCCGCCGGGTTGAAGAACTCCTCCGTCATGGCCTGAAAGGCGGCCTCAGCGGCCTCCGGAAAGGTGCGCGTGGTGGCGCTGTTATCCAAATAGATCATGTCTAATCCCATCCTGTCGCAATATACTCTATGCTATTCAAAAGAGCGTCATAGAGTTACGATCCCATATGTCTGCCTATTTATACCATAACTTGTCACCGGGAACAACGTAAAAAAAGGGCCCTCTTCCGAATTGTTTACATATTCGTCATGTATCGGCAACAAAACCAACACAAAACTCCCCTATAATTTATACTGTTTCTATGTAAATATGTCCAAGGAGGCTATTCTATGATTTGCAAAAAATGCGGAGCCTACAACCCCGACCACGCCACCTTCTGCAAGGTCTGCGCTGCCAACCTGAAGGAGCAGCCGGATGTTGATGAAGCGAAGGTCAGCGATGCGGAAGAGGTCGTTGAAGAGGAACTCCGTCCCCGGCGGGGCAACGTGAAAGCGCCCGATTTTTCCGCTGCCCGCCGTGCCGGAACCTTCAAGGCGGCTCAGAAAGTGGAGGAGCCTGAAGAAGAGGACGTGGACGAGGAAGATCTCGACGAGGAAGAGGAAGTGAAGCCGGCCAAGAAGTCCAGCTTCGCCCGTCCTGCCGCTCCTGTGAAAAAGCGCCGCGTCGTCGACGAGGACGAGGATGACGAGGATGATGAGGACGACTACGACGAGGAAGACGAAGCCGAAAAGCTGGAATCCGAGCCGAAGACCTCTCGCTTTGCCCGTCCCACCGGCAAGAAGCGCCGCGTCGTGGAAGAGGAAGACGACGAAGACGAAGAGGATGAGGACGACGACGAGGACGACGAGGAGTATGACGACGAGGACGATTACGAGGAGTATGAGCCCACGCCGCCCCGCCGGAAGAATACGAGCCGCGGCAAGAGCAAGTCGAACGGCGGGTTCAGCATCGTCACCGTATTGATCGTATGCCTGCTGGCTATCCTGCTGATCATCGTGGGCATCGTTGCCTTCTGCAACATCAAGGGCGGCACCACGAAGGCCAAGCTCCCCAGCGTCCTGCAGTTCAACTGCGCCGGCAAGAGCGCCCCTGAAAAGACGGTCCAGCCCCAGCAGACGACCACGGAAGCGCCTGTTGAGACGGCGAGCACGCAGCCCAGCACGCCCACCGACGCGCCGGTCACTGGAACACAGGTGGATTACTCCGCCACCACCATGGAGGAGATCGTGGACGACAATGGTGTGCCCAGCATCAGCATCAAGATGGTGGCCCGTCCCGGCGATACGCTGACCATCGTTCTGCCCAACCAGGACGACTATGTGACCCAGAACACCACCGGCAGCGATCAGCCCTATCAGCTGACCATCCCCAAGTCCTGCTTCTTCCCCAATACGCCCCTCACCGATTCCGTCTACACGGTGACCCCCCAGATCCTGGTGGCTCATGCGGACGGTACGCAGGACGCGCTGCAGGTGGATTCCTTTGACATCACCTTCCCCACCCTCCAGCTGGAGCTGACCGAGCCTGCGCAGGCCACCATCCCCGAGGCGGGCATCATGGCCTCCGAAGGCAATGAGATCACCCTGAAGGGCAAGGTGGACGATCATACCGTCACCGTGACCGTAAACGGCCAGCCGGTGCTCAACATGTATGAGGGCGGCAACTTCGAGTATACCTACTCCCTGTCCGGTGAAGAGGCGGAGATCGTGACCATCGAAGCCAGCAAGGCGAACTGCGTATCCACCAGCTACGCCTTCACCGTCACGCCCTACATCTTCGTACCTGAAGAGATGCCGCTGACTGTGGAGACCGACATCAGCAAGCTCAGCGCCAACAAGAACAACATGGTGACGGTGACCGGTGTCACCTCCCCCGGCGCCACGCTGACCGCCACCCCCGCAGCAGAGTATCAGTCCTCCGTAGCCTGCGGCGCACCCACCGTGGATCCAGAAGGCAACTACTCCTTCGAAGTGACCTTCGACAAGAGCTACTACGGCATCGCCTCCATCACCATCCATGCCAAGAAGGACGGCTTTGAGGAGGGCGAGATCACCTGCTACGTGTACCGGATGTACGCTGATCGCAAGGCTGCCATCAACGGCTATAACAAGACCAAGACCTATCACGAGGTACCCTCGGGCGTCACCTATGAAAAGGTCATGGAGAATCCCACCGTCAACGGCCTCTACCGGTTCGTGGGCAAGGTCGTGGAGGTCGATCCCGAGACGGGCGTGATGACCTTCGCGGCAAAGACCAACCGGAAGGATACGGTCAATATCTACGTGCGCAGCGCCATTGCCAACTGGGATGTCACGAAGCAAGTGAATAAGTCCTTCAAGCTGTACTGCACGCTCAACGGACTCTACACCGATGGCACCAGCCTCTATGCCATCGCCTGGTTCCAGCTTGCTGACAAATGATGAAGATCTGGGCAAAGGTGCTGACAGATCATAGGATCATGAACGAGACCGTGCGGGAGTTTTCTTCCGCACGGCCTTCTGATATGGAGGAGTGGAGCGTGCTGCTCCACGAGCTATGTCAGGATCTGGACCTCTGCCGTCCCGTGATCCTCAAAAAGCATGTGAACGACCTGAAGCAGTTTTCACGGGTCGTGTTCAAACCGGCGGACTTTATCGAATCCGTGGATTTCGACGAATTCGAGATAGAGGTCATTCCAGAAAAGAAGAAGAAAAGCACGAATCCCTATTCCTTTGCATAATCCGCCTCTTTTTTGACACACTACTGTCGAAAGGAGTGGCAAAGGAATGAACGTACTTGCTTTGATCATCATGGTCGTTGGCGCTCTGAACTGGGGCCTCATCGGACTGTTCCACTTTGATCTGGTGGCGGCCCTGTTCGGTTCCATGACCACCTTCTCCCGGATCGTGTACGCCCTGGTCGGCATCGCCGGCATCTGGGGCATCGTGATGCTCTTTCAGCGGAACGTGCGGCACACGGGAGAGTACGACGATTGATCCATCCTTGGACCCGTCTATGCGGCGGGTCTTCTTCTTTACATCGACAGCGGTTTAGGGTATACTGTGTTCCATCGAAACAGGAGGGTCATAGGAATGAAGATCGCGTTGGTCACCGGAGCGTCCGGCATCATCGGCGGAGCCTGCGCCAGGATGCTGGCGAAAAAGGGGTACGCTTTGGCCCTGCAGTACCACCGTCATCCTGAGAAGGCGCAGGCGCTCTTTGAGGACCTTTCGAACGAGACCCCTGTCGTCATGCAAGCGGCGGATATCTCCCGAAACACGGATGTTTCTGAGCTTTTCAGGGCCATCGAGACGCGCCTCGGGCGGATCGATCTTCTGGTGAATTGCGCGGGAGCCGCATTGGCGCAAAAGGTGCTGACCGACGTGACCGAAGAGGAGATGGATCGGGTCTATGCCGTGAACGTGAAGGGCGCCATGCTCCTTACCCGGGCTGCCATCCCACACATGTTACAGAAGGGCAGCGGTTCCATCGTCCATATCTCCTCTATGTGGGGCCTCACCGGCGGCTCCTGTGAAGCGGTCTACTCCGCCTCCAAGGGAGCCCTGAACGCCTTTGTGAAGGCCATGGCCAGGGAGCTGGCCCCCTCCCGCATCCGGGTCAACGCCGTGGCGCCCGGGCTGGTCCCCTCCCCGATGAACAGCGCTCTCAGCCAGACGGACCTGGACGCCTTTCGGCAGGACACGCCCCTTGGGGAGCTCATCACCCCGGAGCAGGTGGCCCAGGCGGTGTGTTATCTGGCCGAGGCGGAAATGGTCACCGGACAGATCCTGTCTGTGGACGGGGGCATTGTGATTTAAGAGGCAGACATGATAAAGGGCCACCGACTGATGATCGATGGCCCTTTTTTGATTGTTTCAGTCGATATTCTCCGTGGCGATCACGTTCACGCCGGAGCCGCAGATGTTTTCGATGATCACGTCCCCGATGTGGACGGGCGGCTGCACGGTGGTCTCCCGTATAACCTTTAGGGCGTCAAAGATCAGGGGCTTGCGGATGGGGCTTTGCGTCTTGACGGACAGAGGCACATGGGTGCCCTCCACCCCTGCCAGGGCTGTGACCATACGGGTGGGATCCGTGATCTCCGTCTGGGCGTAGGCCTTGCCCCGGGCGCAGGTGAATCCCTGGATGTTGGTCACCTCATGGCCGTCGTAGTCCGCCGTGATGCGGCAGCCCATGGGGCAGTTGATGCAGGTCAGTTCATACTTCATTTTCCGGCACCTCGATCCGTACCATAATGAAATCAGCTTTGTCCAGCCCTTTGAGTTTCTCCGCGGGAATGTTGAGATTCACCATCTCTCCTGGCGCCAGGATCATGGCCTTTTTGGAGAGCACCGCTTTCCCGTTTATCTCCACGATCACTTTTGCGTTCCGGTATACGTTCCGGGGCCGGAACATGAAGGTCACCGCCCCCTCCACGTTTTCAGACACGAACTGGGGCACGATGCCGCCCACGCCGAAGCCCATCTCCACGGGCACCTTTCGGCCGCCTTCGGGAAGCTGGTTCTGCACATACCGCCATGCGTTGGCCCCCGCCTTCTTTGCCTCCTCAGACACGAAATCCACGAGATCGTGGACATGGAGCACGTTCCCGGCGGAGAAGATGCCGGGCACCGAGGTCATGAGCTGCTCGTCCACCACCGCGCCGGAGGTGCTGGGGGCGATCTTGACGCCCGCCATCTCGGAAAGTTCGTTCTCCGGGATCAGGCCCACGGAGAGCAGAAGCGTGTCACAGGGGTAATACTTCTCCGTGCCGGGGATGGGGTTCCTGTCCTCCCCCACCTCCGCCACGGTGACGCCCTCGAGGTGGTCCCGGCCGTGGATGTCCACCACCGTGTGGCTGAGGAGCAGGGGAATGCCGTAGTCGTCCAGGCATTGGACGATGTTCCGCTTGAGGCCGCTCGAATAGGGCATGATCTCCACGCAGGCGTGGACCCTGGCCCCCAGGAAGGTCATGCGCCGTGCCATGATGAGGCCGATGTCGCCGGAACCCAGGATGACCACCTCCTTGCCGGGCATCATGCCCTCCAGGTTGGTGAACTTCTGGGCCGTGCCGGCGGTATAGATGCCGGGGCACCGCTCGCCCGGGGTGCCCAGGGAGCCCCGGGGCCGCTCCCTGCAGCCCATGCAGAGGATGATGGCATTAGCTTGTATGTGCTCCAGACCGTTCGTTTTGGAAACGCAGGTGACTACTTTTTCAGCAGACACGTCCAGGACCATGGTCTCTGTCTGGTACGGGATGCCCAAGGCCTGGACCTTGTCGATGAACCGCTGGGCGTACTCGGGGCCCGTGAGCTCCTCCTCAAAGGTGTGGAGGCCGAAGCCGTTGTGGATGCACTGCTTGAGGATGCCGCCCAGGTGCTCCTCCCGATCCAGGATCAGGATGTCCCGGCCGCCCGCTTCATAGGCGCCTACCGCCGCGGCAAGGCCCGCCGGGCCGCCGCCGATGATCAAAACGTCCGTCTTACGCATTTTCCCTGTCCTCCTCAAAGAGATACCCCTGCAGGAGTTTGGAATCTCCGCCGAACTTGGTGACCTCCAGGGGGGAGATGCCCAGCTCCTCCGCCAGGATCTCCACGACCCGGGGCGTACAGAAGCCCGCCTGGCACCGTCCCATGCCGGCCCGGGTGCGGCGCTTGACGCCGTCTACGTCCCGTGCACCAACGGGGCGGCGGATGCTCTCCCGGATCTCCGCCTCGGTGACGGTCTCACAGCGGCAGACGATCTTGCCGAAGTCGGGATCGGCGGCAATGGCCGCGGCCCGTTCCTCATCGCTCATCTCCCGAAACTTAGAGATGGA
>CADCNE010000029.1 GCA_902802805.1 uncultured Eubacteriales bacterium
CACTCTGGGCGTGTTTCCCCTGACGGAGCCCCTGGGCGTGGTGTGCGTATCCGCCTGCATGGCCGGCGCGGTCTGCGGCGACCACTGCTCGCCCATCTCCGATACCACCATCATGGCCAGCGCCGGCGCCCAGTGCGATCACGTGACCCACGTGTCCACCCAGCTCCCCTACGCCATGACCACGGCGGGGGTCAGCTGCGTGGCGTATCTGATCGCCGGGTTCGTGCCCAACGCGATCATCGTGCTGCCCATCGCCCTGGTGCTGATGATCGGCACCCTGCTGCTGGTCCGGGACACCCTGCGGCACACCAAGACCTCCGCGGAGGAGTAAGTATAAAACCTGCAAACGCAAAGAACGACAATAGGGGCTTCCAGCATAGCCCCTATTTTTTCTTAAGATTCTCTTTTTTCGGTCCCTTTTTCCTCTTTTTCGAAAGAGAAAAAAAGGACAAAAACTAACTCAGCAAATCATAGATCGTCTTCACGAACAGCAGCCCGATCATGATCACCATGATGGGGCGGACGAACTTGGACCCGTTCTTCATGGCGAGGCCCGAGCCGACGTAGTTTCCCAGCATGGTGCAGGCGATGCCGGGCAAAGCCAGCCGCCAGAGGACCACGCCGTGGAGGATGAAGGTCACCAGTGCCCCCAGGTTGGACGCCATGTTGATGACCCGGGTGTCAGCGGTGGCCTCCGTGAGCCCCAGGCCCAGCGCGGCGGACAAGGCCATGATGTAGAAGGTCCCGGCCCCGGGCCCGAAGAACCCGTCGTACACGCCCACGCCGCCCCCACAGAGGAAGGCGAGCAGCGCGGTCTTGGCAGGCGGGTAATTCTTTTCCTTTCCTTCCTGCCCGAAGCCCCGGTTCAGCGCCAGGAACAGGGCGGAGGCGGGCAGCAGCACCAGCAGCACGTACCGCATGTACCTGTCGTCGATGAGCAGCGCGGCCTTGGCCCCTAAGATAGCCCCCAGCACCCCGCCTGCCGCGGCGATCAGCGACACGAACCAGCGAATGCGGCCGCTCTTCCCGTACCGGTACACGCTGACGGCGGTGCCCATGGACATGCACATCTTGTTGGTGCCCAGGGCATAATGGGTGGGCAGCCCCGCCAGCATCAGCGCCGGCAGGCTGATGGTCCCACCGCCCCCGGCGATGGAGTCGCACAGCCCCGCCAGAAACAGCAGCGGGCACACGATCAGCAGTTGTCTCACATATTCCGGCATCTTCCCCTCCGTTGGAAAAAGCATACACCACCTGTTCTCCCCTGTCAACGAGAACAGGATGATGCCGCTTCAGCGGGCGGTTACAAAACCGTGAAGAAACCTCGCTTTTGGTTGACAATGACGCGATTTTCTGTATAATCGTATACAATATATCGGGACGGCAAGAGCCGGAAAGGGGGAAGCGAATGGACAAACTGGATACCGCTTTGCTGGAGCTGCTGGAAGAGGACGCCAGGCGTACGCCCGAACAGATCGGCGTGCTGCTGGGCGTGAGCGCCGCGGAAGCGAAGGCCCGCATCGAGGGCCTGGAGTCGGCGGGCGTCATCCGTGGGTACACGGTCCTCATCGACCGGGAGCAGCTGGAGGAAGAGACCATCAGCGCCCTCATCGAGGTGAAGGTCCAGCCCGAGCGGAACCGGGGCTTCGATGCCATCGCCGAGCAGCTGTATCTCTTCGACGAGGTGAAGGACTGCTACCTCATGTCCGGGGCCTACGATCTCATGCTCATCGTGGAGGGAAAGAACATCCGGGCCGTATCCCGGTTCGTGTCCGAGCGACTCAGCATCCTCGATAACGTCCAGAGCTGCGCCACCCACTTTATCCTGAAGCGGTACAAGAGCGACGGCGTCGTCTTCGAGAAGCAGCCCGAAGATAAGCGGATGGTGGTGAGTCCATGAACATCGACGCGCTGATCTCAGATAAGGTAAAGAATATCCAGCCCTCGCCCATCCGGCGGTTCTTCGACCTTGCCAACGCCATGGAGGGGACCGTGTCCCTGGGCATCGGCGAGCCGGACTTCGTGACCCCCTGGCACATCCGGGAGGCGGCCATGGGTTCGCTCCGGGCGGGCGAGACCGCCTATACGCCCAACGCGGGTACGCCCCAGCTTCGGCAGGCCATCGCGGACTATCTGTATGCCCGGTTCGGCCTCGAATACGACCCGAAGACCGAGATCTTCGTCACCGTGGGCGCGTCCGAGGCCATCGACCTCGCTCTGCGGGTGCTCATCGACCCGGGCGACGAGGTGCTGATCCCGGACCCCAGCTACATCTCCTATTCCCCCGGCGCGCTGCTGGCTGGCGGGAAGAGCGTGCTGCTGCCCACCTACGCCGAAGACGGGTTCGCGCTCAGAGGGGACACGCTGCGCGCGGCGCTGACGAAACGCAGCAAGGCGCTGGTGTTGCCCTACCCCAACAACCCCACCGGCGGAATCATGACCCGGCCCCAACTCGAAGAGCTGGCGGCGGTGCTCGAGGAGACGGACCTGCCTGTGATCTCCGACGAGATCTACGGGGAGTTGACCTACTCCGGCGATCATGCGTCCATCGCCCAGATCCCGGGCATGAAGGAGCGGACGATCCTGATCTCCGGCTTCTCCAAGGCCTTCGCCATGACCGGCTGGCGGCTGGGGTTCGTGGCGGCGGACAGGCGGTTCGTGTCCCAAATGCTGAAGGTGCATCAGTACGTAATCATGTGCGCCTCCACCATGTCCCAGGCTGCGGCCACCGAGGCGCTGAACGGGCTCCTCAAGGGCGAATTCGACGACGTGGAGAAGATGCGCCGGGCCTACGACCAGCGGCGGCGGTACATCTACGACCGGCTGAACGGCATGGGCCTCAAATGCTTCGAGCCCCGGGGCGCCTTCTACATCTTCCCGGACATCACCTCCACGGGGCTGACCTCCGAGCAGTTCGCGGAATCCCTCCTCAAGGAGGAGCGGGTGGCCGTGGTGCCGGGCAACGCCTTCGGCAGCCGGGGCGAGGGGTTCGTCCGCTGCTCCTACGCGGCCAGCCTCAAGAACATCGAGGAGGCCATGAACCGCATGGAGAGGTTTGTGAGTAAGAGGAAATGATTGAAAGCTTCGCACCTTTTCTTCGAAAAGAAAAGGTGCAACCAAAAGAACTTAAGAAGAGGGCTATGTCATTGCACATAGTCCTCTCCTTTTCTTAAGTTTCTCTTTTTGCGCCGCTTTTTCTCTTTGTCTAAAGAGAAAAAGCGGCCGAATATATAGGTTTACATCTCCAAAATAGCCTTATGGAACACCTTCTTGCCCTTCTTGATCTTGGCCCCGGCGCAAAGCTGCTCGCGGGAGATCGTGGCGTAAGTGGAGGCGATCTTCTCCCCGTCCACGCTGACGCCGCCCTGCTCGATGAGCCGCCGTGCTTCACCCTTGGACTTGGCGAGCCCGCAGCAGACCAGCAGGTCCACGATGTTGGCGCCCTCCTCCGGGATCTGGTCGCAGCAGAGACAGGTGGTGGGCATGGTGGACTCGTCCCCCTCGCCGGAGAACAGGGCCCGGGCGGCGGATTGGGCCTTCTCGGCCTCCGCCTGGCCGTGGACCAAGCTGGTGAGCTCGAAGGCCAGGATCTCCTTCTTCTCGTTGATCCGGCTGTCGGGCCATGTATCCATCTCCCGGATGGTCTCGAGCGGCAGGAACGTCAGCATCCGGATGCACTTCATCACGTCCGCGTCGCCCACATTCCGCCAGTACTGGTAGAACTCGAAGGGGCTGGTCTTGTTGGGGTCCAGCCACACGGCGTTGCCGGCGGTCTTGCCCATCTTCTTCCCCTGGGAGTCGGTAAGGAGCGTGATGGTCATGGCGTGAGCGTCCTTGCCCAGCTTCCGGCGGATGAGCTCGGTGCCGCCCAGCATGTTGGACCACTGGTCGTCGCCGCCGAACTGCATGTTGCAGCCGTAGTGCTGGAACAGGTAGTAGAAGTCGTAGCTCTGCATGATCATGTAGTTGAACTCGAGGAAGCTCAGGCCCTTCTCCATGCGCTGCTTGTAGCACTCCGCCCGCAGCATGTTGTTCACGGAGAAGCAGGCGCCTACCTCGCGAAGCATGTCGATGTAGTTGAGGTCCATGAGCCAGTCCGCGTTGTTGACCATCATGGCCTTGCCCTCGCCGAACTCGATGAAACTCTCCATCTGCCGCTTGAAGCAGGCGGCGTTGTGGTCGATGTCCTCCCGGGTCAGCATCTTGCGCATGTCGGTCCGGCCCGAGGGGTCGCCGATCATGGTGGTGCCGCCGCCGATGAGGGCGATGGGCTTGTTCCCCGCCATCTGCAGCCGCTTCATCAGCGTCAGGGCCATGAAGTGGCCCGCGGTGAGGCTGTCCGCCGTGCAGTCAAAGCCGATGTAGAACACGGCCTTGCCCGCGTTCACCATCTCGCGGATCTCGTCCTCGTTGGTCACCTGGGCCAGCAGGCCCCGTTCCTGTAGTTCCTCGTAGATACCCATTTTCTTTCCTCCTGTTATAGTAAAAAACGTCCTCCGCAACAGCAGAGGACGACGATAGCCGTGGTACCACCTCAATTCAAGGGACGCCCCGCAGGCGGACCCTTCTCCTTGGACGCTGTATCGGGCGCACCCGTCTCCCCCTACTCGTGTTCAGAGAAGCGGCTCCGGAATGTACTTCAGTGGCGTTCGCCGCACCCTTCCACCAGCCGGGTGCTCTCTTGAGGCCTCGCGCCGCCTACTCTTTCCTTCACAGCCTTCGTTTCGATTGCCACCATTATACCAGCCCTTTTTGAAATTGCAAGGTTTTTTTCGATCTTGACATGTTTGTTATCACCCATTTACAAACAAAGCCTTTCGTATCCCTGCCGGATAATATCAGCCATCAGTTTGCGCCTTTCCGTAAGGAACTTCGGGTATTCCATGGTTTCAAAGTTCTCAGGAAGAGCATTTTCTGCACAAGTTTTATTATAACCATCTTCACCAAGCCGTGCACGATATTCGGTCACATACTCAATCGGAGGTTTGTCTGAGATATCAATGTTCGTGGCGTAGTCAATATAGGTGTAATTTGCTACCTGGTTGCGGTCACGGTCATCCTTATAGCCTATCGTTTCCAGATAATGCTTCGGGAAAATATGATGGCGGTCAATAGCATTTTTGGTCCCGCTGGATCCAGGTATCAGATACTTAGACAAAATTGACGTACTAAAAAGCATCGGCGTGCCAAGAACATTGATAGCAGCAATATAACCGAACCAGGCAGGGCTTGCTGTAGAGGATGTTGCCAGGTCTTTCGGCAACGTGACATTGAAATAGTCATCTGTAAAGCGTGCTTCGATGGCGCTTTCCAGATACTTCATATAATCCTCAGGATAGTGGATATCACGTAAATCAGCGAACATGCTCTCAACCGTGGATTCTGGGGAATTCGTATAGAAATACGACACCGTGGACATGTAAATCCATCTGGTGATAAGTTTGTTTAGTTCGGGGGTCTTCAGCTTATACTCATACTTACCAATAAGGTACATGACGTAGCAGTAAACCACGGCATTGGAGGAAGCAACAAAATCTCCACTTACATATCCAGCTTGAGCAAATAAGTTTAGATAAGCGTGCCAGTTATTCAGGTTGGTAGCTGCATCCAGCGCCTCTTTAAACTTTTTCAGGTTCTCATCCCTTGTCTTGGTAGTGACAACGCCAGTCTGTAAGTCCTTGCCTCGCATCAGTTGGTAAGCGTACCTTAATCTCGCACGATGGAATCCATAGCCAACAGCAATGCGGATAAGATGCACCGGGTCCACCTTTAGTATATGGTTATACGCCGTACCGTTAATCGGTATTCTTGAATCAGCGCAGAACTTATCAATCTGCTCATGGACATCGTTATCAAAGACAGCAAGGAGCGTTTCGATGAAGTTCTTCTCTGTAAGCATTTGACCGCCGGAGTTGACGCGCACAAAAATTTCCGATACATCTTCTTCGTCGGCTTGTGAATTGATCCTGAGCGTAGGCAGAGCGTAAATCTTCAAGTCGAGCAGAGCGTTGATGTTTTCTTCAACGGTGATCTCTTCATCTTCCGTCAGAACAGGATTCCCCACCTTAACACGAGCTTCATTCAGGTTGTTGATATAGTTCCTCCTGAACTTCGTTATTGCGTGCTGCTTGTCTGCGTCAAAGACATCGCTAACACTGTTAATAAACTCCGGTGAACGTTCAACAGCCATTGTCCAGACCTTAAACTCCCTGGTCAGAGGGTTGAAACCAATTTTGATATATCGGTCTTTGTAATCCTTATCTCTGATCTTAACCCCTTCCATTGCCGCGAGCAAAGCGGTCAGACGTTGCTGGCCATCAATGACCAGATCGTCCGGTTCAGAATAAACCTTTTTGCTGTCACCAATATGATTCGTGCGATCATAGTCTGCCGGGGACTCCCAAAGCATGATATAGCCAATAGGAAAGCCCTTGAGCATAGAATCCAGAAGGTCGCGCACCTTTTTATCTTTCCAAACGAACGGACGTTGTAAATCAGGCAGACCAATACGCCCATTCTTTACGTCGTTAATCAAATCGCCGACCTTACTTGGAATGTTGTTAAATAATTCCTTTCCCATCGGGCCTTCTCCTTTACAGGAACATGCTTGGATATAAACTTATTCTTTCGCTAAATTCATGAACCGGGTGTACTCACCCTGCCAGGCCAGGTGGACCGTGCCCGTGGGGCCGTGTCGGTGCTTGGCGATGATCACATCGGAGGTGTTGTCCAGGGTATCATCATAGACCTGGGGCCGGTACAGCAGGAGCACCATATCGGCATCCTGCTCGATGGAGCCGCTCTCCCTGAGGTCCGCGATCATGGGCGTATGGTCCTGCCGTGTCTCGGGACCCCGGTTCAGCTGCGCGAGGAGCAGGATGGGCACGTCCAGCTCACGGGCCAGAAGCTTCATGGCCCGGGTCATGTCGGAGACCTCCTGCTGCCTGGAATCGTTCTTGCGGTTCCCCATGCCCGTGCCCTGCATGAGCTGCATGTAGTCCACGATGACCAGGTCCAGGCCCTCCTTGGCCTTGAGCCGGCGGCACTTCGACCGGATGCTGGCCACGGTGGCGTTGCCCCCGTCGTCGATGTGGATCTTGCTCCACTGCATGGGCTCCGCCGCATCCATGAGGCGGCCCATCTCGTCGTCGGTGAGCAGACCCTCCTTGATCCGCTGGGAGTCCACGGAGCCCTCCGTGCAGAGCATGCGCATGACCAGCTGCTCCTTGCTCATCTCCAGGGAGAAGATGACCACGGAGCGGTTGTCGTGGAGGGCGGCGTACTGGGCGATATTCAGGGCGAAGGCGGATTTGCCCATGGCGGGCCGGGCGGCCACGATGATGAGGTCCGATTTCTGGAGCCCGTTGGTCATGCGATCGAGATCGATGAACCCCGTGGCCACGCCGGTCAGCTTCCCCTTGCGGGCCATGAGCTCCCCGATCTCGTTGATGGCGTCGGGCACGATGTCCTTGATGGGGGCCAGGGAGTCCTCGGTCTTGCGCATGGAGATGTCGTAGATCCGCTTCTCCGCCAGGTTCAGGCTCTCGTCCACGTCCTTGTCGTCGTTCATGCCGTCCCGGATCATCTCGTTTCCGGCGTGGACCAGGCTCCGCTGGACGCTGCGCTCCTCCACGATCCGGGCGTAGTAGCTGACGTTGGCCGCCGTGGGCACGAAGGCCATGAGCTCGGTCAGGTACACGGCTCCGCCGACCATGTCCAGGAACCCCCGCCGCTCCAGCTCCTCGCTGAGGGTGACCAGGTCCACGGCATGGCCCGCCGCACGGATGTTGGCCATGGCCTCGAAGATATGCTGATGGGCGGCGCTGTAGAAATCCTCTGTCTTCAGCTGTTCCAGCACCAGCTCCAGGGCGTCCTTCTCGAGGAGCATGCTCCCCAGCACGGATTTCTCCGCGTCCAGATTGTTGGGCAGGACCCGTTCCAGTCGTTCTTCCACGTTATTTCTGTTCCTCAACGATGACCTTCAGATTGGCCTTGACCTCCTCGAACAGGGAGAGCTTGGCCACGTATTCGCCGGTGGCGCGGACGGTGTCGATGCTGATCTTCTTCTTGTCCACGGTAAGGCCCAGCTGCTCCTCGATGGCGGCGGCCACCTCCTTGCCGGAGACGGTGCCGAACATCTTGCCGTTCTCGCCCACCCGGACGGGGACCTTCACCACGGCGTTGTCCAGCTTCTTAGCGAGCTCCCTGGCCTTCACGCCCGCCTCGAACTTGCGGTGCTGGGCGGCGCTCTTCTGGATGTTCATGGCGTTCACCGCGGAGGAATCCGCCGGGGAGGCCATCTTCCGGGGCAGCAGGAAGTTGCGGGCGTATCCGTCGGATACGTTCACCACTTCGCCCTTTTTGCCGGTGCCCTTCACGTCCTGTTCCAATACGACTTTCATATCAATTACCTCCTTGAGGATCGGTTTGTATGTTCTCGGTCATCTCCCCGGACCGGATGCAGCCCCTGAGCAGCTCCATCGCCTCCGCCACGGTCTTGCCCCGGACCTGGGCCCCGGCCATGGTCAGATGCCCGCCGCCGCCCAGCTGCTCCAGGATCAGCTGCACGTTGACCAGGCCAAAGCTCCGGCCGGAAATGGCGATGTAGTCCCCCATATCCGCCAGGGTGAAGGCGGCCTTCACGCCCTTGACCTTGAGGAGCTCGTCCGCCGTCCGGGCGGCGATGAGCTGCGGCGCTTCCAGCCCCGGCTCGCAGGCGGCGATGGCGATGCCGTCGGCGTCGATATCCGCGCGCTCCACCGTCCGGGCCACCTGGACCAGGCTCTCAAAATCGCTCTGGAACAGGGACTTGACCAGGGCGAGATCCGCCCCGTTCCGCCTGAGATACCCCGCCGCCTCGAAGGTGCGGCTGCCCACATTGAAGACGAACTGCTTGGTGTCCACCTCGATGCCTGCGAGGAGCGCGCTGCACACGAAGCTGTCGGGCCGCACGGACTCGTCGTAGTACTGGATGACCTCGGTGACCATCTCCGAAGCGGAGGAGGCCCGGGCCTCCAGGTAATGGAGGGTGGGGTTCTCGATATAGTCCGCGCTGCGGCGGTGATGATCCACCAGGACCAGCTTCTCCACCCGATCGAGGAGGGCCGGACAGTCGGTCATCATGGGCCGCTGGGTGTCCACCACCACCACCACGGAGTTGGGCTTCACCATCTCCAGGGCCTCCGGTCCACTGATCAGGAGCCGGTCGCTGAGCCCCAGCCGATCCATCTCCCGGAGGGCGTCGGCCGTGGCCTCGTTCCGCTCGCTGAGCACGATAAAGGGCCGCATGCCGCTGTGACTGGCGCAGGTGGCGATGCCCAGGGCCGCGCCGAGGCAATCCATGTCCGGGTTCTTGTGGCCCATGATGAACACGTCTCCGCCGCCTTCGATGAGCTGGTGGAGCGCCTTGGCGAACAGGCGCATCTTCACACGACTCTGTCGCGCGTCCTGCTGCTTCTTGCCGCCGTAGAACCGGTAATCGGCGCCCTCCCGGACCACGGCCTGATCGCCGCCGCGGCCGAGAGCCAGCTCCATGGCGTTGCGGGCGCCCTCCTCGGACTGGGCGATCCGGGGCGCGATGCCCACGGCCACGGACAGGGACACGGTGGCGCCGGTGCCCGTTTCCAAATGACGGGCCTGCTCCAGCAGCCGAAACTTTTCCTTCTCGATCCGGCTGACCTCGGAGGCTTCCAGCACGCAGAGGAAGCGGCCGTTCTCATACCGGCGATAGATACCTCCCGCGCGGCGGCAGAGCTCTGCCACCAGCCGCTCCACCTCGGCCAAAACCGCCGTGCCGTGGAACTGACGATCTCCCGCCAGCTCCTCGTAGTTGTCCATGTATACCAGCATCACAAAGGGCATCTGCTCCGTGTAGAGTCGCTGGTAATGGGCGGCTTCGGTCCGATCCAGCCAGTACTGGAACAGCAGCTTTTTCTTGGTGTTCAGCCGATGGACCGGCATGGTCATGACCTGAAAGTTGGTGCCGGCCAGCAATATCTGCTGGACCGTGGGCTGGCTGGGGTTGAAGTCGGGCAGCACCTCCAGCACGTTCTTCCCCTCGAACACGGCGCCCAGGGCGTCGTTGTGCCAGACGATCTTGCCGGTGAGGTCCAGGATCAAGGCGGGGATGCTCACCTTGCGGATCAACTCCGACGCCGCGGTGCGGTTGTCCGCGAAGACGGCGTCCATGAGCCGCTGCTGGTTCCGGGATATGCTGATCAGACACAGAAGCACCGTCACCAGCATGAAGACGGCCGTGCCGAGACACACGTACCCCAGCGTTTGGTCATAGTACCAGACCGCGCCGGACAGCGCCAGCAGCGCCACGGCCAGGAAGATCAGGACCCCTCGATATCGTTTCATCGCCGTTCCTTTCCGGCCCGCCGCAAGCGGATCACGTACGTGAGTCCCAACAGCAGCAGCGCCACCTGTGCGAACTGGGGGGTGAAGACGAGGCTCGCCCCCAGCAGCAGACCGTATATGAGCTTCAGCCGGGCCATGGGCAGCCGGCTTCCCAGCAGGGTATAGAGTGCGTTGGCCCCCGTGACCAGCAGGGGCATGGCCCACATCTCATAGAAGAGCATGCTCATGGCCGAGGTCATGGCCGTGTCCACGGTAAAGGCCAGCAAGGTGGCCACCAGGCCCAATCCCCCCAGGATCATCACGTACCCATAGGGCGCGTGCCAGGTCCCGAAGGCGCCCAGGGGGCAGAGGGGCATGTCCTTCTTCCCCTTGTTGAAGGCGTGGAGGAGCAGCACGTTGACGAGGGCGTAGGCCCCGGCAAAGGCGTAGAAGCAGGCCACGATCATCTCGTCGATCCGGCTCACCAACGTCACGGCCGTGGCGTACAGGCTCGTGCCCTCGAACATGGCCGGGATCACGGAAAAGTAGCTGCGAAGGGAGGCGTAGGGGTCCCCGGAGGCCAGCAGGTCCGGCACGCAGAAGATGAGGAACAGGCCGAAGGTCAGTAGGATGGACACGTACATGACGCTTTGGAAGTTGCCCATGCCTTCCTTCTGGCTGTACCACAGGAATATGCCCGCGGGGGCCGCCATGCCCAGGATGCAGAGGCAGCTCACCATGTCATAGCCCATCAGGTAACCGAACAGCAGCACCAATGCCCCGGCCACCGCCAGCATCATGGGATGGGTACGAAACGCCATGGCCGCCCACACCGCGGGCACCACCAGCATGGTCAGCACGAACAGGGGATAATAGTACACGCTGACCCCGCCCATGACACTGAGGCCCAGCCACAGGCCCCAGATCATCCCATTCTGTTTTCCCCTGCTATTTTCCATGGTCCCATTTTACATATATTGGTGGCAAGTGTCAATGAAAACAGCGGCGGCCTCTTGACACGAACAAACGCCGTGGTATAATAGTCCCAATTTCGGGGAAGACCCGGGAAGCAGTACCCTCACAGGGCCGTGACTTTTCAGAGAGCGCGTTCGTCGGCTGCAAGGCGCGCAGGGAGCGGGAGGGGAAGACCGCCCGACGACCCGGAGGGGTCCGGCCCCGTATCGCCGGATGCGAGTGATAAACTTGGGTGGAACCGCGCAACCAAAGCGCCCCAGTGTCCAAATGGACATTGGGGCTTTTAGTTTATTTGAAGAAAGAGAGGAAACAACTATGATCATCACCTTCCCCGACGGCTCGAAGCGGGAGTATGAGAACGGCATCAGCGCCCTGGACATCGCCGCGTCGTTGAGCCAGGAGCTGAAGAAGTCCGTCATCTGCTGCGAGATCGACGGCGTCCGCAGCGACGCCTTTTTGCCCATCGAAAAGGACTGCACCCTGAAGCTCCTCACCTTTGAGGACGCGGACGGCCGCTGGACCTATCGGCATACGGCTTCCCACATCCTGGCCCAGGCCGTCAAGCGCCTCTGGCCCGAGGTGAAGCTGGCCATCGGCCCCGCCACAAAGGAGGGGTTCTACTATGACTTCGACGCGCCCTTCAACTTCTCCCCAGACGACTTCAAGAAGATCGAGAAGACCATGGAGCAGATCCAGCGGGAGAATCTGAAGCTGGAGCGGTTCGAGCTGCCCCGGGCGGAGGCCATCGCCTTCATGGAGAAGAAGGGCGAGCCCTACAAGGTGGAGCTCATCCGCGACCTGCCCGAGGACGCCGTCATCAGCTTCTACAAGCAGGGCGAGTTCGTGGACCTGTGCGCCGGCACCCACGTGGGTAGCACGGCCCGGGTGAAGAACATCAAGCTGTTGAGCGTGGCCGGGGCCTACTGGCGCGGCAGCGAGAAGAACAAGATGCTGCAGCGGATCTACGGCACGGCCTTTGAAAAGAAGGACGAGCTGGTGGCCTACATCACGCGCCTCGAGGAAGCCAAGAAGCGGGACCACAACAAGATCGGTCGGGAGCTCGAATACTTCACCACGGTGGACGTCATCGGCCAGGGCCTGCCCATACTGCTGCCCAAGGGCGCCCGGGTGGTGCAGCTCATGCAGCGCTGGGTGGAGGACACGGAGCAGAAGCACGGGTATCTCTTGACCAAGACGCCCTACTTCGCCAAGCGGGAGCTCTATAAGATCTCCGGTCACTGGGACCACTACCGGGACGGCATGTTCATCATGGGGGACCCGGACGACGAGAGCAAGGAGTGCTTCGCCCTTAGGCCCATGACCTGCCCCTTCCAGTACCAGGTGTACCTGAACCGGCAGCGGTCCTACCGCGATCTGCCCATGCGCCTGGGTGAAACGTCCACCCTGTTTAGGAACGAGGACTCCGGCGAGATGCACGGCCTCATCCGGGTCCGCCAATTCACCATCTCCGAGGGGCATCTGATGGTGCGCCCGGACCAGCTGGAGGACGAGTTCCGGGATTGTCTGGAGCTCAGTAAGTACTTCCTGGACACGGTGGGCCTGTGGGATAAGTGCACGTTCCGCTTCTCCCAGTGGGACCCCGCCAACCCCAAGAACAAGTATGAAGGCACGGCGGAGCAGTGGGACGCCGCCCAGGCCGCCATGGGCCGCATTTTGGACCATCTGGGCGTGAAGTACGAGATCGGCATCGACGAGGCCGCCTTCTACGGGCCCAAGCTGGACATCCAGTACCGGAACGTATACGGCAAGGAGGACACGCTGGTCACCATCCAGATCGACATGCTGCTCGCAAAGCGCTACGGCATGTACTACATCGACGAGAACGGTGAGAAGGTCCTGCCCTACATCCTGCACAGGACCAGCCTGGGCTGCTACGAGCGGACGCTGGCCTACCTCATCGAGGAGTACGCTGGCGCTCTGCCCACGTGGATGATGCCCACCCAGGTGAAGGTCCTGCCCATCACGGACCGGGCCCTCGACTACTCCAACGAGCTTGCCCAGCGCCTCGATACCCTGGGCGTGCGGGTGGAGGTGGACGCCCGGAACGAGAAGATCGGGTTCAAGATCCGGGAGGCTCAGATGCAGAAGATCCCCTACATGCTGGTGGTGGGCGACAAGGAGGCCGAGGAGAAGACCGTGGCCGTCCGCGCCCGGGGCAAGGGGGACCTGGGCGCCATGTCCATGGACGAGTTCGAAAGCATGCTCCTCAAGGAGATCGCCACGAAGGCGAAGTAACACAACTTACGCCTTTGTCCCTTTTTTCTCTTTCGAAA
>CADCNE010000030.1 GCA_902802805.1 uncultured Eubacteriales bacterium
CGCGACGAGCAGATCGCAGAGAACAGCGGCTGTTTTGAAGTGGAATATAAGGGAGGACAGGCTGTACAGATCCGAAAGAGTGAAAGGGAAGAGACGGCGGATGCAGTTCTCTCTCCCGGAGAACTTGGAAGTTATCTGCTCTTTGGAAACACCGAGTTTCCGGTACTTAAGAGCGGGGGAAAGCTTCCGGAGTGCGTCATTCCGAAGCGGTGCGGATGGATCGGAGATTATTTCTGAATCCTTGATATCATCCGGAGCCGCAAATCACCGAAGGTGATCCGCGATGAGCTGGAAGATTTTCACGAGAATGAGCTTGAACTCATGGATCCGCAGTCGCGGACGCAGTTTCAGGCTCTGGCGTCCTATGATGAAGAGCTGATCGGTGTACTTCTGGGCCACGGGGATCAGGTTGTCGGGCATCTGCCAGGTGCCGCAGACGATGATGTCGTACTTCTTGGAAGCAGCGACCTCCTCCACGTAGTTCTGCCAGGTGCTCTCGTCGGTGCCCATCTCGATGGTCTTGTACTCCACGAGGCCGGCGTCAGCAAGGGCTTTCATGCCGCTCTCGGCGGAATCGAAGAAGGACTTGTCGCCCAGGTTGCCGTTGACCAGGTTGACGACCTGGAGCTTCTTGGCTTCGGTGGTCTCGGTCTTGGTATCGGCGGGGGTCTCCGTCTTGGTGTCGGTCTTCTTGCAGGCCACGACGGCCAGGACCATCACCAGGCACAGCAGAATAGCAACAAACTTTTTCATGACTATTTCCTTTCTGTTTTTCTCTGTATGATAATGGGCGGACCGGAAAGTTCACCACATATCATATGGCATGATACCACATTCCTCCGTGACAGTCAATCCTCATCCTCCATCATATACCGGTACTCCCGGCGGGCGGCCCGGGCCCGTTTTCTGAGGATGAGCACCAGCACGAAGGCGAGGAGGAGGAGCACCAGCCCCAACGCGAGCAGCAGCCCCGCGCCGCCCCCGGCGCTGACGGTGGCGGTCACCGCCTTCGCGCCACGGGCAAAGCCCGCGCCGAAGGCCTCGGCGTAGGTGCCGTTGGCAGAGTCCGCGTAGGCCGCCTCAAGGGCGTTCAGGACCTTGGCCACGTCCTCCTGGGAGAGGGCGCTGGTCCCCCCCGCCCGGGCGGAGAGGTAGTAGGCGTCGTCCTCCCACTCGTCGTAGACCACCAGCAGATGGCCCCCGTGGTCGAACAGGGCGTCGTACTGGTCCTGGGCGAAGATGTCGAGCTCGTCCGGGTCCACCCCGTTCAACAGGGTCAGAAAGGGCTTCACGCCGGTCCGCTTCTCGAAGGTCTTCATGCCCTTCAACAGGGCCTTGTCGCCGTCGATGAGACCGAGATCGTCCTGGTACCAGCTGCCGTCCCAGAGGGCGTCGGCGGCCTGTACCGGCGGATCGTCCTGCCGGCGGGAGGAGGTGACCAAAAGCACGATCAACAGCACGAGGATCGCCAGGAACAGCACCGCCGCCCCCGCCAGAAAGCCGGAGCGACGCTTTTTCTTCTTCTTTTTCACATACCGTTTGGCCATAGGCTACAACAATCCTCTCAACAGATTCAAAAACAGATACACCAGCGACACCGTTCCGCAGCAGAGGACGGAGGTCAGCGCCACGCACTCCCCTCCGAGGACGCTGTTCTTATCGTACTGGACGCAGAACATCAGCGGGGCGCTGCCCACGGGGAACCCCGAGGCCAGGACCACCACGACGGGCAGGATGGGGTTCACGGGGAGTTTGCAGAGGCACAGGGCCACCGCCCCCGGCACCAGGAGGGACCGGACCAGGGAGATCTTGTACACCATGGGGTCCCGAAGGCCCTCCTTGAAGCTGGCCCGGGCCGCCACCGCCCCGCAGATCAGCATGGCGAGGGGGGTGTTCATGTCCCCCAGCTTCCGAAGGGGGGAAGCGATCACCTCCGGCAGGAGCCACCCGAAGGAGAAGCACAGCAGCCCCACCGGGATGGCGATGAGGGAGGGGCTGACGAGGCGCTTCAACGTGTTCTTCAGGCTGTCCCGCTTCCCGGACATGAGGAGCACCCCGTAGGTCCAGAGGAGCAGGTTGAACATGGTGATCATGGTGGTGAGGAAGAACACGCCCTCGTCCCCGTAGATGCCGGAGATGAGGGGGATGCCGTAGAACCCCACGTTGGGGAAAGCGGCGAGGAGGAGCCCCACCTCCCGGTCCCGGCTGCCCTTGCGAAAGAACAGGTACGGGAGCAGGATCATCACCAGGAACGCCCCGGCGGCCATGGCCATGCAGATCCAAAAGTCCCGCAGCATCCCCCGGTCGAAGGCCCGCTGGTAGGCCATGACGATGAACACCGGCTGGACCACCTGCAGCAGCAGGGTGGTCAGCAGCTTCTCTCCCGTCCGGTCGATGATGCCCACCTTGCTGCAGAGAAAGCCGATAGCCATCAGCAGGAGCATGCCCGCCGCGGTGTTCAAGATGTTCAGGGTCATGGGGGTCCCTGCCTTTCTTCTTGCGTGTATCGTCAGTGTATAGCTTTATGTCCCTTCCGTCAACAAAACTTTGCATGAATACCCATCTGGTTTCACAGTGGGTTCAAAATGATGCGTCATACTTAGGCCATCAAAGAAGAGACGGGTGTGGAACATGAAGGAACGGTTGCGCAGGTTCATGATCGGCCGCTACGGGGCCGACGAGCTGAACAAGTTTTTGATCATCTGCGGCTGGGCGCTGCTGCTGTTGGGGTTCGTGCTCTCCGGAATCAACAAGGGCGTCACCGTGAGCCTTGGTTCGGCTCTGGTGACCATTTCCTGGGTGGTGCTCATCTTCAGCATCTTCCGGACGCTCTCCAAGAACACCTCCCGCCGGGCCGCGGAGAACTACAAGTACTTCACCTGCAAGAACAAGGTCCTGCGCTGGTGGAAGGGCATCAAGGCCCGCTGGCAGGACCGCAAGACCCACCGCTACTTCCGCTGCCCCCAGTGCAAGGCCACCGTCCGGGTCCCCAAGGGGAAGGGCAAAATTCGCATCACCTGTCCGAAGTGTCAGAATCAGTTCGTCAAGAAAACGTAAGCCCCTATTTGACCTCATCAGCCATCGCCTCCAGCAGCTCCTGCAGGAGGCGTTTGTTTTCCATTTCGGTGACGAGGAGCATGGGCCTGCCGCCGGGGTAGGGCTCCTCCCGGGGGGCGTCGGGGAGAAGCGCAAGGGCGGACTTCGTGGGCTTCACCAGGAGCCGGTCGTCGTAGACGCCGCCCACCAGCCTGTTCCGGCAATAGATCAGGTACTCCCCCATCATGGGCCGATAGCGAAGGCCGTCGACCTCCGAAAGCTGTTCCAAAACGTAATCGAGATATTCCTTGGTGGACGCCATCACTCGCTCCTTTCCCGCGTGATGGTCTCCACGATCTTCCGCACCGCCGGCCGCGCCTCAGGGATGGGCAGCAGGGGGTACACGTGGAACATGCCCTCGCCGATGATGAGCTCGTTGTCCCCCGCGGGGTCCAGCCGCTCATAGAGCTTCACGCTGTCCGGGTTCAGCAGCTCCCGGGTGCCGGCGAAGATGGTCACATGCCGGAGCCGCTCCACGGGCCCGAAGCCGGGGCTCACCCGGGGGTCCCGCACGTCCGCGCTGCCGGCCCACCAGCGGCCGCAGGCCCTATGGGCGGTGTGGAGCCAGGGGTCCACGGGGATGAACTCGGCCACGTCCTCGTCCCGCAGCGTCACGTCCATCCAGGGGGACAGGAGGATCAGCTCGTCCGGGGCACGCTCCCCCAGCCGATCGAGCTCCAAAGCGAGGGCCGCGGCCAGGCCGCCCCCCGCCGAGTCACCCATCAGGATGAGCTTGCGCTTCGGGTGGGCCGACGCGTACCGGGTGTAGGCGGGCAAAAAGAGCCGAAAGGCGTCCTCCCAGGTGCCGTAGGGGGCCAGCCGGTACCCCAGGGCCATGACCGCCGCGCCGGTCCGGTCCATGAGCTTTCTCAAAAACCGCCAGTGGAAGTAGGAGAAGTCGTGGATGTAGGACCCGCCGTGGCAGTAGAAGATGGTGTAGGGATCGTCCGACCCTTCGTTGAACCAGAAGAGGTCCCCGTCGGGCCCCGTCTCCCGGCGGCCGCCCATGGTCTCGGGGGGCAGGCCCCGCTTCTCAGGCTGTTCGAGCCGCGCCCGGAGCCGGGCGTCGTACTCCGCCTCCGTGGGCTTGGGCTGCCGGCGGAAGTACTCCTCCGCCATCTTTGCCATCAAACTGTACTCCATAGTGCCTCCATGTGAAAGGGGGGTGTCGCCACCCCCCTGCCTTTGCTCGTTTCCTTATCCAATTCTATAGGCCATCAAAAAGTGCTGCTTCCAGTAGGTGCCGGAGAGGACGGAGCTGGTGATGCGGACCTGGCCCGCGCCGGAGCTGGCGTCGATCATCCGGCCGCCGCCCAGGTAGATGCCCACGTGGCCGGTGGCCATGGAGTTGCCCTTGAACACCAGGATGTCGCCCCGCTGGATCTGGCTCATGCTGGTGATGCGCTTGTAGCGGCTGGTGGTGCGCCAGGTGCGGCTGGTCATGTAGCCGCCGCTGAACCCCGCCTGCTTCATGCAGTAGTAGACGAAGCCGGAGCAGTCGAACCGGTTGGGGCCCTTGGCGCCGCCGGAGTAGGGGCAGCCGATCTTGCTCTCGGCGATGGCGATCATCTTCTCCACGCCCTTCTTCTGGGAGGTATCCACGGGCTTCGCCGTGGCGGTCTTCTTGGTGGGCTTGGCCGTGGCCTTGCCGGGCTTCGGCGTGGTCTTCGAGCCGGGCTTCGCGGTCACCTTCTTGGTGGTCTTGGGCTTCGCCGTCGCCTTGGGGGTGGGCTTGGCGGTGGGCTTCGCTGTTGCGGCCTTCTTGGCCGAGGAGCTGTTCAGCTTCTCCAGCGTCTTCGGGCCCACGGTGCCGTCGGCAGAGAGGTTGTTCCGCTTCTGGAACTGCTCCACCGCGTCCTCCGTCTCCTCGCCGTAATAGCCGTTGACCTGGGAATTGGTCTTGAGATACCCCAGCGCCTTCAGACGCTTCTGGACCGCCTTCACGTCGGAGCCCTTCATGCCCAGGGTCAGGGTGTAGGATTTGGCGTCCTTCGAATCCATGGCGGACATGGTGGTGGGGCCCAGGCAGCCGTCGGGAGTCAGGTCGTTGTTGTCCTGGAACTTGCGGATGGCGGCGATGGTGGCGTCGTCCATCTTGCCCTTCACCTTGTAGTCGGAGACAAGGTAGCCCAGCTTCTTCAGCTTCTCCTGATAGGTGGCGATGGTGTCGCTGACCTCGCCCTTGCTGAAGAAGTTGCCCACCACGTCGTCGGCGTAGAGCACGTCCAGGGTGTCGTGGCCCACCATGCCGGTGGTGGCGATGCTGTTGGCCTTCTGGAAGTCGGTGACGGCGGCGGCGGTCTTCTCCCCGTAAGTGCCGGTGACGTAGTTTTTGGCGAGGTAACCGAGCTCGTACAGCCGGTTCTGCACGTCCTGTACGTCGTCGCCCTCGTCCCCGTCCTGCATGACGCACTCGGGGACGCCCTCGTTCATGAGAAGGTTCCAGGTGGTCTCGCCGATCTGGCCGTCGGCCTTCAGGTCGTTATGCTTTTGGAAGCGGATCAGGGCCGCCTCGGTGATGCTGCCGAAGTGCTCCGTGGGCTCGTCGCTGTCCATGTAGCCAAGCTCCATGAGCCGGGTCTGGACGATGGCCACGGTGGGGGAATCGTCCCCCTTCTTCATGATCTCGCCCAGCAGCGGCTCCGGCACGGGGGTCGCCGTGGGGGCCGCCGTGGGGGCCTCGGTCTCGGTGACCACCGGGAGCACGCTCTCGGGGGTGGCCATGGCCGCCTTCATGGCGGTCCGGGACACGTGGGCGCTGACCATCAGCGCGATGATAAGGAGGACCAGCGACGCGCTGACCGCGCCGACGCCGATCTGCATGGCCTTGTTGAGGCCCTTGAAGCGGGTGGCCAGGAAGGACGCGCCCGCCTTTATCTTGTTCCCCAGGAAGAGGATGCCGGGTTTAGCCCACTGCCACAGCTTCGTCAGGGCGGGGCCGATGACCTTCCACACGGCCTTGGCCGCTGCCGCCAGGGCGCGGCCGATCTTTTTGCACACGGGCCCGACGACGGCCCAGAGCTTCACGAACAAGGCGGCCACCGAATCGAAGGCGCCGCGGACGGCCCGGCAGAACCGGTTGCGCCAGTCCACCAGGCGGGCTCGGGCGGGCTCGGACCGCTGATACGCCCTGCGCAGGGCCAGGCGGAACTTCCGCATGGGCTTCTTCGCCTTGCGGGGGCGCGGCCGGACGGGGTCCTGCTCCGGGGGCGTATTCAGGTTTTCACGCATGTCCTGATCCATAAATACCTCGATGGATACCCATTTTCAGATACTGTCATTCTACCTGAGCCGGCCGCTTTTTTCAACCGTCTTGGGCATCGCTGGTGCAAAAAAACCGTGTCAGAAGTGTAAATTCTACGGGGGCCCGGGGCCCGAAATGGGGAATTTTGGTAGATTTTGGGGGATATGTTTGTTTTTTGCCGGGAAGGTGATATACTGGACCCATCCTAAGGAGGGACGAGCCATGGAAGCGTCGAAAGGGACCGAAACGAAGAAAAAGCTGCGCTCCGCCGCCTACAAGGCCGCGGGGACGGTGACCGCCGCCGGCATGCTCCTGAACGGGACCGTGGACGGGTCGGAGCTTTTGACCTCGCCCACAGAGAAGGCCGAGACCGCCGAATCAGCCCACATCCAGTACGGGAAGGCGCCCGTCTACACGGTGAAGGGCGCGAAGGTGGCGGAGCCAGAGCCGATCCCCACGCCCAGGGAGCTCTTTCGGGAGAAGGTGCTGAGCCTGCCCGCGCCCGTGAAGGGCCTCATCCTGCTGCCCCTCTGGACCGTGGGGGCCGTGGCCAACTACGCCCTGTCCCTGGCCCTGAGCCTGTTCGTCAAGGCCTTCGGCGGGTCCGTGCTGACGCTCCTCTTTCAGTTCGTTCTCATCTTCGGCCTGTTCGCCCTGGCGCTGAAGCTCCTGTTCCCCCATAAGAAGCTGCGGGAGCTGCTGACGAAAAAGAACCTCATCTGGATGGCCGCGGCCGCCCTGATCCTCACCGCGGCGGATATGATACTGAAGACCTGGTACGAGCCCTACGCCAAGGTCCGGGCGCTGATCCTGCTCATCCTGGCCCTCATCCTCCTCTCCCTCCTCGCGTGGCGCATCCTGTATAAGCGGAAGAAGGCGGAGCCCCGGGAAGCCGTCTACGAGATCGTGTGATGCAAGAGAAGACCCTGCTAAAGATCGCCGGCCGCGTCCGGCCCCTGTCCCCCGCCGCCAACCTCCGGCGGATGGCCTACGAGGAGGGGGGCGGCTTTTACGACGCCTGGCGGATCGCGGACGGGCCGGAAGCGTACCTTTTGAAGGCCGCCGGGGAGAACGAGCTCACTGTCTACCGCCGCCTCGGCAACCGGCTGGACGCCCTGCCCCGGTGCTGCGGGACCACGACCTATCGGAACAAGACCTATATCCTTTTGGAGTTCGTGGAGGGCCGCGACCTGATGCGCTGCACCCGGGCGGACCTCGTCCGGGTCCTGGACGCCATGATCGCCCTGCAGGACGCGTATTGGGACACCAAAATGCGCCTCGGCCGCAGCGTCAGCCGCACCCTGCCCCGGCTCCGAAAGCGGCGGGCGTACCTAAATGAGCCGGAGCTCCGGGCCGCCTACGACCGGTTCCTGGCCCTGTACCCGACCCTGCATAGGACCCTCTGCCACGACGACCTGCTGCCCTTCAACCTGATCGTGAGCGGCGAGCGCGCGGTGTTCATCGACTGGGAGGAGGCGGGCGTGCTCCCCTTCCCCGCCATGCTGAGCCGCCTCCTCGCCCATGGCACCGAGCACGGGGAGACCCCCTTCTTCATGACCGCCGCGGATAAGGCCTTCGCCCTCGAGTACTACTACGACCGGTTCATCGCCTCCAAGGGCGTCCCCCGCCCCGACTACGACCGGGCCATGGCCCTCTTCCGCTTCTTCGAGCTCACGGAGTGGGTGTACGTGTACCGGAAGTACGGTCGCAAGCCGGATGCGATGTTTGAGTATTATTATAAGGAATTATTGGAAGCACGCACCCTTTCTTGAAAGAAAGGGTGCAACCGAAAGAACTTAAATGGGAAGTACTGTTTGCGTGTACTTCCCATTATTTTTCTTAAGTTTCTCTTTTTGCGCCGCTTTTTCTCTTGCTCCATGGGCAAAACACAGTCGAAACCTGCACTTTGTTTGGTTTCTCGTTGTTTTGCCCGTGCTCCGCCTCGCTGCATCTGCCGCAGGCAGCACTCAGCTTCGCACCCAAAGAGAAAAAGCGGCAAAATAATCCCTCACCGTTTATTCGACTGCCGCCAGATGTTCTGCCTCTCGGCCGCGGCGATGAGCTCCTCCCGGTAGGCGGGGTGGGCGAGGTCCACCAGCATGGCCGCCCGCTCCCAGGTGGTCCGGCCCACGAGATTGCGGACGCCGTACTCCGTGACCACGTAGTAGGCTTCGCTCCTCGGCGTGGTGACGATGTCGCCGCCGAAATGGGGCACGATGCGGGAGTGCATCTGGCCGTGCTTGTCGGTGAAGGTGGAGGTGAGGCAGATGAAGGCCTTGCCGCCTTTAGATTTGGCCGCGCCGGTCATGAAGTCGAGCTGCCCGCCGGTGCCGGAGATGTGCCTGGTGCCGGAGCTCTCGGAAGACACCTGGCCGTAGAGATCCACGCTGATACAGTTGTTGATGGCCACCATGTTGTCGATGGACCCGATGAGCTCCGGCGAGTTCACGTACTCGAGGGGGCACACGGAGAGCCCCGGGTTCCTGTCCATCCACTCATAGAGCTTCTTCGTACCGAAGGCCATGCCAAACATGCCCTTGTTCCGGTGCATATTATTTTTGGCGTTGGTCAGCTTCCCGGCGGCGTACAGGTCGTAGTAGGCGTCGGAGCAGAGCTCGGTGTGCATACTGAGGTCCTTCAGGTCGGAGTTGGCGATCATGTTCCCCACGGAGTTGGGCATGGAGCCGATGCCCAGCTGCAAACAGGAGCCGTCCTGGATATAGGGCACGATGCTGGCCGCGATCCTTTTATCGAGCTCGCTGGGCTCCGGGATCGGCAGCTCGAAGAGGGGCTCGTGCTCCCCCTCCACCACGTAGTCCACCTGGGAGATGTGCACCACCTCGTCGAACCCGCCGCAGAGCCAGGGCAGGTGCTCGTTGACCTCCACGATGACGATGTCCGCCTTGTCGATGATCCCCTTGCTGACGCCGGTGGAGCAGCTCAGGTTGAAATAGCCGTGCTTGTCCATGGGCGTGACGCTGACCATGGCCACGTTTACGGTGAGAAAGTGGGTGTAGTAGGGCACCACGTTCCGGAACACCATGGGGATGAAGTTGCAGAGGCCCCGATCGCAGAGGCTCCGCTCGTAGCCGGAGCAGTGCCAGGAGTTGTAGATGAAGTGCTCCCGGGTGGGGTCGCCCTCCACGGTCTCCAGCTTGTTGAAGATGAGGTTGCCCCGGATCTTCACGTCGAAGAGCTCGTCCCGGCGCTTGCTTAGGGCCCGGTCCAATAAAATAGGAAAGCCCAGCTGGGAGGTGTAGTCGATCCAGTCGCCGGTCTTCACGCACTGCACGGCCTGTTCGGGGGTGCGGAGCTTGCTTCTATACTCGCTGTAGAAGTCCATGAAAAAACCTCCTGCCTTTGATACATTGATTATACCATCCCAAAAACCCCTTGACAATTCCAAAAGAAAGGTTTATATTGTGTACATTGAATATACACAATATGAACAGGAGGAAAACCAATGACACTGTTGGACGTGCGGGGCCTCGAAAAGCGCTACCCCACCTTCACGTTGGACAAGGTGAGCTTTTCTTTGGAGCCCGGGTACATCATGGGCTTTATCGGCCGGAACGGGGCGGGCAAGACCACCACCATGAAGGCCATGCTGAACCTGATCCACCGGGACGGGGGCGAGGTCTACATCAACGGCAAGAGCTTCTTCGAAAACGAGCGGGCCTGCAAGGCGGACATCGGCTTCGTCATGGGCGAGTTCGACTGCTACAAGAGCTCGTCCCTCAAGAAGATCACCGACGTGACCAGGCGCTTCTACCCGGAGTGGGACGAAGAGGTTTATGAGAGCTATCTCCGCCGCTTCGCCCTGGAGGAGAACAAGAAGGTGAAGGAGCTGTCCGCGGGCATGCGGGTGAAATACGCCCTCTCTTTGGCCCTCAGCCACAACGCCAGGCTCCTCATCCTCGACGAGCCCACCAGCGGTCTCGACCCCGTGTCCCGGGACGACCTTTTGGACGTATTCCGGGCGGTCATCGAGGACGGCAGCCGCAGCATCCTCTTCTCCACCCACATCATCTCCGACCTCGAGAAGTGCGCGGACTACATCACCTACATCAAGGGCGGCAAGGTCCTCTCCTCCACGGACGTGATCAGCTTCCGGGAGAGCTACCGGCTGGTGTCCGGGGACCGGGAGCACCTCGAAGTGCGCCGGCCGAAGCTCATCGGCTGCAAGGAGCACGCCTTCGGGTTCACGGGCCTCATCCGGGCCGAGGACGAAGGCGCCTTCGCGTCCTGCAAGATCGCGCCGGCGGACCTCGAGTCCATCATGATCTACACCGAACAGGAGGACAGCCATGAAGCAGCTTCTTTATAAGGAATACAAACTGTGCCTGGTGAGCATGGTGCCCATCTTCTACCTCTTCGCCCTCATGCTCCTCATCCCCAACTACCCCTATCTGGTGGCGGCCTTCTTCACCTGCAACAGCATCTTCTTCCTCTTCAAGCAGAGCGTGGTCAACGGGGACCTCCTCTTCACCACCCTGCTGCCTGTGGCCAAGGGGGACGTGGTCCGCGCCCGGGTCCGGTTCGTGGTGATCATCCAGATGATCATGTTCCTGCTGTTCATCCCCCTGTGCTACGCGAACCACCTGCTGGTCCCCCGCAACCCGGCGGGCACCGACGGAAGTTTGACGTTCCTCGCCGCGGCGCTGGTCCTCTTCACCATCTTCAACGGCACCTTCCTCCCCGGCTTCTATAGGAACGAGCACAAGATGGACAAACTCTTTTTGATCAGCCTCATAGCCGTGTTCGGCTGGATCATCCTCTGGGAGGGCTTTATGATCACCGCGGGGGCCGCCGAAAGGCTCGTGCCCTTCTTCGCCTGGGTGGAGACGCATCTCGATTGCTGGCCCGCCACCGGCGAAGCCTGGACCGCGCAGCTCGTTGCCCTTGGCGTGGGTATACTCGTCTACGTGGTGGGCAACATCCTCATCACCCGCCGGGCCGTGGCCGTCTTCGAGCGGGTGGACCTCTGATGGACCTGGTGCTCACAGGGAGCTCCCCTCTCCCCATCTACCGGCAGCTCTTCGACCAGCTCTGCGGCCAGATCCTGGACGGGCGCTTGAAGAGCGGCGACGCCCTGCCCCCCATCCGCACCGTGGCCCGGGAGCTCTCTATCAGCGTCATCCCCGTGAAGCGGGCCTGGGAGGAGCTGGAATCGGCCGGGTTCATCGAGAGCTTCGTGGGCCGGGGGTGCTTCATCGCGCCCATGTCCGCCGACAAGCTCCAGCGCCTCAAGCGCGCCATGGCCGCCGACAAGCTCTCCGACGCCGCTGCCTACTGCAAAGGCCTTGGCCTGAGCCTCGACGAAGCCACCGCCCTTCTCACGGAGGCGTGGCCCCCGGCCGGGGACGTATAGCTTCGCTCTTCTGAACTCTACACGCCCTCGCCCTCGGCGAGGGCCCAGCTTGTCAAAAAACCTTTTGACAAGCTGGGCAGTCTGTCAGCAAAGGATGGCAGAAGCCGTTTTCTCCGACCCGAAGCTGTACTAAGTACTGCGAGAGAGAGGAAAAACGGCTAATTTGCGGCATATGTTCAAAGGAAATGGCGCCCGAAAGCGCCATTTCTTCCTGCCTAAATTTCCAATTCCTGGTTGCCGCAAATGGTCTGCCGCCTTTTTCGACAGACTGCGCCCTCGCCCTCGGCGAGGGCTTTTACTTTCTCCTTCAACGCCGGAGGCAAAAAGGGCCTCATGTTGGCCTGCTCCTCCTTCCGCTTCTGCTGGCGGAGCCAGGCCTCGATGAACTGGTTGCGGACGGTCTCCGGCTTCTCGCTGCGGCACATGTAGGTATAGCCCAGCATGTCCATGACCCGCCACACCTCCTCCGGCAGGCTCTCCCGGGCCAGCTCACGGGGGTATCTGCCCTCGGGATAGACCTTGTAGGGCTGGCTGCCGAAGCGGCGGATGGCCCGGTCGGCCTTCTCCCAGGCTTCGTCGGCGCTGAGCTCCGGGGGCTCGGTCATCTTCCGGGCGTAGGCCCGGATCTCGCTGATGGCCGGCGCGTAGGGGGACCCGGCCGCGTGGGCCGCCACCGCCGCCTTCCCCAGCTCGAAGGGGATGTCCTTGAGCATCTCGGCCTGTGCCTCCGCAATGGCCGTCAACTCCTCGGGCGGAACGGCCAACCCCTGCTCCCGGGGGAACAGCCGCCCTGGTCCGCAGCCAAAACCGCAGGCATCTGAACCTGA
>CADCNE010000031.1 GCA_902802805.1 uncultured Eubacteriales bacterium
TAGATGACGATCTTCCGGCCGATGCACTGGATGGGCTCCGCGCCCAGGGCGGCGCAGATCTTCTCGCACAGGGCTTTGGCGGGCTCGTCGCAGCTCTCCAGGACGGTGAGCTTGATCAGCTCCCGCTTTCTCAACGCATTGTCGATGCCCACCAGCATGTTCCCCGACAATCCCTCCTTGCCGATCTGGAAGATGGCGTCCAGGGCGTTGGCCTGCTTGCGGAATGCGGCTCTTTCTTTTCCGGTCATGGTGTTATCCTTTTCTTTTTTATTTTTGTTTTGCGACTTTTTCTCTTTAGACAAAGAGAAAAAGTCGCACAAAAAGAGAAACTTAAGAAGGATTCTATGGAGTACGACGAAGCCATACTCCCTTCTGAAAGTTCTTTGGGCTGCACCTTTTCTTTCAAGAAAAGGTGCAGGCTTTCAATAAATACCTTTATTCGACGAAGTCGAACTCCCATTCGCCCAGCTTTATGGTGTCGCCTTCCTTGCAGCCGGCCTCGCGAAGGGCGGCGATCATGCCGGTCTTGATGAGCATCTGCTGGAAGCGGCGCATGCTGACCTCGTTGTTGGGGTCGGTGGAGTCGAGGAGCTTGTCCACCTCGCCGCCGGAGAGCACGTACGCCCCGTCGTCGCCCCGGGTGAGGGTGAACCCCTTCTCGTACTGGGGCCCCGTCTCCAGCTCCGTCTCCGGGTACGTGAGTACCGGCGGCAACAAATCGAGGAACCGGATCACCGCGTCCAGCATCCCCTCGAACCCCTCGCCCGTGGCGGCGGACACGGGGTATACCGTGTACCCCTCCTCATCCAGGGCCGCCCGGATACGCTCCATGTTCTCCTGGGCTTCCGGCAGGTCCATCTTGTTGGCGGCCACCACCTGGGTGAGTTCGCCCAGGGCCGGGGAAAACTTGGTCAGTTCCTCGTTGATCTTATGGAAGTCCTCCACCGGGTCCCGGCCCTCCATGCCGGAGGCGTCGATGACGTGAATGAGGAGCCTGGTCCGCTCGATGTGCCGCAAAAAGTCGTGGCCGAGCCCCGCTCCCTCGGCGGCCCCCTCGATGAGCCCGGGGATGTCCGCCATGACGAAGCTCCTGCTCTTGTGCTCCGCCACGCCCAGGTTGGGGGTCAGGGTGGTGAAGTGGTAGGCCGCGATCTTGGGCCGGGCGGCGGTGAGCACGGACAGGATGGAGCTCTTGCCCACGGAGGGAAGGCCGATGATGCCCACGTCGGCGATGGTCTTTAATTCCAGCTCCATCTCCCGCTCCTCCATCTTGATGCCATTTTGGGCGAACTGAGGGGCCTGCTTGGTGGGGGTGGCGAAGCGGGCGTTGCCCTTGCCGCCCCGACCGCCCTTGATGACGGTCCTTCTCCGCTCGGGCTCGGACATGTCAGCGACGATGGCCCCGGTCTCAAGATCCCGGACCACGGTGCCCACGGGCACGTGGATGACCATGTCCTCCCCGTCTTTGCCCCGCTTCATTTCATTGAGCCCCTTGCCCCCGTTCTCCGCCCGGTAGAACCGCTGGAAGCGGAAGGGCAGGAGCGTATTGAGCCGGGGGTCGGCGTAGAAGATGACGCTGCCGCCGTTGCCGCCGTCGCCGCCGGAGGGGCCGCCCTTCATGACGAACTTTTCCCGATGGAAAGCGGCGCAGCCGTCGCCGCCGTTGCCCGCCTTCACGACGATGCGGACCTTATCCAAGAAATCCATTCAGCTATCCTTTCGCGTATAGAAATCGCACACTTGATTGAGGGCGCAGTCCGCGCACTTGGGCCGCTGGGCGGCGCAGACCCGGCGTCCGTGGAAGATGATCCAGTGGTGGGCGTCGGTCCAGTCCTCCTGGGGGATATGGGCCATGAGCTGCTCCTCGGTCTTCTCCACGGTCTTTGCCTCGGCGAGGCCGATCCGGTTGCTGACCCGAAATACATGGGTGTCCACGGCGATGGCCGGAATGTGGAAGGCGTTGCTGACCACCACGTTGGCGGTCTTGCGGCCCACGCCGGGGAGCTCGGTGAGGGTGTCTCGGTCCGCCGGCACCTCCCCGCCGTATTTCTCCACCAGGATGCGGGAGGTCTCCAGGATGTGCTTCCCCTTCATGCGGAAGAAGCCGCAGGAGTGGATCATGTCCATGAGCTTCTCCTCACCGAGGGAGAGCATCTGCTCGGGCGTGTTGGCGACTTTGAACAGCTCCGCCGTCACCTTGTTCACCTGCTTGTCCGTGCACTGGGCAGAGAGCATGACCGCGACGAGCAATTCGTAGGGGCTCGTATAGTTGAGCTCCGGCCGGGGGTTCGGGTACAGCTCCGCGAGGATGCGCAGGGCTTCCGCCCGTTTTTCTTCCGATAACAGCATGGCCGCTCCTTCCTTAAAAGATGATGGGTATATCGCCGTGCAGGGCGAGGCGCAGGATGCCGATGATCACCAGGTGGGCCGGGTAGTAGAGGTAGAAGAACCACTTCATGCCCTTCCACTGCCCCCGCTGGCCGTTGTATTGTCCGAGGATCGGGAGGGAAAGGGCGGTGCACATCTGCAACAGCCCGTAGAGCTTGTCGATGAAGAGGAAGTACACCAGGGCGTAGATGGCCGACCAAAGCACGATGTCCCGGGCCTGGAGCTTGAAGTCGCCCCGGTGGACGTACAGGTAGAAGGGGCACATGGCCGCGATGCTGGACCAGTCCGCCGGGAAGGCGATGATGGAGATCGCCACGGTGATGAGGAACTTGGCCCACTGGGGGAGCTTCTCGTTTTTACTGACGATCACGATGACCACCGCCCAGGCGTAGGGCCACATGACGCTGGTCTGGTTGAATATGCCGGTCTTAAAGGGCATGAAGGGGATGCCGAAGGCGAAATTGTAAGCAAAGTGGGACACCAGGGCAAACAGGAACAGCCGCCCGGCGTACTTCTTGAGATCGTGGGTGTAGTGGCAGCCCTCGGCGATGAAGAACCACATGATGGGCGCGGTGAGGCGGCCGATCACGTGGAGGGCGAAGACGTACCACACCGCCTGGGTGCCGGGGAAAAAGGCCCAGGTCAGGTGGTCGATGGTCATGGCCACGATGGCGATGAGCTTGATCTGGTTGCCGTTGAGTCGTTTCTGCGTGTTCATTTCTGTATCATCCCTACATATTCTACCGCTTTGGTGGCGGCGATGGCCCCGTCGGCGCAGGCGGTGACCACCTGCCTGAGGGGGGTGTCGCGGACATCCCCCGCGGCGAAGACGCCGGGGATGGATGTCTGCATAAACTTATCGGTGACGATGAAGCCGCCCTCGTCGAGGGCCACCTGGTCCTGAACGAGGTCCGTCCGTGGGAGGATCCCCACGGCCACGAAGAGGCCGCTGACGGGCAGCTCCCGGGTCTCATGGGTGAACTTATTTTCCACGGTGACGGCAGATAGCCGATCCTCGCCGGAGAGGGCCACCATGGTGGAATCGAGGACCAGCTCCACGTTTGGGGCCTGCTTCACCCGGTCCACCAACGTGCCTGCCGCCCGGAACTGGTCCCGGCGGTGGATGACGTACACCTTGTTGCAGAGACCGGAGAGGTACAGGGCGTCGGCCACGGCGGTGTCGCCCCCGCCCACGATGGCCACGTCCTTGCCCCGGTAGAAGGCCCCGTCGCAGGTGGCACAGTAGGATATGCCCGCGCCCACGAACCGGTCCTCGTCCGGGTGGCCCAGCTTTCGGGGCGTGGCGCCCATGCACAGGATCACGGCGGCGGCAGAGAACTCGTCGCCGTTGACGGTGAAGGTCTTCTCCCCCTCGGTGAGCTTCAGGTTGGCTACGGACCCGTAGACGATGGGCAGGTCGAACTCCGCCGCGTGCTTTTCGAGGGCCGCGGCGAGGGCGTACCCGTCCGGGCCGCCGGTGATGCCGGGATAGTTCTCCACCCTGTGGGTCTTCACGATCTGCCCGCCGGGGAACAGCTCCTCAAAGAGCTTCACCCTGGCCCCGCCCCGGGCCGCGTAGATGCCCGCCGCCAGGCCCGCGGGGCCGCCGCCGATGATGGCAACGCCCAGTTTTTCCATGTGATCTCCTTCCCGGCCCGTGGCCCAGTCCTAACAGGTAAGTATACCTGATTTATCCTTCGCCGTCAATGAAGAAGAAGGGGCGGGTGAAGACCTCGAAGTCCTTCTGCATCCTGATCAGCCGTTTTTCCGTAAACGACCAGCAGCAGCGGCCTGTGAGCCGGGTGAGCTGGCAGCCGTAGGCGCCGCCCGCCCACTCGACGACCCGCCCGGCCCCGGCGTAGAGGCCCACGTGGCCGTCGAAACCCACCAGGTCCCCGGGGAGCAGGTCCGCCTTTTGGATGGGACGGGACAGGGGCTCATGGAGGAGTTTGTTGGCGATGGCGTCGAATCTCCCTTCCACCAGGCCGAACCTTCGCCACAGGCCCACGATGGCCCCGGAGCAGTCCGCGCCGGAGAGGGGAGCGCCCAGGCTCGCGGCGTTCTGGAGGGCGGAGAGCATCATCTCCCTTCGGCCGCCGCTGAAGAAGGCGGGCTTGCGGGCCGCCAGCAGCTCCACGGACGCGGAGGTGGGGCAATAGAGGTCACCGTCCGGTCCATAGAGGTTCGCGCCCCAGATATAGAGGCTCTTGGGAAACGCCGCCACCTGGGGCCCGTGGGGGTCGTAGCAGAAGGGCAGCGCCGCCTCCACCAGCTGCCGCCGGAGGGGGGACACGCTTTGAAGCGCCTGGGCCACCGCCTGCAGGGCGTCCTCCCCCACCCCCGCCTCGGGGTCGATCCAGGGGGCGTTGGGCCTGGGGGCGGCCCGGCCGGTCAAACATTTCATCAGGTACAGGGCGTCCTTCACGTCCACCCTGCCGCTGCCGTCGGCGTCCAGGGCCACGGTGGGAGCGACCTTGCCGGTGAGGAGGCTTTTGAGCACTGCGCCCACGTCCTTCACGGTCAGCTGCCCGTCCCCGTCCGCGTCACCGTAGAAGGCCTCGCCCGGGTCGTTGCACACGAGGAGCGAAAGGAGGCTCCGGGTGCGGCTGTCTCCCTCGCCGGTGGCCTCGAGGCCCCGGTCCGTCTGCAAGCTGAACAGGCCCCGGGCGGTACTTTGGGTGAACCGGTCCCCCGTCCCCGCCTCGTAGCCCAGAGCCCGAAGGCCGTCGTTCATCGCCCGCACGGCTTTCCCGCGGTCGCCCAAAGTCAGCGTTTCCTTCATGGTCTCGTCCTCCCGTACTTAGATCGCGTATATGTCAGTATACCACAGTTCGCGGAAAATGTGCTTGTTTTTCCGGCGGGGGCGTGATAGGATGGACCCCATGAAACAGACGAAATACAGCCTCATCCTGTTGGGCTGCTCCGTGATCTGGGGCAGCGCCTTCGTGGCCCAGTCCGCCGCCATGGCCTACGGCATGGAGCCGTTCGCCTTCACGGCCGTGCGGATGCTGGTGGGGGCTGCGTGCCTGATGCCCTTCATCTATCTCAGGCGGAAGACCGCCATCCCCGCCGCGAAGGAGGGGAAGGTGCGGCTGGTGCGAAGCGGCGTACTGATCGGGCTCACGGTGGCGGTGGCGTCCTGGCTCCAGCAGGTGGGGCTCCAGTACACCACGGCAGGCAAGGGCGCGTTCCTCACCGCCCTCTATATCCTGCTGGTACCCATCGTAGGCGCGGCGTTCTTCCACCGAAAAACGGGGGTCTGGACCTGGCTGTGCCTCGTCATCGGCGGGGCGGGGCTCTACTTCCTGTCCATCACGGAGGCCTTCACCCTGGAAAAGGGGGACGCGCTGGTGGTCCTCTGCGCGCTGGTGTTCACGCTGCAAATACTGCTGGTGGACAAGTTCGCCCCGGAATTCGACGCGCTGACCCTGTGCTGCCTCGAATTCCTGACGGCGGGGCTGCTGAGCTTCCTCCCCATGGCCATGTTCGAGGGGTTCGGGTTCGTGAACATCCGGCCCGCACTTTGGTGCATCCTCTACTGCGGCGTCTTCTCCTGCGGCATCGCCTACTGGCTGCAGATCGTGGGCCAGCGGCACCTGCCCCCCGCCCTCGCGTCCCTGCTCATGAGCTTTGAAGCCATGTTCGGCGCCTTCTTCGGCGCGCTGCTCCTCCACGAGCGCATGACCAGCCGGGAGCTGCTTGGCTGCGGGCTGATCTTTATCGCGCTGATATTATCGCAAGTATTACCAAATCAAGGAAATAAATAAAGTACGCACCTTTCTTGAAAGAAAGGTGCAACCAAAGAACTTTAAGAAGATAAGTTGTTGATACGCGAAGCCTAAGAATTCTTCTTAAGCTTTTCTTTTTGTGCCGCTTTTTCTTTTCACTGAAAAGAAAAAGCGGCCTAACAAATAATCATAATTCTATCAACTCGTACTCTCTGCTCCCGTACCCCAGTTCCGCCGCCGCCTCCACGGTGCGGACGCCGTGGCGGGACTCGACGCGATCGAGGAAATGCCGCTGGCCGGGGTCGTCGGTCGCGGCGTAGACGAGATCCAGACACGCCTGATCGATGGCCACCGGGTCCAATGAGGCGAGGCTGCCGATATCCTTCATGCAGGGGTCCTCAGCCACGGCGCAGCAGTCGCAGTCCACACTGAGGTTCTTCATGACGTTGATAAAGGCCAGCTTCCCGGAAAAGAGCTTCACCACCGTGGAGGCCGCGTCGGCCATGGCCTCGCAGAAGGCGTCCTGTTCGGCATGCTTCTGCCAGGTGTCGATGTTGCTGTCTGTGACGCCGCCGGAGTGGATCAGCGCCTTGCCCCGGCTGGAGGCGCAGCCGATGGACAGCTGCTTGAGCGCCCCGCCGAACCCGCCCATGGGGTGCCCCTTGAAGTGGGCCAGCACCAGCATGGAATCGTAGTTCTTCATGTGCTTGCCCACCAGGTTCTCGTGGAGCACCTTTCCGCCCGGTATGGGCAGCACGTCGTCGGGCCCCTCGGCGTCCATCAGGTCCACATCGAAGGCGTCGGCCCAGCCGTGGAGCTCCAACAGCTTGAGATGGGAATCCGTGTGGTCCCGGACGCCGTCGAAGGCGTCGCCGTAGGCGGTGTTGCACTCCACAACGGTGCCGTTCACCTTCTCCACCATGGGCGCCCAGAAGTCGGGGTGGAGGAAGTTCTGGTTCCCCTTCTCGCCGGAGTGGACCTTCACGGCCACCTTGCCGGGGAGGTCGATCCCCAGGGCGTCATAGAGCTCCGTCACTTTCTCGGGGGTGATCTTCTTCGTGAAAAATACCTTCGGCTTCATGCCTGACCCTCCTTATATATTGGTATTCGGTTACAGCAGCGGCAGCAGATCGTGTAAGAGAGCGTCCACATTCTCCTTCGGCGTGGCCCAGCTGACGCAGATGCGGGTGGCGGTGTGTGAGGCGTCCACCCGCCCCCAGCCCTCGAAGGCGTACCGGTCGGAGAGCTTCTCCACCACCGCGTCCGGCAGGATGGGGAACTGCTGGTTGGTGGGGGAATCGTAGAGGAAGGGCACGCCCTTTGCGCGCAGCTCGTCCCGGACGACCATGGCGAGGTCCACCGCGTTCTTCGCGATGCGGGTGTAGAGCCCGTCGGTGAAGAGGGTCTCGAACTGGATGCCCAGCAGCCGCCCCTTCGCCAGCATCCCGCCCTGGCGCTTGATCATGTACCGGAAGTCCTTTTTAAGGTCCGGGTGGAGCAGCACCACCGCCTCCCCGAACAGGGCCCCCACCTTGGTGCCGCCGATATAGAAGGCGTCGGTGAGCCGGGCGATGTCGGGAAGCATCACGTCCGTGGCCGGGGAGACGAGGCCGTACCCGAGCCGTGCCCCGTCCAAAAAGAGGTACAGACCGTGCTCGTCGCAGACCGCCCGCAGGGCCTCTAATTCGGCGAGGCTGTAGAGGAGCCCGCCCTCGGTGGGGTGGGAGATGTAGACCATCCGGGGCTGGACCGTGTGTTCGTGGGCCGGGTCCGCCCAATGGGCTTTCACATAGGCGTCCACGGCAGCGGCCCGGACCTTTCCCTCCCTGTCGGGAAGCGCCAGGACCTTGTGGCCCGTCGCCTCGATGGCGCCGGTCTCGTGGACGTTGATGTGGCCGGTGGCCGCCGCCAGCACCCCCTGATAGGGCCGGAGCGCCGCGGCGATGACGGTTTGATTGGTCTGGGTCCCACCCACCAGGAACTGGACGTAGGCATCCTCCCGGCCGACGGCATGACGGATCAGCGCCCGGGCGTGGTCGCAGTGGGGGTCTTCCCCGTAGCCGGGGTTCTGTTCAAAATTCGTCGCGGCCAGGGCCGCCATGATCTCGGGGCAGGCCCCCTCGTCGTAATCGCAGGCAAAACGGATCATTTACAGCTCCTTCAAAATGTTTTCCAGATACTCGATGAACTCCTCCCGGCGCAGGGGCGGCTCGTGGCCCGCCACCAGGAAGGTCTCCGTCCGGCCCTTCAGCTTGTCGATGAAAGCGGAAAGGCGGCCCTTGTCGTACTGCCGGTCCAGCTCGTAGAAGTCCTCATAGCCCGCGTCGCCGATGATGAGCACGCCGTCCGCGCTGACCAGGAGCGCGTCCCGGCTGTGGGGGGAATCGCAGGTCTCGCAGGCGATGGTGACGCCGCCGATGTCCATGGTCCCCTCCCCTTCCAGGGTCATGTCGGGGAGCGTCACCTGTATCCACTCGGGCCGCCGGTATTCGAGGCAGATGTGCTCGTGGCAGAAGGGGATCTCCTCATGGGTCTCGAGCCGCTTTTCCATGGCCTCCGGGGTCCAGGCCCATTGGGCCACTTCCTTCAGCTTTTCGGTGGTCTTTTTGGACGCCATGGTAAAGCCGTTCGTGGCGCAGAGGCCGAAGCTGTGGTCCCAGTGCCAGTGGGTGAGGATGGTGATCTCGGGGATGGTCAGGCCCTTGTCGGTGATGGCGGTGTAGAATTCCCGCACGTGGGCGGGGCTCGAACCGGCGTCCACGGCCACGGAGAGCTGGTCCCCCTCGATATAGGTGAGCATGGGCCGGTCCGAAGCTTCGTCGTGAGGCAGGGTCCAGACCCGGTCGGTCAGCTGTTGGAGCATTATGTGTACCTCCTGTTTCAGTTAAAGTATATTTTACCGTATTCCCCCGGGGGGGTCAAGAAAACATTTGCCTTTTCCCGGCCCCTGTGCGATAATAAAAAGGTTGAAAACGACTTGTCAGGAGGCATATCCATGAAGAAGCTGTTGTTGGGCAACGCCGCCGCCGCTCGGGGTCTCTTCGAGGCGGGGTGTTCCTTTGTATCCTCCTACCCGGGCACGCCCTCCACGGAGATCACCGAGGAAGCGGCCAGGTACCCCGAGGTCTACGCCGAGTGGGCGCCCAACGAGAAGTGCGCCCTGGAAGCGGCCCTGGGCGCGTCCATAGCCGGGGCCCGGGCCCTGTGTGCCATGAAGCACGTGGGCCTCAACGTGGCCGCCGACCCCCTGTACACCGCCGCCTACACCGGCGTCAACGGGGGCCTGGTCGTGGCCGTGGCCGACGACCCCGGCATGCACTCCTCCCAGAACGAGCAGGACTCCCGGCACCACGCCATGGCGTCCAAGGTGCCCATGGTGGAGCCCGCCGACTCCGGGGAGTGCCGGGACTATATGAAGCTGGCCTTGGAGCTCTCCGAAAAGTGCGACACGCCGGTGCTGTTCCGCACCTGCACGAGGGTCGCCCACTCCCAGAGCCTGGTGGAGCTAAACGACCGGCAGGAGCTGCCCCTCAAAGAGTACGTGAAGGATCCCCGTAAGTACGTCATGGCCCCCGGCAACGCCATCCCCCGCCACGTGGTGGTGGAGAACAGGACCGAGAAGCTCCGGGAATATGGCGAAGACTGCCCCTTCAACCGGGTGGAGATGAACGGCAAAGAGTGGGGCGTCATCACCTCCGGCATCAGCTACCAGTACGTGAAGGAGGCCCTGCCTGAGGCGAGCGTGCTGAAGCTGGGCCTGGTATGCCCCCTGCCCGAAAAGCTCATCCGGGATTTCGCGTCCAAGGTCGAAAAGCTGGCCGTGGTGGAGGAGCTGGACCCCGTCATCGAGACCCACCTGGCCACCCTTGGGATCAAGGTGGATCTGGGCAAGAAAGAATTGGGGCTGTTGGGCGAGTTCTCCCAGAACCGCATCCGGGCCGCCTTCGGCAAGGCTTTGCCCGAGAGCGAGAAGCTGGAAACGGCCCTGCCCGTCCGGCCCCCGGTGCTCTGCCCCGGCTGCCCCCATCGCGGGCTCTTCCACGTGCTCCACAAGCTGAAGGTCACCGTGTCCGGCGACATCGGCTGCTATACCCTGGGCGCCTCCGCGCCCCTTTCCGCCATGGATTCCACCATCTGCATGGGCGCGTCCATTGGCGTCTTACACGGCTTTGAGAAGGTCCGGCCCGAGGCGGCGAAAAAGATGGTGGCCGTCATCGGCGACTCCACCTTCATGCACAGCGGCATGACGGGCCTCGTCAACCTCGTGTACAACCAGGGCGTGGGCGTGGTGCTGATACTCGACAACTCCATCACCGGCATGACCGGCCATCAGCAGAACCCGCTGACGGGCATGACCTTGAAGGAGCAGCCCACCGCGCACCTCAGTGCGGAGAAGATCGCCGAGGCCTGCGGCGTCAAACGGGTCCGGGTGGTGGACCCCCAGGACCTGAAGACCACGGAAGCGGCCATCAAGGAAGAATTGGCCGCCGACGAGCCCTCGGTCATCGTGGTCCGGCAGCCCTGCGCGCTGTTAAAGTGGGTGAAGCATAAGCCCGCCTTCCACATCGAGGCGGACAAGTGCCGGAGCTGCAAGGCCTGCATGCAGATCGGCTGCCCGGCCATCGTCTTTGACGGCAAGGCCGCCATCGACCCCACCCTCTGCGTGGGCTGCGGCCTCTGCCAGCAGCTCTGCAAGTTCGGCGCCATCGCGGAATGAAGGAATAAGGAGGTAGCTATGGAAACGAAATCCATCATGATCGTCGGCGTAGGCGGTCAGGGCACCCTGCTCGCGTCCCGTCTCATCGGCAACGCCCTCATCTCCACGGGCTGCGACGTGAAGCTCTCTGAGGTCCACGGCATGTCCCAGCGGGGCGGGTCCGTGGTGACCTACGTGAAGTACGGCGACGCCGTCCGCTCGCCCCTCATCGACCTGGGCGAAGCGGACTACATCCTCTCCTTCGAGGCCCTGGAGGCGGGGCGGTTCCTGCCCTACCTCAAGAAGGGCGGCACCATCATCACCAACACCCAGCACATCCTGCCTATGCCCGTGATCACCGGGCAGATGGCTTACCCCGAGACTGTGCTCGAAGACCTTAAGAAGAAGGCCAACGTGATCGCCGTGGACGCCCTCTCCCTTGCCACCGAGGCGGGCAGCCCCAAGGCCGTGAACGTGGTGCTGACGGGCGTCCTCTCGAAGGCCATGGACCTTGACGAGGCCGTGTGGCAGGCGTCCCTTGAGAGCACCGTGCCCCCCAAGTTCCTGGAGCTGAACAAAAAGGCGTTTGAACTGGGAAGGAACAGCTGAACGCCCCTTCCTGTATTCCCTGACGCAAAAACCTCCCCCTGTTCAGAACAGGGGGAGGTTTTTTCAGTTGTCGCCGACCGAAGAAGGAAGCCTATTTCAATGCTACCGACGCGATGTATTCCGTTCCCGTCGGGATGGCAATGCCGGGATCGGCGACCTGCACGGAGGCGGTGAGGCCGTTTAGCTCGGCTCCCAGGACGAAGTGGCAGAGGGCGATGCCCAGGTCGATCTTCTGCATATCCCCCACGGCGTCGGAGGTATAGCCCTTGTCGTGTTTGAGATAGAAATGATACCTGTCGCCCCGGAGGACCACCCGCCAGGGCTGTTTGTTCACCGCCGAAGGGGCCCAGCGGACAAACTCCAACAGGTCGCTGCAGGGCTCCGGAGCCTTGCCGGAGAGCGGCGTATCGAAGCTGTCACAAAAGAACAGCTTCTCCCCGGGCAGGCGGCTGTCCGCGCCTACGCCCCGGCGCATGACGGTCTCCCGCAGGGACTTTTTGGCCGCCGGATACCCCAGGGGGCTCACGCAGGGCATCCGCTCCTCCGGCCCCTTCCCCGCGGCTGCCTCGAACAGCTCCCGCTTCATGGTGCCGCCGATCCAGACGGAGCCCACGCCCAACGACCAGGCGTAGAGGAGCAGATGCTCCATGGAAAAGCCGAAGGCCACGTCCCCGTATGGCACCTTCCCCACCTTCCCCGCCACGTACAGGGGTTCGCCGGTGAGGACGGGGCTCGACAGCTCCCGTTCCTTCGCGTCCAGGAACACGAAGGAGACCGGAATGCCGAAGGGGTTTTGCGTCTCATTGGCGAAGGCTTCGATCTTCGCCAGGGTCTCTGCCTCGATGGGCCGCCCGTCGTAGGACCGGACGCTCTTGCGGGTCAGGATGGTTTCGGGCGTTATCATCCGCTGCGTCTCCTTTCTTTGAAACAGGGCGATGTCCTTACTTGCTCAGCAGAACCGCTGGTATACGCTGTGAAAGAC
>CADCNE010000032.1 GCA_902802805.1 uncultured Eubacteriales bacterium
GAAGCTGCTTGATTTTCTGATCGGCGTCGAGATCCATGACGGTCTTCCCGTCGGCGTCCGTCCATTTCAGGCTCGCATTCGCGCCGTTGGCCAGCAACCAGCGGACGACCTTACCGGAGGTCTCCGACGAATGATTCGCGTCCTCCATGGAAAACCAGAATATGAGGGCCATCCAGGCGACCACCGCCGCCCAGAGAACGATCCGCAGCCAGGTTTTGCGACGGTCCGCCATATCCCTCTCCCCTCCCGTGATTTGGATCATTATACCGGAAAACGGGGCAAAAGGCAACCACGGGCTACTGGAGCCGATATCTCTCTTCCAACAAGGGCTGGCAGTAGGCGTAGAGCGCGTCGAAGGAGACGAAACGATACAGAACCCCTGACGCCAGTTTGGCGCAGGAGATCAGCTTGTTCTGATGATCTATCCAGACATTGACGGTCGATGCTTCCATGTGCCCCTCCTTATATAAGACGCCGCAGGAGGGCGAATGGTTGCAGAGGATATGAGAATGTTTTTTCTTAAATTATTAATATGTTTAGAAAGCATGATAATTAGATCATCATGCTTTTGTTAGTATGATATTTTGTTCTTTCGCAATATCATCAATCAAAGTGCTCAAAGGACGCACATATTCTTTCATCCCTATATGGCTTTGTGCTCTCTTATAAATTGGGCTATCGTCCTTTAAATAAAAAACTTGTCGCTGCTGCCCCAGCATAGTAATTTTATCATCACTTAGATCACGGTCATAGGTCAATAAATGCCATATTTGCTTTATCTTGTACCTCGAAAGCGCATTGCCGTCTGCAGATGACACCTGTTTCCACCTCTCACGCAACGTTCTCTTACATGAAATGCCGATGCTCCACCCATCGGAACACTTAAACCACTTATCTACTTCAATATCGGTTTGAAAATGATCCGGTTTTTCGTGTGACGTAAAACCATAATGATTAAACAGAAACGATGCCACATCTTCCAAGCTGTTACCCGCACGGCTTTTCCTTTTTTGTCCTGCCCTGCGCTCAAATTCCTGAACAAAAGCAGTTAATATAGTATTATCCTCAATTTCATTTCTTGGATAAGAAAGCGCGGTCAAATTTGAGCGCAGTTTTGTAAATTCTCCGACTACTTCCGTGCGTTCAGCATTAAGGCACCCTGCAACGCCCATATTATCCCAAGTAGACAAAATGGCATCGACATGCTTTCTGCCTATAGTATTCAAAATGTTTTCCGCGGTAGTCCTACAAAAAGCCAAATCGTCAGAGGGGATATTGTTGATGGCTTTATTTGTCGGCAGAATAATGTATTCAACTGTGACAAGGAACACGATAAAATCTTGTAAAGATGTCACTTCTTCCAATAGTCGAGCTATAAAGTTTTCTCTTAAGTCCCGTGCCTTTGTGTTCTCTCGCGCTGAGGTTCTAATCTTGTTTTCCGTAATAGATAAACAAACACTAAGCTTGTCTTCATCTGAAAGCGGTTGAGTTAGAATTGCTTTTGTTTCTGAAAGTATCCCCTGCATGAGCTTTTCATCTTTTCCAAGCGCTCCATATTGATCGGTATTCAGCAGATACCGTGTAAACCAATATGAGTTTCTCCAAGGACTACCATATATAACATTCTGTAAATCTGTTTTTACATCATACATTTCGCCAGTCCTCCTGATTATTGATTCTTGCTTCGGCCAATCTGCAATACTTCATGGACTGCTCAATCATTATAAAGTCACGTCCGAACTTCTGTGCGGATACAGCGGTCGTTCCTGAACCGCAGAACGGATCAAGAATGACTTGGCCTGTGACACTTTGTACAATTCTATCGATCAATTCTTCCGGAAAGGGTGCGGGGTGGGGATTCCTCATTTCTTGAGCAATCTCCCATACATCTGTATATCGATTAGCGCCCTTCGCAAGTTTAAACGGTTTTCTGCAGATCAAATAAATCTGTTCCGTGGTCGGCAAAAAATAGCCAGGGTTAAAGTTGATTGCGCCACGCCTTTTCCATGTGATGATTTGTCGCAAAGGGAAATCTCTTACGATCTCCCCTCGGTCTTGAATTAGCCCATTCTGTACCCGATTCTTGTTGTTATAAAAGATAGCTCCGTCATCTTTTATTATCCTTACCATCTCTGCTACGCATTGTTTCTGCCACGTTACGTACTCATGGTATGGCATATTGTCATTATATTGATTGTATCCTTCTTTGATTGCCGCATTTCGCCATTTTCCCGTGTGGGTGTTCAGCTTTAAACCGTTGCCAGTAGAATTTAACAGATTATAGGGCGGAGAAGTAATAATAATATCTATGCACTTGTCCGGCATGGCCTTCATGACGGACAAGCAATCACCGCAAAGAATATTGTTCCTCGCTTCTTCCATATCAAAACTGCCTGAAAAGTTGATGATTCTTGTCATAGAGCTCCTTGCATTACTTCAGATCGGATAGTTCGTTCAATCGATTTATAGGTAAAAAATAGATTATTATTCTACATTTTACAATATAATGTCTATTTTGTCTACTATTGGCAAGACTATTCGCATATTGTTCTATACTTAACAAGTAGTAATGTATGTTGGAGGGGTAGCCCAATGATTGGAGAGCGGCTGTTAGGACTGCGAAAAGATGCTGATCTTACGCAAGATGAGCTGGCAGCGATTCTCAAAATAAACAAGCATTCGATCTCATCGTATGAACGCGGAAAAAGCGAACCACCCGACGAGTTAAAAGTTGCTATTGCCAAATATTTCAATGTTTCTATAGATTATTTGTTGGGTGTAACAAATGAGCCAGTTCCTATAGATCGCCAGGAAAAAGTTATTCGACTTCCGTCTGGGTTTCCACCACAAGCGATAGCTGAAGTCAAACAGTTCATAGATTATATTGCATATAAGAATAAATAAAAAAGCCGCCAATCAATGGCAGCTTTTTTCTCTTCTTCCGTTATTCCGTACGGACATGCTCCTCCAGCTTCTTTTTCACCCGCTGGATGGCGTTGTCGATGGATTTGGGGGGCTTTTGGAGGAGCTGGCCGATCTGCTGGTAGGAGAGGCCCTTCAGGTACAGGCCCAGGACCTGCTTCTCGAGGGGGGACAGCTTCTCCTCGATGTCCCTGGCCATGGCCTCCATGTTCTCCCGGCCGATGAGCATTTCCTCCGGGTCGCTGACGCCCATGCCCGAGAGCACGTCCATAAGGGTCCGATCCGTGGACCCGGGCTCGTAGACCGGCTGGTTGAGGGACACGTAGGTGTTGAGAGGCTGATGCTTCTTGCGGGTGGCGCCCTTGATGGCAGTCAGGATCTGGCGGGTGATGCACAGCTCCGCAAAGCTCCGGAAGGCGGCGTTCTTGGAGGCGTCGTACTCGCAGACAGCCTTATAGAGGCCCAGCATCCCCTCCTGGACCAGGTCCTCGTTGTCCGCGCCCACCAGGAAGAAGGTGCGGGCCCGGGCCCGGACCAGGGGCTTGTACCGGTCGTACAGCTCCCACTCCGCGTCCTCGTCCCCTTCTCTCAGCAGGGCCAGCAGGGCTTCGTCGCTTCTGCGTTCCTTCTCCATTTATTGCTTCACACTCTCTTGACGACGCTTTTCGAACAGCAGGATGCCCGCGGCCACCCCCGCGTTCAGGGAGTCCACGTGCCCAGACATGGGGATGGACACGAGATAGTCGCACCGCTCCCGGACCAGTCGGGAAAGACCCTCCCCTTCGTTGCCGATGACCAGGGCAAAGGCGCCGGTCATGTCCTGCTTATACATGCTCTCGCCGGCCATGTCGGCTCCGGCGATCCAGAGGCCCGCGGCCTTCAGCTCCTCGAGAGCGGCGGAGATGTTCACCACCCGTGCGATCAGCATATGTTCGCTGGCCCCGGCGCTCGCTTTCACGGCGGCGGCGGTGACGGGGGCGCTTCGGTGCTTGCCCAGAATGACGCCGTGGGCCCCGGCGCAGTCGGCGCTGCGGATGATGGAGCCCAGGTTGTGGGGGTCCTCCACCCCGTCCAGCACCACCACGAAGGGCTTTTCGCCCTTCTTGGCGGCCAGGGCCAGGATGTCAGACACGTCGCAGTATTCGACGCCCGCGGTGTAGGCCACGATCCCCTGGTGGTTGGCGGTCTTGCCGCCGTGGCCGAAGGGTAAGCATGCCTCGTCCAGCTTCTTGCGGTTCACCTCGTGGACGATGATCCTGGCGTCCTTAGCCAGGGCCACGATCTCCTTCAGCGAGCCGTCGGGCTCCGTCTGGACCAGGATCTTATCGATGCTGCGGCCCGCCTTCACGGCCTCCTTCACGGCATTGCGGCCGAAGATGAGGAACGGGAGCTCGTCGGGGTCCTTCACCTCGGCTGGTGCGGGCGCGGGGGCTGGTTTCGCAGGCCTGGTCACCCTCTCCCGGCGGGGCTTGTCGTCCCCGTAGGTATAGCTTTTGCCGCCTTTGTCGGCACGAGGCTTTTGCTGCCCAAAGGTACGGCCATTGCCCTCTCTGCGGTCGGCCGGGCGGCGGTCACCGGTGTATCTCTGGCGGCTCTGGCCGCCCTCGTCGGAGTATTTCTTGTAAGCCATGTTCACGCTTCCTTTCCTGCTTCTTCATTGACCTGGACGGCCACGGCCATGAGCTGGTCGATCCGCTCCTCCTGCCCCAGGACCCACAGGTGCCCCAGCAGGGTCTCGAGGCCCGTGGCCACCCGATAGTCCGCCACGTTGGCGTTCTTGGGCACGGTGCCGCTGTGGGCGTTGCGGCCCCGGCGGTATACGGAGAGCTCCTCCTCCGTGAGCTCCGGTTCCAGGGCGAAGAACGCCCGGGCCTGGCCCTGGGCGCAGACCATTTGGGCCGACAGCAGATGGAGGTTGTGGACCGTTTCGGGGTGGGTGTGGATGAGGTAAGCCCGGACGTACAGGTCGTAGACGGTGTCCCCCACGTAGGCGAGGTTCAGGGCCGGTATCTGCCGCGGGTCCTCCACCGGGTAGCCGAGGGCCGCGCTCATGCGCTGCTGGGTGCTCATTGCCATGCGGGTATGATGTTCTCCTCGTTGTTCGCCTGGCCGGGGGTGGGGATCACCGCGTAGCCCCAGCTGCCGTCGCTGGTGCGGGCGTAGGACACGTCCGGCTCCAGGGAGGGGACTTCCACGCTGTCCAGCAGGTTATAGTTGGCGTCCACCAGCAGCAGGTCCTCCCCATAGCGGCTGAGGCCGAAGCCCGTGCAGAGGGGGTCGCTGTCCGCTTCCTCGCTGCCGCCCACGAAATAAACGAGCAAATACCCGCCCGGCTCTATCGTCACCTCGGGCAGGATGAACTTGTAGCTCTGCTTGGGGTTGTCGGTGAGACCGTAGCCCTTCAGATCCAGGGGCTTCTGGGTGCCGTTGTAGAGCTCCACCCAGTCCGGGGTGCCCAGCTTCTCCGAAACCAGGGTCTTGTGGTTGGCCGTGCAGATCTCATTGAGGACCAAGGTGCCCCCCTGATGATGCCCCTCTACCTGCATGTACTGCCACAGGAAATAGCCCACGCCGGCCATGATGAGCAGGGTGAGCAACAGGCCCAGGGGGAGCCGCAGGTCGGGGCCCCGGCGACGGGACTTGAACTCATCGAGGGAAGGGGCTGACCCCTCGTATTCCTCCTCGGTGAGCAGATCCTCCGGCTCCTCTGACGGAGCGGAGGGGTATTTTTTGGTATCCTTGCGCTTCATGGTGGTAAGTATATCACGGATCGACGGGATTGGGAACAGGCGGCCCGCATATTTTTTTCGTGGAGAGAGGGGAAAAACTTGCGCGGCGGGCCGGGAGCCGCTATAATGTGTATATTATGGGGGGAAAGGAGGTCCATTTCATGATCAAGACCGTAAAATTCGGCGGGTCCTCCCTGAGCGACGCGGGCCAGTTCAAGAAGGTGGCCGCCATCGTGCGCTCGGACCCGGAGCGCCGGTTCGTCGTGGTCAGCGCCCCGGGCAAGCGCTTCTCAGGGGACGAGAAGATCACGGACCTTCTATATCGGTGTGCGGATCTCGCCAGCCAGTGGGAGGACTTCTCCGCCCCCTTCGCCCTGATCCGGGACAGGTATCTGGCCATCGAGAAGGATCTGGGTCTTATTGCGGCCCATATGGGCCCGGCTTTGGACGAGATCGAGAAGGCCCTGGCTTCCGGCCTGGTCACCCGGGACTTCGTGGCCAGCCGGGGCGAGTATCTGTGTGCCCGGCTCATGGGGGCGTACCTCGGCGTGCCCATGGTGGACGCGGCCCAGCTCATCCGCTTCCGGGAGGACGGGGAGCTGGATATGGACGCCACCATGCTGTACTGCGCACCGCTGAAGGATCTGCCCATCGCCGTGATCCCCGGCTTCTACGGGGCCATGCCCGGCGGGACCGTACGCACCTTCTCCCGGGGCGGCTCCGACATCACCGGCGCCATCATCGCCCGGGCGGTGGGGGCGGACGTGTACGAGAACTGGACGGACGTGGACGGGTTCATGATGGCCGATCCCCGGATCGTTCCTGAGGCGAGGATCATGCACGCCGTGTCCTATGAGGAGCTCCGGGAGCTCAGCTATATGGGCGCGTCGGTGCTCCACGAGGAGAGCATCTTCCCCGTGCGGGAGGCACGTATCCCCATCCATGTGCGGAACACCAACCGGCCCGAGGGGGGCGGCACCTGGATCGTCAACGAGGGCACGCTCATCAAGGAGCACCGCCATGGCATCGTGGCGGGCATCTCCGGGCGCAAGGGGTTCACCATGATCACCCTGACCAAGGATAATCTGCACAAGCAGGTGGGGTTCGGATACAACCTGCTGAAGATATTGGACCGGCACGGCATCAGCTTCGAGAGCATGCCCTGCGGTATCGACAACCTGACCATCATCCTCAACGACGCGGATATCAAGGGGAAGATGGACGTCTTATACCACGAGATCCGGACGGAGCTGAAGCCGGACACCGTGGAGATCGCCAGCTCCATCGCCCTCATCGCCACCGTGGGCCGGGGCATGGCCCGGACCGTGGGCGTGGCCGCCCGACTGTTCACCGCCCTTTCCGAGGCGGGGATCAGCTCCCGGATCATCGACCAGAGCCCCAAGGAGATGAACCTGATCGTGGGCGTGGACCAGCGGGATTTTGAAGGCGCGGTCAGGGCTATATACAGAGCGTTCTGCGAATAAGAGTTTTGTTTTGCCGCTTTTTCTCTTTCGAAAAAGAGAAAAAGCGGCGAAAAAAGAGAAACTTAAAAAGGGAATGATAACTTCGCAACGAAGCTCATTCCCTTTTTAAAGTTCTTTTGGCTGAACCTTTTCGTTCAAGAAAAGGTTCGAGCTTTCAATACTACCTTATCCTTTCCCTTCATCAGGCAGCCGCCGGGACCGCCTCTGCCTGCAGCTCGCCGCTGAGTATGGCATCCACCAGCACCTTGCCGACGACGAAGTTGTTCTTCATGGCCGTGGCAAAGATGTCGGCCGCTTCCACGCTGTCGTCAGAGGCCAGCGTCTCTGTGGCCGTGGCGTTGGGGTCCCACAGGCTCTCCGGCGTGGCGCCCAGCATGAACACGTCCATATTCACGCTGTCCCTCAGGATGATGAAGCGATCCTCCATGCCGAAGCGCTTCAGCGTCATCCCGATGGCTACATCCTCCATTTCCGTCAGGGCATAGGGATCGGGGCAGCCATAGGTCTTCGTCATGAGCAAGGCGTTCTGATGGTTATACATGCCCTTCCAATAGTTGTCGCCGGTGACGGTGGTGCCCCGCTGCACCTTTGGGTCCCGTACGGCCCATTCCGCGCCATCAAAGGCCGCCCGCATATAGTTCCGCGTGCGCTCCGTCGTCTCCAGGGGCACGTCCCGAATGCGTTCGAAGGCCCGCTCCATCAGCTCTTCGTCCAAAAGGATCACAGCGGCGCTGTCGAAGTCCGGATCATGGAACCAGGTCGTTCCCTCCCGGTCGCGGATCTCACGGGCGTCAGCATGATGCCCGAGATCAAAGTCTACAGCGGCGGTGATCAAAAAAACGTCGCCCATGACGCTGTACCCCTCCGCCGATCCAGCGCAGCCGATGGAGATGACGTACGCGCCGGAGAAATCGAACCGGGGGTCAGAGAGCACCGCCGCCGTGCTCAGCGCCGCGTTCACCTTGCCCATGCCCGTGATATACAGGGCGACGCCGTCCTTCACGTACAGCTTGCCGCCTTCGAAGCCCGCGGCGATATCGTAGGCTTCCCCGCCACAGAGATATGCCTCATAGTAGTACTGCGCTTCCCCCGGGAAATCCCCGGACAGCTCCCCTACCTCGAACTTGGGCAGAAGCAGCACCTGAATGGGGATCGCCTCCTCCCGGGCGTTCGCCGACCGTATCCCGACGCCGGCCCACAGCAGCAGGGCCGCGCAAAGCAGGATGAACATCCGTTTACCGTTCATTCGACCATACTCCTTTCCGATGTCTGAATACGCCGGGGGACCGGTTCATCGCTTCACCCCGCTCAGCTCCTTGTAGAAGTGCTGATAGTCCTTGTCCCCGTTCCAGTCGCCGCCCCACTTCCAGCCGTGGGCGGTGAAGACCTTGTAGGCGTAGTCGCTGTGGTCGATCATATGGGGCCGCTTGTCCTTTCGATCGAGATACTCCCGCGCCTCCTCCGGGGACACCCGGCCTTTGTTCATGTAGGGGTTCTGCAGGGGGTTAATGTCGATGGCCGCCCCGAAGCTGTGCCAGGACAGGTGGCTGGTTCCGGTGACCTGCCGGTAGCAGAAGGCGGAGGTGTTGTTGGCCCGCATGGAGTCCCCGTCGTCCCCGGGCTGGCCATAGTCGTCCACCAGTTTCACGGAGGCCAGGGGGTACTGCTTCTGAAAGAGCTTATAGAAGATGTCGATGACGTCGTCCGCTACCCGACGGTTCACCATCAGCTCCCCCTCCTGCTCGGCGCCGTCGAAGTCTATATAGAGGATGCGGACGTAGCGAAGGTCGTCGTAGCTTATGCGGCAGGGCTCGCCCTCAGCGGGGTAGCTCATGCCCGTGATCCGCGCCTTCAGTTCGTCCGTCAGCGTCACGTAGAAGAACCGGTCGTCCTTCCTGTGGCTCACCTTCTTCTGCCCCGCGAAGGGGTCCGGGCTGGGGGTGGGCACGGGCGTGGCCGTGGGCACCGGAGTGGGCGTGGGCGTGGGCGTAGGTGAAGCCTGAGGTATGGCGGTGGGCTCCGGCGTGGCCGCCACGATCACCGCCTGCTTCTCCTCCACGGGCGTGGCGGTGGGCGCGGGCGTTGGGGCGTCCGTAGGCGCAGGCGCAGCTTCCAAAGCCGGGGCAGCGCCCTCGCACCCCAGCAGCAGACAAATACATACGGTCGTCATCAGCAAGGCTCTTTTCTTTCGCATGGCTCCATTATAGCGTGTGTTTTCGCTCCTGTACATAAAAAGGTGTGGAAATTCTGAAAAGGTATGATATAATAGGCGGTACGTTAATAAGTGAGGAGAATCAAATCATGAAAGTCAGCCAGCTTTTGGGCGAACGGTATAAGGACCGGGTCGCGGACATCGAGAGCCAGAACCTGATGACCCGGGGCGGATATATGAAGCAGGTGGGCAACGGCATCTATTCCCTGCTCCCGCCCGCCAAGCGCATCCAGAACAAGATCGAGCGCATCCTCCGGGAGGAGATGGACCGGATCGACGGCCAGGAGGTCCTCTTCCCCGTGACCATGCCGGCCAGCCTCTGGCAGAGTTCCGGCCGCTGGGACAGCATCGGCAGCGAAATGCTCCGCTTCAAGGACCGGTCCGGGGCGGATATGTGCCTGGGCATGACCCACGAGGAGGCCGCCGTCCACATGGCCAACAACATCGCGGGCACCTACCAGAAGTACCCCTTCATGATCTACCAGATCCAGACCAAGTTCCGGGACGAGCCCCGTTCCCGGGGCGGCCTCATCCGGGTGCGGGAGTTCACCATGAAGGACGCCTACTCCTTCCACACCTCCCAGGAGGATCTCGAGAAATATTACGACCGATGCTACCGGGCCTATGAGCGCATCTATGCCCGGGCGGGCATCCCCGAGGTCATCGCCGTCAAGTCCGACTCCGGCATGATGGGCGGCAAGGTGAGCCACGAGTTCATGCTCCTCACCGACATCGGCGAGGACACCCTGGTCATCTGCCCCGAGTGCGGCTATAGGGCCAACATGGAGGCGGCGGAGTGCCTCGTGAAGAACGAGGCGGACGCTGTTATGAAGCCCTTGGAGACCGTCTATACCGGGGAAGCGAAGACCATCGAGGACGTGTGCTTGCTCCTCGGCAGCGAAGCCCAGAAGTCCTGCAAGGCCGTGGTCTACCAGCGGAACGAGGACGACAGCTTCGTGCTCATCTTCACCCGGGGCGACATGGAGGTCAACGAGACCAAGCTCACCAACTATCTGAAGGCCGCCGTCCACCCCGCCGTGGACATCGAGAACGCCAACCTGTGCGCCGGGAACATCGGGCCCGTGGAGCTTTCCACCAAGGCCACGGTCCTCTTCGACCGGTCTCTGGAGGGCGCCACGAATCTGGTGTGCGGGGCCAACAAGGAGGCCTATCACTTCACGGGCTTCACCCCCAGCCGGGATCTGCCCAAGGACACGGTGTTCGTGGACCTCTCCAAGGCCCAGGCGGGCGGCGAGTGCCCCAGCTGCCACAAGCGCAGCCTTCAGGTCCGCCGGGGCATCGAGGTGGGCAACATCTTCCAGCTGGGCCGCCGGTACACCGAAGCCATGGGCATGACCTATGACGACGAGAACGGCAACCGGGTGAACCCCATCATGGGCTGCTACGGCATCGGCGTGGGCCGGCTCATGGCCTCCGTCTGCGAGGAAAAGCACGACCAGTACGGCCCCATCTGGCCCATCACCATCGCCCCCTGGGAGGTGGAGATCTGCGCCCTGCGGGCTGACAATGCGGACGTGAAGGCCCAGGCCGCGAAGCTCTATGACGACCTCACCAAGGCCGGGGCCGAGGTCCTGTTGGACGATCGGGCCGTGTCCGCCGGGTTCATGTTCTCCGACGCGGATCTGTTCGGCTGCCCGGTGCGGGTCATCATCAGCCCCAAGACCCTGTCTCGCGGCGTGATCGAGCTTGCCACCCGGGACAAGAGCGTGAAGGAGGACGTGGCCCTCGAAAACGCGCCTGCCCGGATCGTGGCCCTCATCCAACAGCTCAAGGACGACGTGTGGGCCAAGGTCCCCGAATCCCTGTAACTGCCTCTTCAATCCACCACGGCCCCTCTCCCCTGCGGCGAGGGGCCGTGTTTTCCGTTTTTTCACTTTTCTTAGCGGGAAATGGAGCGGCGGCGATTTGCTTTTGCGGAGCCGATGGATTATACTGTATGTACCTATCGTATGTATGTAAGGAGTTTCTCATGTCACTGTTGACGCTTAAGGATCGAAAACAGATCTGGAGCATCCCCAATCTTCTCAGTTTCTTTCGCATTTTGCTGATCCCCGTGATGGTCACCCTCTATGTGAAGGGGCGCACCATCGCCGCCCTGGTGGTCTTCGGCGTGTCCGCTCTTTCCGACATCGTGGACGGGCAGATCGCCCGCCGGTGCAACATGGTGACGGATCTGGGGAAGATGCTGGACCCCCTGGCCGACAAGCTGACCCAGGGGGCGGCCCTGGTATGCGTGGCCAGGACCCACCCCCAGCTGTTCTTCCTGCTGGGGTTCATGGCCATGAAGGAGCTCACGCAGGCCTATATCGGCGGCCGCATCGTGAAAAAGACGGGTCATGTGTTCAACGCCAGGTGGTTCGGAAAGCTCTGCACCGTGGTGACCACCGCTTCGCTCATGGCCATGTTCATCTTTCCCCAGCTGCCCGAATGGGCGGTGAACAGCCTTTTGATCCTCTGCTCCGCGATGATGCTGGTATCCCTGGCCCTGTATGTCAGGCACTTTATGGAATACGGCGAGACCGCTGAGTCGGAGAAAAGGGATCTGGTATGACCGGCGTGAAGATGGCCGCCTTCGACCTGGACGGGACGCTCCTCGATCACGGGGCGCTGACCCGGGAGGCGATCTTGATGCTCAAAGCCCTGCGAAAAAACGGGGTCACGGTGGTCATCGCCACGGGGCGGCACCGGGGCACGGTGCCCCTCCGGCTGAAGAGCCCCCGGCTCGTTGACTACCTGATCTGCACCAACGGGGCCGTGGTGACGCCGCCCCGGGGGAAGCCGTTGCTGGAAAGGACCCTGACCG
>CADCNE010000033.1:0-6120 GCA_902802805.1 uncultured Eubacteriales bacterium
CCGTGTCAGGCGTGTTGCCGCTCACGATCTTCTTCACCGGGATCTGCTTCGTCACCGGTGTGAACGTGTTCGTTATCTCCACGTTGCCGTTCGTCAAGCCGTCGGTGATGTTCGCCACCAGCGCGCCGCTGTTGTCGCTCGACACAGTGATCGTGACATTGTGCGGGTCTGTGTCATAGTGCATGCCGGGCGTGCTGCCTGCTGTCTCTGTCACCGCGTAGGTGTACGTGCCGGGCTGGTTGAAGCTGATCGCACCGAAGTTCCCTATCTCGCCTGCCGTGATCTGGACCTTGTTCCCGTTGGTGTTCGTGGGCATCGGGATCGGAGTGATCGCCGTCGTTCCGTCGGGCTTGAACGCACTCACGGACGTCAGCGTGAACGTGAAGACCTCGCCCGTGTCAGGCGTGTTGCCGCTCACGATCTTCTTCACCGGGATCTGCTTCGTCACCGGTGTGAACGTGTTCGTTATCTCCACGTTGCCGTTCGTCAAGCGTAAACGATCGTCTTCCCGCCCCGGTACTGCGGCAGATGTTCCCAGGTGTTCTTCCATTCATTATCAGCGTTCAGGGTGACGGCCTCGCCTTCCGCGGTCTTGTTCGCCTCGCTTTCGGTCTGGCTGTACAGCTGAACCGTCACGCTGTTCGGACGGATGCCATCCTGATTGTTGTTGTCGTTCCAGACCTTCTCCACCGTGACGTCCGTTTCGTTGAACTTGTTGTAGAAGGTCTTTTCGGCGTCAACGTTCGGTAGGATCTCGCCTTCGGCTGTTTTGCTTGGGCTCTGGCCCTGAGCAGTGGTAACCGCCGGATTTGGAACAGCATAGGTGCCTTCATGCAGGTGCGTGAGATTGGTATCCTCCTCCCAACTGTCAGGAAGATAGACCTCTTCTACATAGAACGCTGTGCCGGGCACCAGCTCGGGGATCTCCACAGTGAAGCCGATGGGGATGTTTTCAATGTAACCATTGGCACTTGACTTGAAGATCTCGGGATCGTCTTGATCGCAGGGCACCAGCTGCCCTTCTTCATACTTATAATATGTACCATCTCCATCTTTGACGTGGTAGTAACCCTGGTTGTACGGGACAAGCGTTCCGTTCGTATCCTCCATCCAGACACGGAACGTAAACCTGCCGCCGTTGTCATAGCTGCCAGTAAGAGCCTTGTGGATCAGGAGGCTACTCGTTTTTTGGACGTCATTCTCAAAGATGACCCTGGCGCGATTGATGACGGTATCCGCGGTGCTGGCGGCAATCTCGTTTTGTACAGTAACGGAAGTGCCGTTGATCTTGACAGCGTAGAGAGCCGGATCAACGCCGATCTCCTGGACGTAATAGTCCACCGAGTCAGGAATGTTGCCGAATGCCGCATTCTCGCCGGGTTTCAGGTAGAAGACGTTCCGATACTCATTTTCACCAATGGTCAGCGGCACCGGTGCGACGTCGGGATCGTCGAACGGAACCGGGGTTGTGGTGTTCTCATAGACGACCGTCACGGGAGTATTGGGATTATCGAAGACCATACCCGGAACGAGCGGTTTAAATACGCCGTCAACCTTGACGAAGGCCTGATAGGCGAACTGCACATTGGCGTAGTTGGTCTGCATGGTACCCGTCAGCTGCTTCTCCACAACGAACTGTCCCTTCTCAATGGCAGGCATGTTGAAGCGCAGCTTCAGGTTGGAGGCACCGGCGCCGTGCTCCATAAAGAACATCTTGAAGTTATGGGCGCTGAAGTCCTTGAAGGTATCGCCAGCGAAATAGTCGTCAACCTTGCTTTCATTCCAGGTGGTGCCATCCGGGAAAACACGCGCCAGCTTGAAGCACTTCTTGATGGTGTTGTTTGCGTTTGCACCGTCTTCGATCACGCCAGTACCGGTGATCTTACCGGTCGAGAAGTCGATCTTACCGTTGAATGCATCATGGACGCCGCCCAGATCCAGCAGCAGCACGCCGTCCACGAAGACCCAGAGGTCGTCGTCGCCGACGAATTCGTAGAGCATGGGCTGTCCATCCACCAAGCCCCCGGGAGACATCATGAAGTCGTACTCCACGGTCATGCCAAGGAAGTAATCGACAGGCTCGCTACCCGTCCAAGCACCAGTACCGATCTGATACAGGGGAAGGTCCGTCTGTGGATTATCAGGGGGAAGCAGTGTACCGTCGCCGCCGTACGTGACCGTATTCGTATGGGGGAACTGGGTATTCAGGTTATTGAAGGGCAGGAACTGTCCGCGGGTATTCACATCTGAGTATGACTGGGCGTACACCTCACCGATCTCCGAATAGACCGTGAAGTCGCCGTCTACCCACTGTGCAAAGTTGTTGAAACTGCTGTACTCATAGTAACCGGTACTATTATACACAGACTCCAAGAACAGATTCTTAGCCGATCCGACATACATGGGGGAGCTGGTTGAAAACAATGCGGCACCGCCGGCTGCGTTGGTAAACACGGGCAGCCCGTTTTCGTCCAGCACCTTGGCAGGAATATTAGGCGTGAGGCCATTAGGACCGCTAGTATAGGTAATACTCTTACCTATGAGGTTGTCAATACATGTTGAAGCCGTAGCACCGCTTTCGTGGCTGTTGGTACCGTCTAGTTTCCATCCCTTGTAATCAAATACGTTGATGGTGATGCCCTGGTCCGCACTGTTCACCGTGTCCACAGTATGGAGCTCGGCCGGTTCATGATAGATCCAGGCAAAGGAGAACTCCTGGGAGTTGGCATCCATGCCGGGCTGAAGAGTCATCTCGTGGGTGGTCTCATTCTCCACGACCTGAAGGCCCCAGGTGTGGTTGTCGGAGGCGTTCCACTTTTCAATGATGGAGGAGTAGTTGCCCTGCTTCCGGCCCTCAAGGCGGACGCCGCTGGAACTGAGTGATTCAAAAAGTCCCACCACCTGGCCTGCCGCGGGATCCAGGACCAAGCCAGTCTCGAGATTCCGTAAAACGTAGTAGCCGTTGGATTGACCCGAGCTGTTCACGCAAATGGTGAACTGCCACAGCAGGGACTGATCCCCCTCCGTCTCCGGGCGGAAGAGGATGGCATCACCCTTGTCACAAACCTCAACCAGGTTGCCGTTGCCGTCGATGGCATAGTCCTCATATGAGTTGGTCTCTTGGTTATATACGCTTCTATAAATCACGTACTGACCGTTGTCGCCGTCCACCATATTGGACACGCTGATCTTATCTGCGGAGACCGTGGGAACGTTCGTAAGCAAATTTGCCTTGATCAAGGTAGGCAAAGTGTTGTTGTCAGTAGCAGAGGTGCTGACATAGAAATAGGGATTGGCCGCCCAGTTGCCATTTGCTTGTGCTCTTGAGGCAGAACTATACAAATAGTATGTAGTGCTACCGCTGGTATAGGAGATCCGGACATAGCTGCCGCTGGGCGTGACAGTCAGGGCCTGAGGCGTATCGCTGACAGATGTGTTCGAAGTACCAAGGTGCAGATATTTGTCATTGTCCGCCTGGATATAATACTGGTTTTCAGTACCTTCCACCAAATGGAAGGTCCATTCGGTGAGAGGCTCCCAACTGGCCAGACACCGCGTGCTTCCGCCGGAATAGGGCCGGTAGTGAGCACGAGTGGCATTCAGGTTACTCGTGCTTGTCGTGGAATTCGCCTTGTCCAAAGCACGGCCATAGAACTCCTGCCCCTGGGAGGTGATCCTCGCAGTTGTATTTAAATGGACGATGAAGAAACTGTTGCCGTCCAGATTCTCGGTCACCGGGTAAGCAACGATCGCGTAAACGGAAAGAGAACCAGTTTCGAAGGAAACGTTCTCACCGGCACTCTTGGCACCGTCTCTCACTGCGGTGCTCTCCGCATCGGGGGTGATGATCTGGGGATCCTCCCCCTCTGCAAAGTGGATCACCGACAGAGAGTACTCTTCCTCTGTAGAAAGAGGATCGTCCATCCGGATACTGATCTGAACGGAAGCGTCCGGCTCCACGGGGGTACCGTCTGGAGCATGGATGGTGATGTCGAAGAAACGGATGGCATCGGGGTCAAAGAGGCCGCCTTCCGCCAAAGCGGCGTCATAGTACGCCTGATAGCCTTCGTCGCCGGGGAGCAGCTCCTCCGCCGTCAGATAGGCGCCGGCAGGCAGATGGGCCGCATCGGTATAGGAGAGGTCGACCACGTAGGTCTCGCCTTTGGCGGTGATGACGCGGGTGGTGATGACGATGGCGTAGGTGGAGAACTGGTCGGTAACGAAGGCCACCTCGTCCACGGCGGTCTCTTCCTCCACGGCGGAGACCAGGGTGCCGTTGCCTTCATCGTCCACATGGACCAGCTGGGCGCCGTCAGCCTCCTCCACCATCTTGTCCTTCAGGGACACGTAGATCTCACAGGCGGGCTCGATCTCCTGTCCGTTGGCATCGAGGAAGGTGATGTCCACGGCCTTGACCAAGACGATGGTGGTGCCCTCATCCAGAGCATCGGTCAGAGCATCCTGAATAGTCTCCACTTCCACCAGAGCGACCTTCATGGTGGTGCCCTTGGGGAACGCGCCCACGGGGGCGTCCACGTCAACGGTCATGCCGTCCAGTTCGTCGGCGAAGGTCACCGCAGGGTGGGTGTCCTCCAGAGTGTAGATGAAGGTATAGGTCAGAACGAAGCCTTCCTCCTGGCTGCCGCTGAGCTCAACAGCGTAACCCTCGGGGGCTTCCGCAAAGATAGTATACTCACTCTCACCAGCTTCCAGCTCCGCCCAGGTGTAGGACCAGCCGTTGTCGGCGGTCAGGGCCACGTCCGCATCCACGTCCGTCCTGGCCTCGACCTGGCTGACGTCCTTGATCTTGATCGTGATGACGCCGGTGTCCTCCGCGTTCTCCGCAGCATCCTCGTCCAGGGAGCGCAGCTGCACGGTCACGAACGCAGGCCGCATCTCCGCCGCGTCGTCATCATCCTCGAAGACGGCGGTGGCGGTGATGCTGATGGTCGCGGGCTCAAGCTCGGCGGTCACGGGGACCTCCGTGGGCTCGGGCACGACGATGACCGTGGGGTCTTCGGGCTGTTCCGGCTGCTCAGGCTCTTCCGGCTGCTCGGGCTGCTCCGGCTGCTCGGGCTGTTCAGGCTGCTCGGGCTCTTCCGGCTGCTCAGGCTGCTCGGGCTCTTCCGGCTGCTCAGGCTGCTCAGGCTGCTCGGGCTGTTCAGGCTGCTCAGGCTGCTCGGGGGTCTCCGGGTCAGCGGGAGCATCCGGGTCTACATAGTCCGGGTTCTCCGGCAGTTCGCCGTAGCCCAGGATGGTCTTGTCAGAACGGGAGTAGGCGAAGGTGTCCACCTTGTTGGTGTGGTTGCCCTCGATGGCCTTGACCTCTTTCTCCGACGCGGAGACCACGATGCCCATGTGGTTGGCCGTATGGCTGCCGGTAACGTCGAAGAAGATCAGGTCGCCCTTCCGGGGCTCATAGTCGTCTTTCGCAGAATGGTACAGGCCCTTTTCCTTGAAGTACTTCATGTAGCCCTGGCAGCCCACGCCGGTGGGCAGGCCTACATTGGCGTATTCGATGCAGAAGGAAACGAACGCCGCGCACCAGTTGACGTAGGGCGTGCCGGCCTTGGCCCCGTAGCGGCTGTACAGCTGCCGGTTGCCGTTCTCAGAGTAGATGAAGTTTTTCTCACTGGCCGTGTACCCCAGCTGGGTCTTGGCCACGGCCACCAGGTCGTGCCGCCACTCGCCGGTCAGCTTCGCGCCCGCTACGCTCTTCTTCCAGGTTTCGGGCCCTTCCAAGTCAGCGGTGGGGTCACCGGCAGGCCGCTCGGGCTGCTCCGGCTGCTCGGGCTGTTCCGGCTGCTCGGGCTGCTCAGGTTGCTCGGGCTGTTCTGGCTGCTCGGGCTGCTCCGGCTGCTCGGGCTGTTCGGGCTGCTCCGGCTGCTCGGGCTGCTCGGGCTGTTCGGGTTGCTCAGGCTGCTCGGGCTGCTCGGGCTGTTCAGGCTGTTCCGGCTGTTCCGGCTGCTCAGGCTGCTCCGGCTGCTCGGGCTGCTCCGGCTGTTCCGGCTGCTCGGGCTGCTCCGGCTGCTCAGGCTGCTCGGGCTGCTCCGGCGTCTCCGGGGTCTCGGGAGTCTCCGGGGTCTCCGGAGTCTCCGGGGTCTCCGGAGTCTCTGGATC
>CADCNE010000033.1:6127-17753 GCA_902802805.1 uncultured Eubacteriales bacterium
TCTCCGGATCGGCTTCGAGCTCGCCCTCGGTCTTGCCCGGAGTCTCTTCTCCGGTGGCCTTGGTCTCGATCGACGCCGGCGTGTCCTCCGGCCCTTCTGCAAGGGCAGACACGGGGCAGATCGTCAGAACCATCATCAGGCTCAGCAACAGGCAGATCAGCTTCTTCATGGTTTCGTCCCTTTCTCGTTCTGGTTTCTTTGGGTGTTTACAGTGAACTATCTATATCTACATCTATAGGAAACGGTCGTCCTCATATGATGGACCCACCATACCTATTTTCAGTCCATGACATTTTAGCACAAATCGTCCGTGACCGCAACTACCTGAGAAAAAAATATGCAACAAATTTTTTCCTGAATCTCATCGTTTTTTAGAGTTTATGCATGATGTTTCAAACTTTTTAATCATTTTTTGCCCTTCCCCGGCCTTCTCCGGGACCGCGACGCGGCGGGCTTTGCCCCTGTTTGTGATCCGCTTCTTTGCTTCCTTTCCTATATAAATAGATCCCCCGACCGAGATCGGGGGATCCGTTTGGAATCAAATAGGTTAGCGTGACGTCCTTCTGAGGAATGTCCTCTCAGATGCGGACCGGGATCACTTGTCGCGGATCGCGGCCTGGGCGGCGGCGAGGCGGGCGATGGGCACCCGGAAGGGGCTGCAGGAGACGTAGCTGAGGCCCACCTTGTGGCAGAACTCCACGCTGGAGGGGTCGCCGCCGTGCTCGCCGCAGATGCCCAGCTTGATGTCGGGGCGGGTCTGACGGCCCAGGTCGGCGGCCATCTTCACGAGCTTGCCCACGCCCTTCTGGTCGAGGCGGGCGAAGGGATCGGACTCGTAGATCTTACGATCGTAGTAGTCCTTCAGGAACTTGCCGGCGTCGTCGCGGCTGAAGCCGAAGGTCATCTGGGTGAGGTCGTTGGTGCCGAAGGAGAAGAACTCGGCCTCCTGGGCGATCTCGTCGGCGGTCAGGGCCGCACGGGGGATCTCGATCATGGTGCCCACATGGTATTTGATCTGCTCGCCGCGCTCCTCCATGACCTTGGCGGCGGTCTCGACCACCGTCTTCTTCACGAAGGCCAGCTCCTTGATCTCGCCCACCAGGGGGATCATGATCTCGGGGATGATGTCCATGCCGGTCTCACGACGGACGTTCAGAGCGGCCTCGATGACCGCGCGGGTCTGCATCTCGGCGATCTCGGGATAGGACACGGCGAGACGGCACCCGCGGTGGCCCATCATGGGATTGAACTCATGGAGGCTCTCCACGGTGGCCTTGAGGGACTCGAAGGTGAGGCCCATATCCTTGGCGAGGTCACGAATGTCCTCGTCCGCAGTGGGCAGGAACTCGTGCAGGGGGGGATCCAGGAACCGGATGGTCACCGGGCGGCCCTCCATGGCCTTGTAGATGCCCTCAAAGTCGCCCCGCTGCATGGGCAGCAGCTTATCGAGCGCCTTGCGGCGGGCTTCCTCGGTGGTGGACACGATCATCTCGCGGACGGCGGGGATCCGGTCGGCAGCGAAGAACATATGCTCCGTGCGGCAGAGACCGATGCCCTCGGCGCCGAACTTCACGGCCACAGCGGCGTCGTGGGGATTGTCGGCGTTGGTGCGGACCTTCAGCCGGCGGGCGGCGTCGGCCCAGCGCATGAACCGGGCGAACTCGCCGGAAATGGAGGCGTCGGTGGTGGGGATGGCTTCGCCGTAGATGTTGCCGGTGGAGCCGTCCAGGCTGATCCAGTCGCCCTCTTTATACTCGCGGCCGGCCAGGGTGAACTTCTTGTTCTCCTCGTCCATGACGATCTCGCCGCAGCCGGAGACGCAGCAGGTGCCCATGCCACGAGCCACCACGGCCGCGTGGCTGGTCATGCCGCCGCGCACGGTCAGGATGCCCTGGGAGTGGTTCATGCCTTCAATGTCTTCGGGGCTGGTCTCGAGACGGACCAGGACCACCTTATGACCGGCCTTGGCCCAACTGGTGGCGTCCTCGGCGTTGAAGACGATCTGGCCGCAGGCGGCGCCGGGAGAGGCGGGCAGGGCGTGGGCCACGGGCTTGGCGGCCTTGAGGGCCGCGGCGTCGAACTGGGGATGGAGCAGCGCGTCGAGCTGCTTCGGGTCGACCATCAGCAGGGCGTCGTCCACGGTGATGAGGCCCTCGTCCACGAGATCGCAGGCGATCTTCAGAGCGGCCTTCGCGGTGCGCTTGCCGTTGCGGGTCTGGAGCATGTAGAGCTTCTTGTCCTCGATGGTGAACTCCATGTCCTGCATGTCGTGATAGTGGGCTTCCAGCTTCCCGCAGATGTCCACGAACTGCTCGTAGGCCTCGGGAATGACCTCCTTGAGCTGGTCGATGGTCTGGGGCGTGCGGACGCCGGCGACCACGTCCTCGCCCTGGGCGTTCATGAGGAACTCGCCGAAGAGGTGCTTTTCGCCGGTGGCGGGGTCACGGGTGAAGGCGACGCCGGTGCCGGAGTTGTCGCCGGTGTTGCCGAAGACCATCATCTGCACGTTGACGGCGGTGCCCCAGTCGCCGGGGATGTCGTTCATACGGCGATAGTAGATGGCGCGGGGGTTGTTCCAGGAGCGGAACACGGCCTTGATGGCGCCCAGCAGCTGCTCCTTGGGATCGGAGGGGAAGTCCACGCCGATCTTGGCCTTGTACTCGGCCTTGAACTGCTCGGCCAAGTTCTTGAGATCGTTGGCGTCCAGCTCGGTGTCCAGCTTCACGCCCTTCTCGGCCTTCATCTGGTCGATGAGCTCCTCGAAATACTTCTTGCCCACCTCCATGACCACGTCGGAATACATCTGGATGAACCGACGATAGGAGTCATAGGCGAAGCGGGGGTTGCCGGTCTTCCGGGCGAAGGCTTCCACCACGGTGTCGTTGAGGCCCAGGTTCAGGATGGTGTCCATCATGCCGGGCATGGAGGCGCGGGCGCCGGAACGAACGGACACCAGCAGGGGATTGTTCAGGTCCCCAAACTTTTTGCCGCTCATCTTCTGGAGCTTTTCCACGTACTCGTCGATCTCGGCCAAAATTTCGTCGTTGATCTTCTCGCCGTCGTCATAGAACTTGATGCAGGCTTCGGTGGTGATGGTGAAGCCCTGGGGCACGGGCATGCCCAGGTTGGTCATCTCGGCCAGGTTCGCGCCCTTGCCGCCCAAGAGGTTGCGCATGTCCTTGGACCCTTCGGAAAACAGGTAAACATATTTGTGTGCCAAGTTCTTTTCCTCCCGTTCAAGATTTAGTTTGGAACGATTTATTATATCAGCCCATCGACAGGATTGCAAGATTTTTTCAGGGCGTTTCGTCAATATATTACGATCTGGGGGCATCATTTTTTTCTCCCCCCGGGAGAAGAAATATATATATCCCCCCTGGGAGAAAAAAGAGAGAGAGTGCATCCCTCACTCTCTCATTGTCATTGTCTTTGTCTTTGTATTTGTCATTGTATTTGTCGTTGTCTTTGTCGTTGTCATTGTCTTTGTCTTGGTTCGTTTCGTTCCCTTTTGTTCCCGTTCGTTCCTTTTTGTTCCCGATACGGAGAAAGCGCGATCAGCAGTACCCCAGCCCCCGCAGCGCCAGGACCCACAGGAACATGGTGAACAGGGACAGGAGCGACGTGGTGGCCACGATCTCCGCGGCCAGCTCCCCGTCCCCTCCCAGCTCGTAGCTCATGGCCACGGAGACCACGGCGGTGGGGGCGGCGGTGGCGGTCATGATGCCCACCAGGGCCGCGTCCCGGATGCCCAAAAGGACGGCCACGGGGACCACCAAGAGGGGCGAGAGGATGAGCCGCACGGCGGACACGCCCAGCACCAGTTTCTTGTTCTTAGCCATGGATTTGAGGGTCAGCGACGCGCCGACCAGCACCATGGCGAAGGGGGTGGCAGCGCTGCCCAGGGACTTCATGGGCTTGTCGAGATACTCGGGGAAGGTGATCTTACAGAGGGCGCAGATGGCCCCCAGGGCGGAGGCGATGATCAGAGGGTTCTTTATGATGTTCAGCAGAATCTTGCCGATGTTCACCTTCCCGCCCCGTAGGAGTTCGAAGGTAAGCACCGCCAGGAGGTTAAAGGAGGGCACCACAATGGCCACAAGAAGGCTCACAGGCCCCACGTTCTCCGGCCCGCAGAGCTGCTCGGCGTAGGCCATGCCCAGGAGCACGAAGTTGCTCCGGTACATGGCCTGGATGGCCACGGAGGACTGGCGATAGTCCTTGATGATCCGGGGCACCACCAGCATGTAGAGGCCGAACAGGAAGAAGATGGACAATCCCCCGAACAGCAGGAGCTTGCCGCTGTCCGCCCCGGTGAAGTCGGCGTTGCGCACGTTGTTGAAGAGGGAGAAGAACAGGAAGGACCGAAAGAGGAGTGCGTTGAGTTTGGGCAGGTCCTCCGTCCTCAGGATCTTCATCTTCCGGAGCACCGCGCCGGTGGCCATGTAGAAATACAGCGGGAATAAGGCCAAAAAGGTGTTTTTCAGCAGTTCCATAGGTCACTCCTGTTCCGCCGATCCCGGCGGCATATGCAACGAGGTGAAGAGAGCCGCGGCCTTTTCGATGCCGGGCAGGTACAGTTTAGCATAGGGGACGAGATGTGACAAGAGCTCTGCCCGCAGGGGCTCCTTCAGCTTCACCCTAAACAGCTGGTCGTCGCTGAGGAGGAGCATGCGCCGCATGGCCTCCAGGGCCGTCCGGCCGATCTTCCGCCCCACGGGGGAGCAGGCGGCACACACCGCCCCGCCCTTGTCGGGAAGGAAGCGGATGACGGGGTCCTCCCTGAGGTCCCGGCCACAGGCGGCGCACTGGGTGATGGCGGGGCGAAAGCCGGAGAGGGCCAAAAAGCGGATGAGGAACGCGGCGGTCAGGTCCCCGGGGTCGCTGTCCCCATAGGTCAGGAAGGACAGGGTGTGATAGAGCAGGGAAAAGATGTCCTCGTTCCGCTCCTCCGCCTGGATGCCTTCGAGACACAGGGACGCGCACAGGGAGGCCGCGGCGTACTTCTCCACGTCCTCCCGCAGGGGGTAGAAGCTTTCCAGCACCTCTCCCTGGTCGATGATGTACTTGTTCTTGTGGTAAAAGAGCTGATACTCCCCGTAGGTGAAGGGCTGGGTGCATCCAAGGAGCGGCGACGTAGCCTTGCGGCAGTTCCGCGCCTTGGCGTCCACTCGGCCGCTTTCCGCCGTGAACAGGGTCAGTATCCTATCGTTGTCCCGGTAATCCACCGTCCGGATCACCATGCCCCTGCAGATCAGGTCCGCCATGCTGTTTCTCCCGCAGCCGGGCGTAGTTGAGATACGCCTCCACCCGACCGCTCTCGTAAAACGCTAAAAAAGCTTTTCGTTCTTCCGGTGTCATAAGCAATGTCATTGCTCGCCTCCTTTCGGAGAAAGTATGGCCCCGAAACCGGCTTATCTATCCCTCGTAGCCAAGTTCATTGAGGACGCTCTGGCGGTTGCGCCAGTCGTCCTTGATCTTGACCCAGAGCTGCAGGTTCACCCGCACGCCCAACAGCCACTCCATGTCCGCCCGGGCGGCGGAGCCGATCCTCTTCAGCATGGACCCGCCTCGGCCGATGATGATGCCCTTGTGGCTGTCCCGCTCGCAGAGGATGGTGGCGTAGCAGTCCATGATCTGGCCGTCGGGGCGAAGCTGCATTTTGTCCATGCTGACGCCGATGCCGTGGGGCACCTCGTCCTTCAGTAGCTCCAACGCCTTCTCCCGGATCATCTCGGCGCAGATCAAGCGCTCCGGCTGGTCCGTGACCATATCGGGCGGGAAGTACTGGGGCCCCTCGGTGAGATACCCCACCAGCAGGGCTTCGAGCTCGGAAAGGCCCGTGCCCTTGAAGGCGGAGATGCGATGGATCTCGGAGAAACCGGCGGCGCGGAGATCCTCCTCCGCCTCGTCCGCCTGCAGCTTCGTGGCGATGTCGCACTTGTTGAGAAGCACCAGGACGGGGCACTTCGCGAGCTTCAGCCGCTCCATGATCTGCCGGTCCCGCTCCCCCACCCCCTTGCGGGCGTCCACCAGGAAGAGGATGGCCTCCACGTCGGCAAGGGAGTCAGCGGCGGTCTTCTGCATGTACTCCCCCAGCTTGTTCTTGGGGGTAGTCATGCCGGGGGTGTCCAGGAAGATCATCTGATACTCGTCCCGGGTGAGGACGCCGGTGATTCGGTTCCGGGTGGTCTGGGCCCGATCCGTGACGATGGAGATCTTCTGGCCCACCAGGGCGTTGATGAGGGTGGATTTGCCCACGTTGGGGCAGCCGATCAGGCTGAAAAAACCGCTCTTGTACGCCATATCACACGTCCAGGTCCTTGGGGCCGAAGGAATGAGGCAAGAGGGTCTCGAAGGGGGATACGTCCACCTTGGACCTATCTTTATTAGCGGTGATGATTATGAAATCCCTGTCGCAGAACTCCGCCATGACCTGGCGGCAGACCCCGCAGGGGAAGCCCATCTCCTCCCCCGTGGCGATAATTGCGATGGCCTTGAAAGCCCGATGGCCGTCGTAGACCGCCTTGAAGAAGGCCGTCCGCTCGGCGCAGTTGGTGGGGGTGAAAGCGGCGTTCTCGATGTTGCAGCCCTGGTACACCTGGCCGTCCGCCGTCAGCAGGGCCGCGCCCACATGGTACTTCGAATAGGGGGCGTAGGAATGGTCCCGGGCCTCCTCAGCGAGGTCCAGCAGGCGATCTATCTCCTGTTGTGTCAGCGCGTTCATCTCGTTTCACCGATCCTTTCCAAAATAGTCCGCTGGCGGGCGCGCATGAGCTGCTCCTCCGCCTCGTTCATATGGTCGTAGCCTAAGATATGCAATGTGCCGTGGACCGCCAGAAAGGCCAGCTCCCGGCTGAGGCTGTGGCCGTACTCCGCCGCCTGCTCCACGGCCCGGCTCCGGCAGATCATGATGTCCCCCAGATACCCGTCGGGGGAGCCGACGAGCTCTTCCCCCTCCCGGCTGGGGAAGGTGAGCACGTCCGTGACCCGGTCCACGTTCCGAAAGTCACGGTTCAGCTGCTGGATGTGGTCGGGGCCCGCCACCAGCACGGTGATGTCCCCCGCCGCCCCCTCCATGGCAAGGGCGGTCTCGCAGGCGGTGCGGATGCCCGCCTCCTCCTCGGGGGTCAGGGCTTCGTCTTCCGAATAGACTTCGATCATGCTTCCTCCTTGGGGTAGCTGATGCGGTCATGCAAAATGCCCGCAAAGGTCTGCAGGAAGGATTCCTCCACCCGGGCAAGCTCGCTGAGGGTCAGGTCGCAGTTCACCAGCTGCCCGTCCTCCATCTTGCCCCGGATGACCCGATGGACCATGTCCCGGACCTGCTCCGGGCTGGGTCCGCCCAGGGACCGGACCGCCGCCTCGCAGCTGTCCGCCATCATGAGGATGGCGCTCTCCTTGGAGCTGGGCTTCGGGCCCGGGTAGCGGAAGTCCGCCTCCACAGTGTCCGGGTCCATCTTCTTGGCCTTCACGTAGAAGTAGGCGGTCATGGTGGTGCCGTGATGCTCCCGCACCAGGGTGCGGACGGCGGCGGGCACCTTGTACCGCTGGAGGATGGCGTCCCCGTCAGCAACATGGGCGATGATGATCCGGGCGCTCTCCTGGGGCAGCATCTCGTCGTGGGGGTTCACGCCGTTGGCCTGGTTCTCGGCAAAGTTGCGGGGGGCTCTAAGCTTCCCCACGTCATGGACGGAGGCAGCCGCCTTGGCGAGGCGTGCGTTGGCGCCGATGCTCTGGGCCCCGTTCTCAGCGAGCAGCGCCGTCATCTGGCAATGGTGATAGGTGCCGGGGGCGTTGTTCATGAGCCGTCGCTGCAGGGGGTGGTCCATGTTGAGGAGCTCGCTCAAACGGGTGGGCGACGGCAGGTCGAACAGCAGCTCCCAGATGAACGTGAGGCCCATGCTGAGCACCAGGGCGATGATGGCGCCCACAAAGAACAGGCCGAAGGCGGTGACGCTGACCAAAAGGCCCTCCCCGCCCAGGAGCCTGGGCACCGCCGGGAACAGCCCGCCCACGGCGCCGCCGATGATGGCCGCCGGCACGAAGGCGGTCCGCTTGTCGTCCAGGGTCAGGATGCACACGCAAACCGTTCCGGCGATGAGGGTCCCCGCCATCAGGGCGAAGGTCTCCCCCGAGACGATCCCGGCTTCGGGAAGCAGGAGGCTGGTCGTCATGGCGATGAGCGCTCCGGCGCTGAGAGCCGTCCGCTTCTCGTGGGTGGCGGCGATCATGAGGGTCCCCAGCAGCACCGGCGCGATCCGGCTCTCAAAGAGGGTGAAGACCCAGGCGATGGCGAGGTTCAGCATCAGCAGCAGGCAGAGCCGCACCATGACCAGCGGGGCGAGGGCGGTGTTCCGCTCAAAGAGCAATAGATAGAGGCCGTAGACCAGGTACACGGGCAGCAGGTACAGGAGGTAGCTCCCATAGGGGCTCCGGTCCGATTCCGACTTGAGCATGTCGAGAGCCACCAGATGCACGATGTCCTTTTGGCTGAGGGTGGTCCCCTTCCTGAAGAGGACCTCCCCCCTGCGGACGGTCACGGGGGCCACGTCGTCCGCGGCAGCGGCCCGGGCCTTCTCCGTCTCCACCTCGTCCACCACGGCGGAGGCGATATAATACTTGTCGATCAGGTTGCCCGCCAGCTCCGTCTTGCTGACGGCGGGGAGGTTGGTCTGCTTCATCTGCTCCTTGGCACGATACCGGGCCGCGGCGAGCTCGCTCTCCCGAACGCCCGCCCCCATCCCGTCCAGGATGGCCGCCTTCAGGGCGGTCTTCAACGGCTCCGTGTCGGGCATGCTGCCGGCGGCGTGGATGCTGCTCCTCGGCAGGTAGGTGTTGAGCAGGGAGTAGGCCATGACCGTATCGAGGGCGTCGCTGACGCCGTATTCGTTGAGCTTCGACTGGAGTTCCGGCTCCTTTACGAGGGCGTTCCAGGCGGTCTGGTTATAGAGATACCCGCCCGTATACTCCTGGGCGCTCTCCTCCCACCGGAGGACCATCTCCTTCAAAAACAGATCGTACTGGGTGAACCAGCCGTCGATGGCCGCGCTTTGTCCGGTCACGATGCTATCGTCCAGCCGATAGACCGGCTCCACCCGGTCCCGGGCCGCCTGGCGAAGCTCGTCCGTCCGAAAGGCGTCGGTGGTGGAGAACGGATAGACCACGTCCTCCGTGAGCACGTCCCCGGCCTGCACGTTGAGGCGGGCGTCCGGATAGCGCAGGCACATCAGAAACAGGTTCAGCAGGCACGCCAATATGAGCAACGGCAGCCCCATGGCCCGCCCCAGCCTGCGTTTCCCTGTGGTACTCTGTCCGTCCATAGCTCGTCCCCCGTTTGTTTATTCCGCTCTGTTCTTTTCGCTTCTTTCGTATGCCTGGATGATCCGCTGGACCAGCTCGTGGCGCACCACGTCCTTGTGGGTCAGCTGGATGACCTTGATGCCCTCCACGTCCCGAAGGATGCCGATGGCGTGGATAAGGCCGCTCTTCTTTTCCCTTGGCAGGTCGATCTGGGTGATGTCGCCGGTGATGATGGCCCGGCTCCCCTCACCCAGGCGGGTCAGGAACATCTTCATCTGTTCGATGGAGCAGTTCTGGGCCTCGTCCAGGATGATGTAGGCGTTGTTGAGGGTCCGGCCCCGCATGTAGGCGAGAGGCGCCACCTCGATGGCTCCCCGCTCCATCAGGTTCCGGTAGGTCTCCAGGCCGAAGAACTCCTGCAGGGCGTCGTAGAGAGGCCGAAGATAGGGGTCCACCTTGTTCTGCAGGTCCCCGGGGAGGAAGCCCAGCTTCTCCCCCGCCTCCACAGCGGGCCGGGTCAGGATGATCTTGTCCACTTCCTTATTCTTAAAGGCCAGCACCGCCATGGCCACGGCGAGGTACGTCTTGCCTGTGCCCGCGGGGCCCACGCCGAAGACCAGCTCGTGCTCCTTCAGGGCCTGGACGTACTTCTTCTGGCCCAGGGTCTTGCACTTGATCTGCTTGCCCCGGGCGGTGAGGGCCACCACGTCCCCCATGATCTCGGAGATGAGGTCCGCGTTCCCCTCCCGGGCAAGATCCACCGCGTACCGGATGCGGCTCCGGTTGATGGGCTCCCCCTTGCGCTGCATGGACAGGAGCTTTTCGAGGACCACCCGGCACAGGGCGGCGTTCTCCGCCTCCCCCTCGATGCCGATGCCGTCCCCGTTCACCGTGATCAATGTGCCCGTCTCCTGCTCGAAGACGGAGATGTTTTCGTCCAGTACGCCGAAAAGCCCCGCGGCGTCCTCCATGCTGTCCAATTCTATCCGTTCCGTGATAACGCTCATTGAATGTTTACGTGATCTCCTTTGTGTATCCGATATTCTCCTCGGTGGTCACAGTGCAGACGCCGTAGAGCTTTCCGCCCTTTTCCACCGTATAGCGGTCGATCATGATGACTTTGGCGGTCCGAGGCACCTGCAGCAGGGCCATGCGCTCCGCCTCGAAGAGGGCCGCCTCCTTCCGCTCCGCTTCGGTCAGTGTCCGCTCCGCCTTTACCTTCTCCCGCCAGGTCCCCCGGCATACGCGGATGGGCCAGGGCGAGAGGGACAGCTCCCGCGTCTCCTCCGCCAGTGTCCCGTCCTCGAAGGGACAGGCTCGCTCCAACAGTTTCCATTTGCCCAAATACAGGGCGGCGCAGGGGCTTTCTTCCCCCGTTTCGGCCCATTCCACCTGGGTCTTCGGGGCCTCCACCTGGGCCTTGTAGAGAACGGCGGCCAGCACCTCCCCGTAGGCGTGGGTGGTGTAGGTCATGCTCCCGTCCCGGGCGGTCACGCGGCCCGCGATGAGCAGTTGGCCCTTCTTCACCTTGTCGCCCGCCTTCACCTGGGCCCGGCCCCCGTAGGCGCTGACCTTGGTGATTACGCCCTCCCGGGTGGAGACGAGGTCGCAAGGCACGTTCTGGTCCAGCCGCTCCCCCTCCGCAAGGGCCTCTCGGGCCCGGATGCGGAGGAAGACGCCGTCCACATGGAGCTCCACGAAGGCCAGCTCCTCGTACCGGGCGGCCACGAAGTCGGCGAGGTCCGACAGAGGGAGCTTTTTCAGATTCCGGCCCTGACAGATGCCCTGCTCCCGGAGGGCCTCCAAAAGCACCGCCTCGTCCATGCGCTCACAGCCCTGGACCTCCACGAACCAGACCCGGCGAGAAGCCCAATGGGTCACCAGCAGCAGGACCGCCATGCCCAAGACGAGCACCCGCCGATGCCACAGACGGCGGAGCCGGAACCGCCAGCCGCCCTTTTTGAGGATGTGGACCCGGCAGCGGCAGCGGCGGTTCAGCGACCGGAGCCGGGGAAAGTCCCGGGCGGGCAGGGTGCAGACCAGCGCGCCGGGCCGGGGACGATGGACGTCCCACAGAGGCACGGTCTGGGCCTCCAAAAGGGAGACCAGGCGCTCGGGATATACTCCTTCAATTTGCAGTATAACATACCCGTGACAAAATTGCCACTTTTTCTTATTCCCCATAGCCCCACCGAATGAGTCGCCCTGTGATGAGCGCCCGGCTCTCCCCCAGTTCCTTCACCAGCAGTCCCTCCCCGCTGACCGTCAACGTGCCGCCGCCCGTCAGCAGCCGTATCTCCCCTTCGGTGCAGCGGCGGATGCCGGA
>CADCNE010000033.1:17766-24147 GCA_902802805.1 uncultured Eubacteriales bacterium
CGGCAGGTCCAGCAGCCGAAGCGTTTTTCTGACCAGGTCTTTCCTCATGTTTCAACATATGCAAATAATGGTCCTGTACAACGCAAAGTTTTTCTGGTAAGGTATACGGTATCTGAACAGGAGAAAGAAAAATGGAAGAAAACATCGAATTCACCGCGGATGCTCCCGTCATGGAGCCGGCCGCGCCTCAGGGTCCGTCCCGGAGCGAGATGCGCCGCGTCTTCAGCCGCATCGGGCTGGGGCTGTGCCTGGGCCTGCTGGCAAGCCAGCTGGCGCCCTCGCTGCTGACCGTCCTTTTTCCCACCTTCGACGCCCAGGCCCACGCCTTCCTGGTGGGCGGTCTCTGCACGGGGTGCTTCACCCTGCCGGTGCTCCTTCTGCTGGGCCGAAAGCTCCCCGCCCAACAGCCGGCGCGGAACCCCCTCCGTGTGGGCAGGTTCCTGGCCCTGGTGTGCATCTGCTATGCCTGTATGATCGTAGGGAACCTGGTGGGCATCGGCGTGAACCTGCTCCTCTCCCCCGGCTCCGTGGACCTGGTCTCCGACCTGGCCTCCGCCTCCGGCGCCAGTCTCGAGACGGTGGTGGCCTTCGTGGTGCTGGCACCGGTGTTCGAGGAGCTGGTGTTCCGCAAGGTCCTGGTGGACCGGGTGCTGCCCTACGGCGAGTGGCCCGCCATCCTCTTCTCCGGGCTGACCTTCGGCCTCTTCCACGGGAATCTGACCCAGTTCTTCTACGCCTTCCTGCTGGGCATGATCCTGGCTTTCATTTACGTGCGCACCGGGAACATCCTCCACACCATCGGCATCCACGCCTGCATCAACTTTCTGGGCGGGGTGCTGCCCATCCTGCTCCCGGCGGCCACCTTCCTGGTGATGCTGGTGGCCCTCGCCGGGCTGATCCTCTTCTTCCTGTACCGAAAGCAGGCCCATGTGGAGCAAAACGCCGTCCCCGGCGTGGGCGCGGCGATGTTCGGCAACGCCGGCATGATCCTCTTCCTTATCCTCAGCGGCCTGCTGATGGCCCTGGTGGCCATCGTCATGAACCATCCGGAGCTGACGACCGGGCTGGTGTGAGCCGAAGGTTTCCCGCAAGAAAAAGGAACGGCCGCGACCGTTCCTCTTTGCTTGTTCTCGCTGTGATGGCTTACGCCTTCTCCTCCACCACCTTGGACTCGGCGGCGTTCTTGCGGATGCTCTCGATGCCCTTGAGGCAGCCAGCCTTGGCCTTGTAGCTCTCGCCGGTGAGGATGATCTCGCCATTGGAGGCCTTCAGACGGAAGCGGAATTCGCCCGCCTTGTCCTTGTAGACCTCAAACTTGGGGTTCTTGCACTTGGAGCCTTCCACGGTCTGATCCTCCAGCCCGGCGGCCACGGCGCTCTTGCGGACGCTCTCAACGCCGTTCTTGCAGGCGGATTCGGAGGAATAGGTCTCGCTGACGCCGATGATCTCGCCGTTGCCGGCCTTCAGCACGAAACGGGAGCCCTTTTCATTGGTCTTCATCAAAAACTTGCCCATAATTATCGCCTCCTCTGAGATTCTATTTGTAGTATACCGCATCTATATATAAAATGCAACGGGTGAAAAGCGACATTTTTCGGAACAAGCAAAAAGCGCGGGAGCTTCCTCTCGCGCTTTTCGGTTGTTTTTTTTTAGAACTTCTGGGCGTTGACCTTGACGCCGGGGCCCATGGTGGTGGAAGCCACCAGGCTCTTGATGTAGGTGCCCTTGGCGGCGGCGGGCTTGGCCTTGATGATCGCCTCCATGAGGGTGGTCAAATTCTCGGTCAGCTTCTCGGGACCGAAGGAAACCTTGCCGATGGGGCAGTCACACGATACTCCACCTTACCGGCTTTGATGTCCTTGATGGCCTTGGCCACGTCCATGGTCACGGTGCCGGACTTGGGGTTGGGCATCAGGCCCTTGGGGCCCAGGATACGGCCGATGCGGCCGACCACGCCCATCATGTCGGGAGTAGCCACGCACACGTCGAACTCGAACCAGTTCTCCTTCTGGATCTTGGTCACGGTCGCCTCGTCGCCGATGTAGTCAGCGCCGGCTTCCTCAGCCTCGTGGGCCTTGTCGCCCTTGGCGAAGACCAGGACGCGCACGGTCTTGCCGGTGCCGTGAGGCAGGACGACGGCGCCGCGGACCTGCTGGTCAGCGTGACGGGAGTCGACGCCCAGACGGACGGAGACTTCCACGGTCTCATCGAACTTGGCCTTGGCGGTCTTGCAGACCAGCTCCATGCCCTCCATGGGATCGTACTGCTTGAGCCGATCGACGAGGGCAGCGCTTTCAATATACTTCTTTCCGTGCTTCATCTTGCTGTCCTCCTCTTAGTCCACGATGGTGACGCCCATGCTGCGGGCGGTGCCCTCGACCATGCTCATGGCGGCTTCCAGGGAAGCGGCGTTCAGGTCGGGCATCTTCAGCTCCGCGATCTCCTTGACCTGGGCCTTGGTCATGCTGGCGACCTTCTGCTTGTTGGGGACGCCGGAAGCATGCTCCAGGTTGCAGGCCTTCTTGATAAGGACCGCGGCGGGAGGAGTCTTGGTGATGAAGGTGAAGGAACGGTCGGCGTACACCGTGATGACCACGGGGATGACCAGACCGACCTGGTTCTTCGTGCGCTCGTTGAATTCCTTGCAGAAGCCCATGATGTTCACACCCTGGGAACCGAGGGCGGGGCCTACCGGGGGGGCCGGAGTGGCCTTGCCGGCATTGATCTGCAGTTTGACATAACCGGTGATCTTCTTTGCCATTGCTGTTTCTCCTATCTAAAGATTTTTTAGTAGTCGGTGGTGCGGGGTGCCTCCCCTCCCACCTTAGGCAGGTGTTATCTGCCTATCCAAAAGAGCTCAGGGCTCGTTGGATCAGAGTTTCTGGACCTGGATGAAATCCAGCTCCACGGGGGTGTCCCGGCCGAACATGGACACGGTGAGCTTGACCTTCTGACGCTCGGGGTCCAGCTTCTCCACCCGGCCGATGAAGTTCTCCAAAGGACCGGAGACCACGCGCACGTTCTCGCCCACCTCGATGTTGAGGATGATGGGGATGCGCTCCACGCCCATGGCGGTCACTTCCTCATCGGTGAGGGGCACGGGCTTGCTGCCGGGGCCCACGAAGCCGGTGACGCCGCGGGTGTTCCGGATGACGTACCAGGCCCGGGGGTTCATGACCAGCTCCCGGCTGATGCCGCCGCCCTTTTCCGGGGGACGCTCCTTCTCCACCACGTCCACCAGCATCTTCACCATGACGTAGCCGGGGAAGACCTTGCGGGTGGTGGTCTTGCGCTTGCCGGTGGGCAGGATCTCGATGGTCTCCTCCGTGGGGTACTTGACCTCCAGGATGATGTCCGAGAGGCCCGCGTTCTCCACGGACTTCTCCAGGTCCTCCTTTACCTTATTCTCGTACCCGGAATAGGTATGGACCACATACCACTTGGCTTCCTGCTGGCTCATGCGATCACTCCACCGTCTCCGACTGGCTGGTGCCGGCGCCGGTGATGGTGGCGAGGCCCTTGACGCCTGCGGAGAAGCCCAGATCCAGCAGCCAGATCACGGCGGACATAACGAGGACCACCACGAACACCATGGCGGTGTGCTTCACGAGGTCGCCGACGGACAGCCAGGTCAGCTTCTTGACCTCGCCCCACATCTCCTTGAGGTACTGCTTGATGTTCAGCTTCTTCCTGGCGGGCTTGCCAGCAGCCGCTTTCTTTTCCAATTCTTTAGCCATGGGAAAACCTCTTTACTTCGCTTCCCGATGGAGGGTCTGCTTGCGGCAGAACCGGCAATACTTGTTGAACTCCAAACGATCGGGATCGTTCTTCTTGTTCTTGAAAGTATTGTAATTCCTCTGCTTGCACTCGGTGCAGGCCAACGTGATCTTAACGCGCATGGTGTCTCTCCTTCTCGTGGTATTCCATCAAAAACAAGCCCCCTGTGGGGGCACCTTGCATAGGTTACCACAGGGAGTTTGGTTTGTCAATGAAAATCTTTCCGTTTTGGCTGTTTTTTTCGGAGCCTGCAAGGGGCTCGCTCACGGCAGCCATCATACCAGAATACGGGGCGAAAGTCCACCCCGTCCGACGCTTTTTTTCAAATAGATATAGGAAAAGACGACGGGATGTGATATAGTGATATGAAACCATCGCTTAGGAGGTCCTGTCCATGATCATCCTGCTTGCCGCCGCCGTGCTGCCGGCCGTGTTCCTGCTGTCCCGCGTCAACAAGATGGACACCATCGAAAAGGAGCCCTGGTCCATCCTGAGAAAGCTCCTCATCTTCGGCGCCCTGAGCGGCATCCCCGCCGCCCTGGTGGAGAGCCTGCTCACCGGGGTGCTGCTGGGCGCGCTTACCGAGGGGACCGTGCTCTATAACCTGGTGGCCGGGTTCATCGTGGCGGCCCTGGTGGAGGAGAGCTTCAAGTTCTTCTTCCTCTACAAGTTCACCTTCAAAAGCCCTGACTTCAACTACCGGTTCGACGGGGTGGTCTACGCCGTGTTCGCGTCCATGGGCTTCGCCATTCTGGAGAACATCCTCTATGTGTTCCAGGGCGGCATCGGCGTAGCTGTCACGAGGGCGCTCCTCGCTTTGCCCCTCCACGCCGCCTGCGGGGTGTACATGGGCATCGCCTACGGCCAGCAGAAGGTCCAGAGCCTCTATAAGCCCGCCACCTTCGGCTCCGTGGCGGCGGCCTGTCTGCCCGTGCCCATCCTGATCCACGGCTTCTATGACTTCTGCGCCTTCATGCAGACCGAGCTCTTCGTAATCATCTTCATCGTGTTCGTCATCGCCGTGTTCATCCTCACCCTGAGGCAGCTCAAGAAGGCCTCCCGGGAGGACCGGCCCGTGAACGAGGTGACCATCGATGCGCAGTAACGTGCCGCTGAACAACGACTGGCAGTTTGCCTTCGCCTGCACGGACGAGTTTTTGCGGGGCGAGGTCCCCGGGGAGCCGGTGCGGCTGCCGCACACGGCCAAGCTCCTGCCCTGGAAGTGCGCCCAAAAGGAGATGTACGAGACCGTCTGCGGGTATACCCGGACCGTCTTCGCCGACCCCGCCTGGGCGGGCAAGGAGGTGCGGCTGGTACTGGACGGGGCCGCCCACTATCCCGAAGTGTTCCTGAACGGGGAGCCCATAGCCCCCGAATGGAACGCCCACTGCGGATACGTGGCCCAGAACTTTCTGCTGACGAATCTGAAATATGGGGAGGACAACAGGCTGTCCGTGCGGCTGGACACCCGGGAGAGCCTGAACCAGCCCCCCTTCGGCTTCCTCATCGACTACCTGTGCTACGGCGGCCTCTACCGGGAGGCGCGACTGGAGGTCACCGAACCCTGCCATATCAGGAGCGTGTTCCCCATGGCCCATGCCGACGGGTCGGCCAAGGTCCGGGTGGAGCTGAGCCAAGCTCCCGCCGTGGGAGATACCCTGCGGCTCACCCTGCCGGAGCTGGGTATCGACCTCACCCTGGACGCGCAGGCCGAGAGCGAATTCACCTTCCAGGCGGAGAACGCGATCCCCTGGGACCTGGACCGGCCCATGCTCTATGAGCTGACCGTGACTCTGGTCCACGAGAGACAGGAGATGGACGTCCGGACGCTGAAGGCGGGCTTCCGGGATGCGGAGTTCCGGGCTGAGGGCTTCTTCCTCAACGGGCAGCGGGTCCACCTCAGGGGGCTGAACCGGCACCAGAGCTGGCCCTACATCGGCTACGCCGCTCCGGCGGGCATGCAGCGGGACGAGGCCAACTACCTGAAGTTCGGCCTGGGGCTCAACATGGTCCGCACCAGCCACTACCCTCAGAGCCAGCACTTTATCGACCGCTGCGACGAGGTGGGGCTGTTGGTGTTCACGGAGATTCCCGGCTGGCAGCACATCGGCGACGAAGCCTGGCAGGACACCGCCCTGGAGGATGTGCGGCAGATGGTGCTCCAGTACCGGCACCACCCCAGCATCGTGCTGTGGGGTGTGCGCATCAATGAGAGCCAGGACAATGACACCCTCTACACGAAGACCAACGAACTCTGCCGGAGCCTGGACCCCTCCCGCCAGACCAGCGGTGTCCGGTACCTGCAGCAGAGCCACCTTTTGGAGGACGTGTACGCCTACAACGACTTCACCAAGGACGGTACAGGCAACGGACTCCTGGAAAAGGGGAACGTGACCAAGAAGCTCGATAAGGGCTACCTGGTCTCCGAGTGCAACGGACACATGTATCCCACCAAGAACCAGGACGACGAGATCCACCGGCTGACCCACGCCCTGCGCCACGCCCGGGTCCAGAGCGACGGGGCCGTCCGGGACGGCGTAGCCGGCTGCATCAGCTGGTGTATGGCGGACTACAACACCCACACGGACTTCGGCAGCGGCGATT
>CADCNE010000033.1:24189-29449 GCA_902802805.1 uncultured Eubacteriales bacterium
GGTTCCGCAACAACAAGCTGGCGGGCTGGGTGTACGCCAGCCAGCAGGATCGGGACCCGGTGCTGATGGTGGCCACGGATATGAACAAGGGCGAGCGGGCCGGGAGCCTGCTGGACGACGCGTACGTGTTCACCAATGCGGAGAAGGTGCGGCTGTCTAAGGGCGGCAAGTTCATCGCGGACTTCGGGCCGGACCGGGCGAATTACCCGGGGCTCCCCCACCCGCCGGTGCATATCGACGACTTCGTGGGCGAGCTGCTGAAGACGGAGGAAGGCTTCTCCGACGAGGTGGCGGCCAAGGTGAAAAAGTGCCTGTTCGCCGCCCAGAAGTACGGCATGGACAAGCTCCCTCTGTCGATCAAGATGACGCTGCTGAATCTGAAGAACCGGCACGGGTTCACCATCGAGCAGGGCATCGACCTCTTCAACCGGTACATGGGCGGCTGGGGCCAGGAGAGTGGCCTATGGCGGTTCACCGCCATCCGGGACGGCGAGGGCGCCGAGTACGTGGAGAAGGGCGCCTACACCCGACCCTGCCTGGTGGCCTGGGCGGAGCGTGTACTGCTCACCGAGGGGAGCGCCTACGACATGACGCTCGTCCATCTCGAGTGCCGGGACGAGCGGGGGAACCGGATCCCCACGGCCTTCGACCCGATCCTGTTGACCACCGAGGGGCCCATCCAGGTGGTGGGGCCCCGGGCTGTGTCGCTGGAAGGCGGCGCCTTCGGCACCTATGTGCGGACCATGGGCGAGACCGGCGAGGGGGTGTTGACCCTGTCCTCCCCCACCCTGGGCAGCTGCAAGCTGACCTTCACCATCATTCCTGAACTGTAAAAGGAGACTGATATGGAGTTTCAGAAGTTCGACGATACCTATGTGATCCGCATCGACCGGGGCGAGGAGGTCATGTCCGTCCTCACCGACTTCTGCCAGCGGGAGGGGATCCAGCTGGGGCAAGTGTCCGCCATCGGCGCGGCGGATCGGGCCACCATCTGCGTGTACGACGTAGTGGAGAAGCAGTATTTCAAGCAGACCTTCAACGAGCCCATGGAGGTCACGTCCCTCATGGGCACCGTGTCCAGCAAGGACGGGCAGGTGCATCTGCACCTTCACGTGACCCTGGCCGACGCCAACCTGAACGCGAGAGGCGGACATCTGTTCAAGCTGGTCATCAGCGGCACCTGCGAGCTGTTTCTGCGCACCCTGCCCGGCCAGGTGGGCCGTCAACTGGACGAAGAGACAGGTTTGAATGTGCTGAGTTTTCAATAGGATTTATTGAAAGCACGCACCTTTCTTGCAAGAAAGGTGCAACCAAAGAACTCTAAGAAGGGGGCTATGCTACGCGCACAGTCCCCTTTCCCTTTCTTAAGCTTTTCTTTTTGCGCCGCTTTTTCTTTTCACTGAAAAGAAAAAGCGGCAAATCAAAAGCAAATCATCCTCACCAATTCGGCTGCCCCATGCCCAGGAACAGCACCCGATGGGCGGGGATGTCCTCTACGGGGTATTGGGAGGAATAGAAACTGCGCATGACCATCTCATAGGTCAGGCTGTCGTCTCCCGTGAGCACCACGGCATAGGCCTGCTGACCGTTGGTCTCCCCGGTGAGCGTCAGCAGCATGGGGAACGGCTCGTCGTTCTGGTCGAACCCATCGGAAAAGAATGCCCGGTATCGGCCATCGTGGCAGAAGATGTCCATCAGGTACATCTCCTCCCCGAAGAACTCGGCGATGCGGACACCCACATCCTTCCCCGCCGCGGCCTGCTCCAGGAACCGCTGCCAGACCTTCACGTTCTCCGAAACTGCCAGATCCTCCACGATGACCCAGCCGTAGAGCTTCGCCGCCTTGCGGGAGTACCCCTCCTCCACATGGTCAAAGCCGGTATACGCGCCGGTCTCATTGAGCGCAAAGGATACAGGCCGCCGCATGCAGCCCGTCAAAAGCAATACCACCAGCAGGATGACGAGAGCCCTACCCTTCATGGGGCAGCTCCTCGGTGTAGAGCATGTCGTGGGAGATGCTGCCGTAAAAGAGGCGGCTGATCTCATCCCGGTCTTTCGTCTCGCCAAGTATCCACATGAGCTTCGCCACCACGGCTTCGGTGGTCATGTCGTAGGCTTCCAGCACGGGCAGGTCCGCCTTCAGCCTATGCCCCACCCGGTAGACGGTGAGGTCGCTCCCCTCGTTGGGCACCTGGGTGGTCATGACCACGGTCTTCCCCGCCAGCACGCCCCGGCGGATGGCCGCATAGAACCGAGACCCCTCGCTGGGCACGCCGCCCACGCCGAAGCTCTCCACCACCAGGGCGTCCTTGCGGCGGAGCATGTAGGAGAGGACCTCCGGCCCCATGCCGGGGATCAGCTTCACGAGGCCCACGCTGTCGTTGAGCTTATGGCTGAACACGGGCGGCTTCTGGTAGTTGAGATAGATATACCGCAGCACCCGCCCCTCCCGCACGGAAGCAAGCTCGGGGTAGTTGATGCTGGAGAATGCAGAAAAGCTCTTGGACCGGACCTTCCGTGCCCGGGTGCCCAGAATGACGGACCCGTTGAACACGATGACCACGCCGCAGCTCCCCGGAGAACAGGCGTAGGCGAAGGCGTCCAGCAGGTTCACCTGGGAGTCCGTGTTCTCGGAGTGGATGGGCTTCTGGGCCCCCGTGAGCACGATAGGCTTGGGCGACCGGCGCACGAGATAGCTGAGCGCCGCCGCCGTGTAGGCCATGGTGTCCGTGCCGTGGGCCACCACGAAGCCGTCGTACTCGTCGTAGTACCGCTCGATGGCCCCGGAGATCACCAGCCAGTCGGCGGGCGTCATGTCCGTGCTGTCGATGTTCAGCACCTGCACGGCGTGGGGCTCACAGATGTGCCTGAGCCCCGGCACGGCCCGCAGGAGCTCGTCCCCGCTGATGGTGGGCGCAAGGCCGCTATCCGTGTTCCCGGAGGCGATGGTGCCTCCCGTAGCGATCAAAAGTATCTTCTTCATGGTTGTAGTATAGCTGACCGAACGCTCTTTTGCAAGGAATACGACAAAAAGAAAATCTCCCGAAAAACGGGAGATCAACTTTTGTGCTGTTAAGTTGGAGTGGATACAGGGGGAGCTTACATGCCGTACCGCTTCTTGAAGCGATCGACCCGTCCGCCGCTGTCCACCAGCTTCTGCCGGCCCGTGAAGAACGGATGGCACTTGCTGCAGATTTCGACCTTGAGCTCACCCTTGGTGGAGCCGGTAACGAAGGTCTCACCGCAGGCGCAGCGCACGACGGCCTCGCCGTAAGACGGTTGGATATCTTTCTTCATGTATTATCACTCCTTTGTCGTGTAATGCATTACCGTTTGCCATTATACCATGGCGAAAAGAAAATGCAAGCACTTTTTTCAGGAAATTTTCGGGCTTTTGCCGTCGTCAATTGCCATATCTATTTTGGCTCGACAGGGTGTACCCCGACTTCTCGTAGATCTTGATCCAGTCCTTGAGCTTGGAGAGGAAGTCCTCGTTGGTGGCGGTCTTGGCCATCATGGGCACCACCTGCTCGGTGACCTCGGTGGTGCCGCCGCCCGCCAGGAACTTGCGGAGCATGTACACGCCCTCGAGCTCAGCCTTGCTGAGCAGCAGCTCCTCCCGCCGGGTGCCGGACTTGTAGATGTCGATGGCCGGGAACACCCGCTTTTCAGCCAGCTTCCGGTCCAGGTGGATCTCCATGTTGCCGGTGCCCTTGAACTCCTCATAGACGATGTCGTCCATGCGGCTGCCGGTCTCCACCAGGGCCGTGGCGATGACCGTGAGGCTGCCGCCGCCCTCGATGTTCCGGGCCGCGCCGAAGAACCGCTTTGGCTTATGGAGCGCGCCGGGGTCCATGCCGCCGGAGAGGGTCCGGCCTGTGGGCGGGATCACCAGGTTGTAGGCGCGGGTGAGGCGGGTGAGGCTGTCGAGGAGGATCACCACATCCTTCCCCTGCTCCACCAGGCGCATGGCCCGCTCCTGGACCATTTCGGCGATGCGGGTGTGGTGCTCGGGAAGCTCGTCGAAGGTGGAGTAGATGACCTCGCCCTGGATGACCCGCTTCATCTCCGTGACCTCCTCGGGCCGCTCGTCGATGAGCAGGACCATCAGGTGGCTGTCCGGGTAGTTGGCGGAGATGCCGGCGGCGATCTGCTTTAGGAGCGTGGTCTTGCCCGCCTTGGGCTGGGACACGATCATGGCCCGCTGGCCCTTGCCGATGGGGGCGATGAGATCGATGAGCCGGGCGGCGAGGCTGTTGCCCTCCCCCGCCGTCTCCAGGGTGTACCGCTCGTTGGGGAAGATGGGCACCAGCTCCTCGAAGGTCTTGCGGCGGGCGTTCTCGTCGGGCAGGAGGCCGTTGACCTTGTCGATATACATGAGGGCGTCGAACTTATCCCCCTCCCGATGGGGCCGGGCGCGGCCCTCCACGTAGTCGCCGGTCTTCAGGCTGAAGCGGCGGATCTGGGTGATGGAGAGGTAGATGTCCTTGGGGCCGGAGTAATAGTTGGTCATGCGGAGGAACCCGTACCCGTCGGGCAGCACCTCCAGCACGCCCTCCACCGGAGGGCAGTTCTCCGTTTCCAGCATCTTGGGCACGGCGGGGTTGGCGGTGCCGTACTCCTGGCTGTAGTAGGGCTTCTCCTCCTCGCCAGAGGCGGGAGGATTCTGCGGGGCGGCAGGCCGGGGCTTCTGCTCCTGACCGCTGCTATTCTGATAGCGGCGGTCGCCGTTGCTGTAGTTGCCGAAATGGCGGGTGTAGCCCTTCTGGAAGCGGTTGTTCTGCCGGTTGTTGTCCCGGCGATGCTGATCCGGCTTTTCCGCCGTCTCTTCCCTGGTCTCCGCCTTCTGCGGCTCCTGAACCGAGCCCTCCGGCTTCTGCTCTGCGGGGGCGGCTACCTTCGCTTCCTCCGCCACAGGTTCCGGCTTCTGCTTCGGCTTCCGGCCGTTCTTCTTTCCGGAAGTATTGGAAGCCTCCTGGGCGGGAGCGGGCTTCTGCTCCGCCGCCTCGGACTGCTGTTCGGCAGGCGCGGGCTTCGGCTGCTTCGCGCCGGTACCCTTGGCGGGGCGGCCCCGCTTCTTGGGGGCGGGGGCCTCGCTCCTGGCGAGCATCTCTATGAGCTCGTTTTTCCGATATTTGCCTACGTTTTTCACGCCCAGAGCCTGCGCCATCGTACGCAGCTCTGCCAGGTTCTTTTCCTGCAGATTCTCAGGAGTCATTCGCTTCCTCCAATGATATCTGAGGATAAGGATAGAAATAAG
>CADCNE010000034.1 GCA_902802805.1 uncultured Eubacteriales bacterium
CCGGGAAGCGCCGGACGGCAGCGCGAAGGTGATCGGCAACTGGCATCAGGATCAGATCGTGTATATCTACTATCAGGAGGGCGAGTATTACTACCTGAACGTGGGAGGAACAGACGTATATGGCTACGGTTCTGTGAATTTCATCGTTCCGGAGAGCCTGGTGCCCGTGAAGGGTGGCCCCACGGCTGAGCCCACGGAGGAGCCCACGGCCGCGCCTACCGATGAACCTACCCCTGTGCCCACGGACGAGCCCACGCCAGAGCCCACCGAGGTTCCCACTGAGGAGCCCACCGCGGAGCCCACGCCTGAGCCCACTCTGGAGCCCGAGCAGCCCGAGGGCACGATCCTGGGCTTCATCACCTCCAACGTGCTGGCCATCCGGGAAGCGCCGAACGGTACCGCGAAGGTGATCGGCAACTGGTATATGGACCAGGTCGTGTATATCTACTATCAGGAGGGCGAGTATTACTACCTGAACGTGGGCGGGACGGACGTATATGGCTACGGTTCTGTGAAGTTCATCGTTCCGGAGAGCCTGGTGCCTCTGAAGGATGAGCCCACGCCCGCGCCGACGGATACCCCGGAGCCCACGCCCACCGGCCCCCTGACTGAGCCCACCAAATCCATGATCCGAAACGCGGAGGATGGCGAGCTGATCACGGGCGGCGTGAATATGCGCAAAGGGCCCAGCACCAAGTATGACAAGGTAGCCAGCAACCTGAAGAAGGGCACCGCCCTGACCGTCTACACGGAGGACAACGGCTGGTACTTCGTCAAGGTGAACAGCACCGGCAAGTACGGCTACATCTCCGGTGAGTTCGTGGAGATCCTGGACGATGACGACGAGCCCACGGCCAAGCCCAAGAATGATGACCAGGACGAACCGACCATCCGCCTGAGCCAGGGGGATGTGAACGGGGACGGCCTGGTCTCCGCCGCCGACGCGGCCCTGGTCCTGCGGTACGACGCGGGATGGGTAACGCTCTCCGACGCCCAGCTTCGGGCGGCGGATATGGACGGGGACGATCAGGTCACCGACGTGGATGCCAAAGCCATCCTGCGGTACGTGGCCATGCGCCTGGCCCGGTAAATCTGACCGAAACACCCCTCCACGCACCTTTCCAAAACCGGAAAGGTGCGTGTTTTTCTGCAACAAAAAGAAAGCTGAAATCGGCGTAACGCACCATGTCTGTCTTGTGTTATTTGCTCAAAGATGCTATACTAAAATGTCGTAAAACAGATTTATGCCGTATGAAGCGGAGGGAGAATCGTTTATGAGAAAAAGACTTTTATCGATCACGCTTGTGCTGCTCACCCTGATGACCATCCTGCTGCCTGCGCCCATGGGCGTCGTGCGGGAGGCGGAGGCGGAATCATCTACTAGTGGTGTGGAAGCCAAGATCAAAGCCGTCCAAGCTCAGCTGAAAAAAGATTTTCCAACAGGTTTTTTTACCGTCAGTGGCGCATGTTGCACCGGGGATTGCCAAGAGAAGAGACAATATGCATGTAACAATTGCGAAGTGGGCCACATTTGGAAAAAAGTCAAGGGCGAGAACTCCAAATGTCCTATTCCAAAGAGTTGGTCATGCCTGGGCTTTGCAAAATATGTTTTTTACGAAATATTCGGCTATGTAGTCACCGAAGGGTCATGGGGTTTCAGTTCAAGCAAAAAAGCGACGGAATCCAATTTTGCCAAATGCAAACCGGGAGATTATTTATATCTGACCACCAGTAGCGGCAAGGAACACTTTGGAATATTCCTTTCCAAGGATTCTAACGGCGTCACCATGTTGGAAAGCAATCTTCATGGCAACAGAAAAATCGGGTACAAGACGACCATAAAGTATGGTGAAAGCTATCTGAGTGGAAAATTCAACTATCGGCACGCAACGAATTATGATAAAATAAACGAGAAGTACTCGACCCTAACCGTCACCTTCGACGCTAATGGCGGCAGCGTCTCTCCTACCACGGCGAAGGTGACAATTGGTAAGACCTACGGTACCCTGCCCACGCCCACGCGGAGCGGATATACCTTCCTGGGCTGGTACGACGCCAAGAGCGGCGGCAATGCTGTCAAATCGGACACCAAAGTGACCAAAACAGCCAATCATACCCTCTATGCGCACTGGGACGCCCCGTCTTCCACCCCTAGCCACACCGTCGTCTTCGATCTTGGCGACGAAGCGGGCACCTGCTTGGCGGAGACCCTCATCGTATATGAGGGCCAGCCATACGGCAAGCTCCCCTCCCCCACCCGGGAGGGCTATACCTTCGATGGCTGGTACACACAAAAGAGCGGCGGGACCAAGGTCGATGAGACGACCACCGCCGAAAAGAAGGACCATATCCTCTATGCCCATTGGACAAGGATTGCGATGCCCACGCCCTCACCTACGCCCAAGTCCACGGTGACGCCCACACCGAAGCCTACCGCTACGCCAACGCCAACGCCGACTCCTACGCCGACGCCCACACCGAAGCCTACGGCAACGCCCACAGCGAAGTCTACGGCCACGCTCACGCCGAAGCCTACGGCGACGCCCACGCCGAAGCCTACGGCAACGCCCACGCCGACACCTACGCCCACGCCCGGGAACCGGTTGTATTTTGAGCAAAAGGGTCTTCCCACTGGCGCCACGGTGGATGTGGACGGCGTCTCATACCGCGTGATGAACGGGGTCGTGTATCTGCCCGACGGCGTTAAGGCCAGCGTGGTCACGGAGTACGCCTACAACAAGGAGTCCGCGGACCCCCACGAGGTCTATCCCACGGATATGAAGGTGTGGATCGTGGAGCCGGGGAACGGCGCACAGGTCGCCAAGAGGGTGCCGGAGCTGGACAACATCCTGCAATACTCCGGCAGCTCCATCCGGTTCACGGGCAAGAAGGGCATCCGCATGATCACCTCCGTGCCCAAGGATAAGCGCACCAGCCTGATGGGTGGGGGCGTGGCCGGGTACACGCTGGCGGAGTACGGCACGGTGGTGGCCTGGGTCAGCGAACTGGAGGGGCAGCCGCTGCGCTTGAACGGCACCGGCGCCCGCCAAGCCTTTGCCTACAAGAAGGGCACGGCGGACCCAATCTATAAGGACACAGGCAAGCTCATCCAGTACACCAACGTGCTGGTGGGCATGACCAACGAGAAGTGCAAGCCGGATTTGGCCATGCGGCCCTACATGATCCTGCAAAACAAGGCGGGGACCCCCTTCGTGCTGTACGGCGGGATCATCCGGCGGAACATCGGCTATATCGCCTGGCAGAACCGGAACGCTTTCAAGCCGGGGACGGATGCCTATAAATTCATTTGGGATATCATCCATTACGTCTACGACAATCAGTTCGATGCGGATTATAAGAAGTAAAGGAGAAACCTTATGAAACGGATGCTTTGCTGGATGCTGGCCTTGCTCCTGCTGGGCCTGGTGCCTGCCGCGGCGGTGGCGGAGGACGCCCCTGTCCCGGTGGAGAAAGACGCGACGGTCTTGGTGGACCAGGCAGGCGTGGCGGTCAAGACCTTCGCCCGAGGTGATCGGGTGAATGTGAAGGACCTGCGGGACGGCTGCTACGTGGTCGAAGGCGAGAGCGGCGATCTGCTGGTGGAGATGTGGCTGGTCCGCCTGGACTCCGAGGCGGCGGCGGCCCCCTTTACAGCCTATGCCGGCGGGAACATCGACGTGTTCCCCAGCCCGTATCTGGAGGGGGAGAAGCTGGCGACCCTGTACATGAACACCCTGCTCACCGTGGAGGATCGGCTGGGGCCGGTCATGCGGGTCACGATGATGGACGGCCGGGTGGGGTACACCCTGGCCTCCGGGATCAGCATGAGCCCCATCCAGTATAACGGCGGCGGCAGCAGCGGCGGCAGCGACGGCGGCGATATCCCCATCGGCAACTTTGGAAGCGGGGGCCTGACAGTAGTGCGGTTGCTATCCACCGTGCGGCAGGAGAACGAACAGCCCTTCGCGCCCGGCTCTGGCACCATCCTGGCCGACGGTGCGGAGGGGTATGTGGTCCTGCTGAACCGGGGCGATACGGTCTTTGTCAAGGAGAAAACGGGGTCCATTTGCACCGTGCAGGCCGGCGAAGCGGTGGGGATCATGCCCCTGCGGCTCCTTGCGTTTGCGGACGATCCGGCATATGAGGCGTGGGACGGGTTTGCGCTGGGCAACGCGCCGCTGCATCGGCACTGGCGGATGCTGGACGAGGAGAAGAAGCTGATGATGAACACTAAGCTGCTTGTGATCGGCGAAATAGGGAAAATCTGTATGGTGCAGCTGGAGGACGGCTATGGATTCGTGCCGCTGGACAAGATCAGCCGCACCATGATCGTTTACAATGGCGGGGATTCCTCCGGCGGCTGGACGGACCCGGTTTTGTAAAGCAAATAGATAGTGGAGCGCTCCCCCGATGCTGCCGGGGGAGTGGTTTTTTCTGCCTGGAAAGCGAAAAAATCTTGCGTTGGCGGAAAAATGTGATATACTAATATGGTTTTTCAAAAACCCAACACGGTATATTTCGAGGAATGAAAATGGAGATCAGAAACGTTGCGATCATCGCCCATGTAGACCATGGCAAGACCACCCTGGTGGATCACCTCCTGCAGGATGCGGGGGTCCTTCGCCGGAGCGAGGTGGGCGTGGATCGCGTTATGGACAGCGGCGACCTGGAGCGGGAACGGGGCATCACCATCCTCTCCAAGAACACCGCTGTCAGCTATGGGGACGTGCGCATCAACATCGTGGACACCCCGGGCCACGCCGACTTCGGCGGCGAGGTGGAGCGCATTTTGCAGATGGTGGACGGGGTGCTCCTTTTGGTGGACGCCTTCGAGGGCTGCATGCCTCAGACCCGGTTCGTGCTGAAAAAGGCTTTGGAGCTGGGCAAGGTGCCGGTGGTGGTCATCAACAAGGTGGACCGGGCCGACGCCCGCCCCGACGAGGTGGTGGACGAGACGCTGGAGCTGTTCATCGAGCTGGGCGCCACGGCCGAGCAGCTGGACTTCCCCATCGTCTACGCCTCCGCCCGCAACGGCATGTCCGGTTACGAAGTGGACCAGCTGGAGCACAGCATGAAACCCATCTTCGACACCATCCTGAAGGCCATTCCCGCCCCCGCCATGGACGACACGGCCCCCCTGCAGATCCTCTTCTCCACCATCGATTATGACGACTACGTGGGCAAGATCGGCGTGGGCCGCATCGAGCGTGGCGTGGCGAGGCGGGGCCAGAGCATCGTCCTCTGCGGCGGCGAAAGCAACAAGGTCCGGCCCGCCAGGATCTCCCGGCTCTACCGGTTCGAGGGCTTGCATCGTGTGGAGGTGGAGGAGGTACATGCGGGGGACATTCTCTGCATGGCCGGCGCCGACGACCTGAACGTGGGCGAGACCGCCTGCGACCCCAACTGCGTGGAGCCCATGCCTTTCGTGCACATCGACGAGCCCACGGTGAGTATGCTCTTCAAGGTCAACGACAGCCCCTTCGCCGGGCGCGAGGGCAAGTACGTCACCAGCCGGAACATCCGGGAGCGGCTCTTCAAGGAGGTCAAGACCAACGTGTCCATGCGGGTGGAGGAGACCGAGTCCACCGACACCTTCAAGGTCAGCGGCCGGGGCGAGCTGCACCTCTCGATCCTTATCGAGACCATGCGCCGGGAGGGGTACGAGTTCGCCGTGACCCGGCCCAAGGTCATCATGAAGCAGGGACCGAACGGCGAGATGCTGGAGCCCATGGAGGAGCTGACCATCGACGTGCCCACGGAGTTCATGGGCCCGGTCATGGAGAAGCTGGGTGCCCGCAAGGGTGAGATGACGGACATGACCGCCATCGGCGACTACAGCACCCGGGTGAAGTTCATGATCCCCGCCCGGGGCCTCATGGGGTACCGGAGCGAGCTTTTGACCGACACCAAGGGCAACGGCGTCATGAGCCACATCTTCGCCGGGTACGACACCTACAAGGGGCCCATCGAGAGCCGCAGCAGCGGGAGTCTGGTGGCCCACGAGACCGGGGACACGTCCAGCTACGGGCTCTTCTACGCTCAGGAGCGGGGACGCATGTTCGTCGGCCCCGGCATCCCGGTGTACGAAGGCCAGGTGGTGGGCGAGAACGCCCGGGACGAGGACATCGTGGTGAACGTGTGCAAGAAGAAGCACGTGACCAACATGCGGGCCGCGGGCTCCGACGAGGCGCTCAGGCTCACGCCGCCGGTGGTGTTCACTCTCGAACAGTGCCTCGAATTCATCGCCGACGACGAGCTGGTGGAGGTCACGCCCAAGAGCATCCGCATGCGCAAGAAGATCCTCTCCAAGGAGCAGCGCATGAAGCTGGCCGCCCGGGGCATCAAGGCGTAACATCCTTCTTTTTGCCGCTTTTTTCTCTTCGGTGAAGAGAAAAAAGCGGCGCAAAAAAGAGAAGCTTAAGAATGGTTATCACTGTAACCTCCTAAGCTTCTTTTCTTCTTGAGCTATTCTTTTTGCGCGACTTTTGCTTTTCACCGAAAAGAAAAAGTCGCACAGAAAAAGGTCAGATCTCGGCCACAGCCTCGATCTCCACCTGACAGCCCTTGCTGAGCTTCCCCACGGGCAGCACGATCCGGGCGGGCCGGTGCTCGCCGAAAAAGGCGGAGTAGACGGCGTTCGCGGCGTCCCAGAGCTCCGCCGAGGGGAGATACACCCGGCACATGACCACGTTCTCTCTGGTGCAGCCCGCAGCCTTCAGCACGCTCTCCAGCTTGTGGAGGGCCATCTCCATCTCCGCCTCGAACCCGCCCGCAGCGGGCAGGCCCGTGGCGGGGTCGGCGGAGGTCTGGCCGGAGACGTACAGGGTGTTTCCCAGGATCATGCCGGGGGAGTAGTGCCCCCGGGGCGCGTTTTCGTTGAATACGGGTTTCATAGCTTGACCTCCTTGAGCATATCCAGCTGATCGAGACTGACGCTGCCTCCCGAGATCAGGAAGCAGACCTTATCCTCCTTCTTCATGGGCAGCAGCCCCTGGAGCACTGCACCCAGCCCGATAGCCGACGAGGGCTCGCACAGGAGCTTCCCCTCCAACAAAAGCAGCTTCATCCCTTTGAGCAGGAAGCTGTCGTCTACCGCCACGAACCCGTCCACATGCTCAGCTACTACCGGGAAGCACAGGGCTCCGGGCATGTTGGACACCAGCGCGTCCGCCACGGACTTGCCCGCCGGGACCTTCACGGGATGCCCCGCCGCCACACTGACGGAGTACCGGGGCAGCACCGCCGGCTCCGCGCCGTAGACCCGCGTCCGGGGCGAGAGCGCCTTCACCGCGGTCGATACGCCCCCGATGAGCCCGCCGCCGCTGGTGGGCACCACCACCGCGTCCAGTTCGGGGCATTGCTCCATGAGCTCCAGCCCCGCCGTGCCCTGGCCGGCCATGACCTGCTCGTCGTTGTAGGGCGGCACCAGGGTCGCGCCCCGCTCCCGGCAGATGCGCTCCGCCACCTCGAACCGCTCCTGGACCTCGCAGCGCACGGTCTCGGCCCCCCAGCCCGCGATGGTATCCACCTTGATCTGGGCGGCGGTGTAGGGGAGGACGATGGTGGCTTTCACCCCCAGCATCTTGGCCGCGTAGGCGAGGGCCTTCCCGTGGTTCCCGGAGGAGGCGGCCACGATGCCCCGGCCCAGCTCCTCTTTGGTGAGGGACAGGATCTTGTTCATGGCCCCCCGATACTTGAAGGAGCCGGTGACCTGCATGCATTCGGCCTTGACGTAGACCTGACAGCCCAAATAGTCGTCCAGGGCATGCAGCCGCAGCAGAGGCGTTTTGACGGCGTAGGGCGCGATGCGCTCCCGGGCCGCCTGAACATCGTGAAACGTGAGCGCCATAGGGGGACCTCCTTGCCTTTCTGTCTCCACCATACCATAAAAATCAGCCCTTGTAAAAGAAAAAATGTATAGGCCGATCGACGCAGGGACAGACTACGGTCAGAATCCACAAGGAGGTTTTGACCATGGAAAAGAAACAGACCATCGGCTGCGACGTGACCAGCTGCGTGTACAACCATGAGGGGACCCGGTGCGACCTTGATCACATCGAGGTGAGTTGCTGCGACGACGGCTGCGGCCGGGAGAACGAGAGCCTGTGCGCATCCTACCGGGGCGAGAAGGTGTATGAATAAGCAGTCTTGACCGAGGCGAACGCCCTTCCTGCGGGAAGGGCGTTTTTTCATGGGTCGAAACCACAAAATATTGGGCGGAACATCATTTCTTTTCCTATTATAGTTTACAAACGCAACAACATATGGTATAATGCGATATTCTACTGGGGGTATGGGCTTTTGCGCATAACCGGGCTGAAACTGCATAATTTCCGCAACTATCGGGACCTGGAACAAGCCTTTGAGCCGGGCTTGACGGTGTTCACCGGTTTGAACGGCGCGGGGAAGACCAACGTGCTGGAAGCCATCTTCCTCTGCGCTCTCGGCCGAAGCCACCGGACCGGCCGGGACAGCGAGCTCATCCTGATGGGGGAGATGGAGGGGATGGTCCTTTTGAACCTCACCACCCGGGGCGGCAGCCGCAGCATCCGAGAGGAGCTGGTCTATGGCGAGCGCAAGCGCATCTTCCTGGACGGGGCCCCTGTGGCCCGCTCCGGCGAGCTCATGGGCTGCCTCAACGTGGTCATGTTCTCCCCGGAGGACCTCATCCTGGTCAAGGGCGGCCCCGCGGAGCGGCGGCGGTTCATGGACATGGAGATCTCCCAGCTGAAGCCCGCCTACTACTACGACCTGCAGCAATATAACCAGGCCCTCAAGCAGCGAAACAACCTTCTGAAGGAGGGGCTTGAGACCGCCGGCGACATGCTGGAACTGTGGGACGAGCAGCTGAGCCGCCTGGGCGCCCGCATCGAGGTGGCGCGTGCCGCCTTCTGCCGGGACCTCAGGGAGTTGGCGGGCGAGCTCCACGACCACATGAGCAGCGGCCAGGAGGAGCTGAAGGTGGAATACGAGCCCAACGTGCCCTGCGGGGACGAGGACCTCATCCGGGAGGCCATCGCCGACGCCCTGGTGGGGAACATCGAGAAGGACCTCCTGCGCGGCTTCACCTCCGCGGGCCCCCATCGGGACGACCTGCTGTTGGAGCTCAACGGCTGCGACGTACGCACCTACGGCTCCCAGGGCCAGCAGCGGACCACGGCCCTGTCATTGAAACTCTCTGAGATTGCCCTCATCGAGCGCCTCCGGCAGGAGAAGCCGGTGCTGCTCCTCGATGACGTGTTCTCCGAGCTGGACGAGGGGCGGCGGGAGCTCCTTCTCTCCGCCATCGAAGGTTGCCAGGGGTTCATCACCTGCACCCACCTGGGGGAGCTTGGCGCGGTCCAGGACGAGCAATTACAGGTATTCAGAGCCGGGAACGGCAGACTGATAGAAGTGTAAAAAAGTGTATCGCAACGAGGAAAGAGAGTAAATGGAAGACATTCGCAACGAAGTGACCGGAAGCTACGACGCTTCCCAGATCCAGGTACTGGAAGGGCTGGAGGCCGTGCGCCGCCGCCCCGGCATGTACATCGGTTCCACGGACGAGCGTGGTTTGCACCAGCTGGTGACCGAGATCGTGGACAACAGCGTGGACGAGGCCATGGCGGGCTTTTGCACCCATATCGAGGTGTTCCTCCACGAGGGCAACGGCGTCACCGTCCGGGACAACGGCCGCGGCATCCCCGTGGGCTACCATGAGAAGACCGGCAAGGACGCCCTGGAGGTGGCGCTCACCATCCTCCATGCCGGCGGCAAGTTCGGCGGCGGGGGCTACAAGGTCTCCGGCGGCCTCCACGGCGTGGGCCTTTCCTGCGTGAACGCCCTGTCCGAGAAGCTCCGGGTGGAGGTCCGCCGGGACGGGAAGATCCACGTCCAGGACTATTCAAGACTATTCAAGGGGCATCCCTCTCGACAGCGTCCACGTTGAGGAGGGCGAGTTCTCCGAGACCGGCACCACCGTCCACTTCTGGCCGGACCCCGACATCTTCGACACCCTGGAGTTCAACTACGACACCCTGAAGCGGCGCCTTCGGGAGCTGGCGTTTTTGAACGCGGGCCTTCGCATCTCCTTCACCGACGAGCGGGTGGAGCCCCACAGGACCGAGAGCTTCTGCCACGAGGGCGGCATCCGGGAGTTCGTCACCTACCTCAATAAAAATAAGGAGCTGCTGCAGCCGGTGCCCCTGTACTTCTCCGGCGCCCGCATGGAGGGCGACGCGGAGACCGCCTCCGTGGAGGTGGCCATGCAGTACAACGACGGCTACAACGAGCTCATCATGACCTATGCCAACAACATCGCCACCCACGAGGGCGGCTCCCACCTCATGGGCTTTAAGGCGGCCCTGACCCGGGTGGTCAACGACTACGCCCGGAAGTTCAACTTCCTCAAGGCCACGGACGCGCCCCTCTCCGGCGACGACATCCGCGAGGGCCTCACCGCCATCATCTCCGTGAAGCTGGAGGAGCCCCAGTTCGAGGGCCAGACCAAGACCAAGCTGGGCAACGCCGACATCCGTCCCCTGGTGGACGGGGCCGTGGCCGACAAGCTCAGCGAGTACCTGGCGGAGAACCCGGCCCAGGCCAAAATCATCATCGAGAAGTGCATAACCGCCTCCCGGGCCCGGGACGCGGCCAGGAAGGCCCGCGAGCTGACCCGAAGGAAGTCCGTCCTCGACTCCGCCGCCCTGCCCGGGAAGCTGGCCGATTGCCAGGAGAAGGACCCCACAAAGTGCGAGATCTTCATCGTGGAGGGCGACTCCGCCGGCGGCTCCGCCAAGATGGGCCGGGACCGCACCATACAGGCCATCCTGCCATTGAGAGGCAAGATCCTGAATGTAGAGAAGGCCCGGATGGATCGGATGCTCGCGAACAACGAGATCAAGGCCATGATCACCGCCTTCGGCGCGGGCATGGACTCCGACTTCGACGAAACGAAGCTCCGCTACCACAAGATCATCTGCATGACCGATGCGGACGTGGACGGCAGCCACATCCGGCTCCTGCTCCTGACCTTCTTCTTTAGGCACATGCGGCCCCTCATCGAGCACGGGTACGTGTACATCGCCCAGCCGCCCCTCTACCTCGTCAAGAAGAACAAGATCGAGCGGTACGTGTACACCGACGAGGAACTTAGTGAGTGCCTGGACGAGATCGGCCGCGACCCCAAGCCTGTGATCCAGCGGTACAAAGGTTTGGGCGAGATGAACCCGGAGCAGCTCTGGGACACCACCATGAACCCGGAGACCCGCATGATGCTGCGGGTGACCATGGAGGACGCGGCCCAGGCCGACGGTCTCTTCACCCTGCTTATGGGCGACCAGGTGGAGCCCCGCCGGGACTTCATCATCGCCAACAGCAAGCTGGTCACCTACCTGGACGTGTAAGAGGATAGAGATATGAGCGAAAACGAGAACAACAACGGCATCACCGGCGGCAACGGCATCGTGGCCCGCACGGTCCCCATGCTCCTGGAGCATGAGATGAGCAAGAGCTTCATCTCCTACGCCATGGCGGTCATCACGGATCGGGCCCTGCCCGACGTGCGGGACGGCTTGAAGCCCGTCCACCGCCGCATCCTCTACTCCATGGACGAGCTGGGCCTGCAGCCCGACAAGCCCTTCCGTAAGAGCGCCCGCATCGTGGGCGACGTGCTGGGCAAATACCATCCTCACGGCGACACCGCCGTGTACGACGCCATGGTCCGCATGGCCCAGCCCTTCAACACCCGGTATCTCCTCGTAGAGGGCCACGGCAACTTCGGCTCCGTGGACGGCGACGGGGCGGCGGCCATGCGATACACCGAGGCCAGGCTATCCAAGATGGCCACGGAGATGATGGCGGACATAGATAAGGACACCGTGGACTTCGTGCCCAACTTCGACGAGACCCTGCAGCAGCCCGCCGTTCTACCCGCCCGGTTCCCCAACCTGCTGGTCAACGGCTCCGGCGGCATCGCCGTGGGCATGGCCACCAACATCCCACCCCACAACCTGGGCGAGGTCACGGACGCCCTCTGCGCCATGATCGACAACCCGGAAATATCCGTGGACGACCTCATGCAGTACATCCCGGGCCCCGACTTCCCCACGGGCGGCATCATCATGGGCCGCATGGGCGTGGCGGAGGCGTACCGGACCGGCCGGGGCCGCATCGTGGTCCGGGCAAAGTCCGAGATCGAGCAGATGAGCGCCAACCGGAGCCGGATCATCGTCACCGAGATCCCCTACCAGGTGAACAAGGCCCGCCTCGTGGAGCGCATCGCGGAGCTGGTGAAGGAAAAGAAGGTTGAGGGCATCTCTGACCTTCGGGACGAGACCGACCGGGAGGGCACCCGCATCGTCATCGAGCTGAAGCGGGACGTGAACGCCCAGGTGGTCCTCAACAACCTCTACAAGCACACCGCCCTGCAGGACACCTTCGGCGCCATCCTCCTTGCGTTGGTGGACGGCGAGCCCCGGGTGCTGAACCTTCGCGATATGCTCTACTACTATCTGGAGCACCAGAAGGACGTGGTCACCCGCCGGACGCGGTTCGATCTGAACCGTGCCCTGGAGCGGCTCCACATCCTGGAAGGCCTCATCATCGCCACGGACAATATCGACGAGGTGGTCCAGATCGTCAAGACGTCAGCGAGCGCCCAGGAGGCCAAGGCCCGCCTGACCGAGCGCTTCGGCCTTTCCGAGCGCCAGGGCCAGGCCATCCTGGACATGCGGCTCCAGCGCCTGGTGGGCCTCGAGCGCGATAAACTCCACGACGAGGAGGCGGCTCTGAAGGTCCGGGTGGACGAGCTCCAGGAGATCCTCTCCGACGAGCACAAGCTCATGGAGATCGTCAAGCAGGAGGCCATCGCCGTCAAGGAGAAGTACGCCGACCCGCGGCGGACGGAGATCACCCAGCTCCTCGAGGATATCGACCTCGACGACGTGATCCAGGAGGAGGACATGGTGGTGACCATGACCCACTTCGGGTACGTGAAGCGCATCTCCCCCGACGTGTACCGGACCCAGAATAGGGGCGGCCGGGGCGTCATGGGCCATTCCACCAAGGAAGAGGACTTCGTGGAGCGGATGTTCGTCACCTCCACCCACAGCGACCTCTTCTTCTACACCACCCGAGGCCGGGTCTTCAAGGTCCGCTGCTACGCCATCCCGGAGACCGGCCGGGCATCCAAGGGCGTCCCCGTGGTGAACCTGGTCCAACTCCAGGACGGGGAGAAGGTCACGGCCATGTACCCCGGCGGCCGGGGCGAGGACACCGAGAACCGGTATCTCGTCACCGCCACCCGGCAGGGCCTCATCAAGAAGACCCGCATGTCCGAGTGCGGCAACATAAGAAAGGGCGGCCTTTTGATCCAGTCCATACTGGAGGGGGACGAGCTTATGAGTGTGGAGGTCTCCTCCGGCAGCGACGAGTTCCTCATCTCCAGCAGGAAGGGCAAGTGCATCCGCTTCTCCGAGGCTGACGTGCGCGCCACGGGCCGCGGCGGCCAGGGCGTCCGCTCCATCCGTCTCGATAACGGGGACGAGGTGGTGGACATGGTGAAGATCGTGCCCGGCGGCGCGCTCCTCACCGTCACCGAGCGGGGCATGGGCAAGCGCACCGACGAGGACCAGTACCGGGCCCAGGGCCGGGGCGGCAAAGGCATCCAGGCCATGAACCTGACGGAGAAGACCGGCGATCTCGCCTGCTGCAAGATGACCTCCGGCGAGGAGGACATGATGCTGGTCCGGGACGACGGCACCATCATCCGCACCCCCGTCTCCCAGGTGCCCAATATCGGCCGGGCTACCCAGGGCGTCCGCCTCATGCGGGTGGACGAGGGGACCCGGGTGGTATGTGTGGCCCTGGCGCCTCACGCGGAGGAGGAGACCGAGGAAGGCCCCGCCCCCGAACCCCAGGCATAGGGAAAAACAAATGCGGGAGGATTGTATACAGACTGTTAATTCTCCTTCCGCGACATTGGAAGCGGGTCCCCCCGTATGCTATGATACACAGAACCATTATTCAGGAAACGAGGAAAGGATATGAAGCGTAGGCGTGCGCAGCAGGCAATGGTCAAGCCCGCCGTTGCCATCCTGTTGGTGCTGCTGCTCATCATAGGCGTGAGCTGGGCCTCCTGCCGCAAGAAGAAGGCGGCCCAGACCTCCGCTGTGCAGCTGACCACCGACGTGATCATCAGCGAGATCATGATCAACAACACGGGCATCGTCTCCGACGGGGCCGGGAACCATCCGGATTATGTGGAGCTTCACAATATCTCCGCCCAGAATCAGGATATCTCCGGCTGGGGCCTGTCGGATAGGGAGGACCGGCTCTGGGTCTTCCCCGACAAGACGGTGCTGCCCCCCGACGGGTATATCCTGGTCTGGTGCACCGGCGAGAAGGTGGAGAACGCCCTCATCGCCGACTTCAAGCTGGGCGCGGGGGACGTGATCCGGCTCACCAACGGGGCCGGCGAGCCCCTGTTCACCATGGAGATCCCCTCCGTCTACACCGGCTACACCCTGAGCTGGAACGGCGAGACCCGGCAGTATGAGAACATGCTGCCCTCGCCTCTCTATCCCAACACCCCAGCCGGCGTGGCGGCCTATGAGGAGAGCCGGAAGCTGAACGAGAGCGAAGCCCCCCTCAGTGTGGGCACCACCGCCCAGCACAATGGGGTCTATATCTCCGAGCTCATGGCCCGCAACGGCACCACCACCGCCGGGCCCAACGGCCAGTATCCCGACTGGATCGAACTTTGCAACACCGCCACCCTTCCCGTGGACCTCTCTGGCTGCGGCATCAGCGACGACATCCGCAAGCCCTACAAGTTCACCTTCCCCCAGGGCACGACCATCGGCGCCGGGGAGTATCTGCTCCTCTGGTGCATGGCGGACCAAGTGGACGGCTACATCTCCCTGCCCTTCAACCTGTCGGGCAGCAAGGGCGATGCCGTCATATTGGTGGATCAAAACGGCGGCATCCTCGATATGTACGAGTTCACCGCCCAGGAGAAGGATTCCAGCATGATCCGGGGGTATCAGGCCAACGGCGATCTCGATACCCAGAGCGGCTTCTCCGTCACGGACAAGCCCACCCCGGGCTATCCCAACACCTCTGCGGGCTACGCCGCCTTCGACAAGCAGCGCAACCCGGACGTAGGCGTTCACGACATCACCTTCTCTGAGATCCTCTCCGACGGCTATCGGTACCATCTGGATGCCAAGGGCGTGCCCGACGACGACGATCAGGGCAAGTGGGTGGAGCTCTACAACCGCTCCGATCAAACCGTGTCCCTCACCGGCTATTCTCTGTCTGACAACGAGAAAAAGCCCACGAAATGGGTTTTTCCTGAGGGAACGAGTATCGCCGGGAAAGGATATCTCATCCTCTACATGAGCGGCAGCCTTCCTCTTGAAGGCAAGGACGAGAAGAGCGTTACCGCCGATATGAAGGCGCGGACGCTGAACTTCTCCGTCTCCGGTCAGGGGGAGACCCTCTATCTCTATAACGACAAAGGCACCCTCATCGACCGGGTGACCGTGCCCATGTCCATGGCCTGCGTATCCTACGCCAGGGTGGGGGACACCTGGGGCCTCTGTGAGACGCCCACCCAAGGGGCGGCCAACACGGCGCCGCTCCTGGGCAGCGCCTACTGCGATGCGCCCACGGTATCTCTGCCGAGCGGCGTCTACCACGGTAAACAGGTCATCAGCATGGAGATCCCCGCGGGGACCTATGTGACCTATACCCTGGACTCAACCACCCCCACGGAATCCTCCACCCGCTATCGGGCGGGGGAGCAGCTGACCTTCGACACCAACGCGGTGCTTCGGGCCAGGGCCTTCAGCGAGAACGGCACCCTTTACAAGAGCCAGGTGGTCTCCAACACCTACGTGATCGTGGGGGACAAGCAGACCACCGACGCTCATGACTCCACCCTGCCCGTGTGCTTCCTGGTCACGGATCCCGACAACCTCTTCAACGTGGACTACGGCATCTACGTGGTGGGCAGCCACTACCAGGGCAAGACCGCGGCCACCGAGTGGACCACCCCCTCCAACGACCGAAAGCTGGGCGCCAACTATAACCAGCGGGGCCGGGAGTGGGAGCGGCCCGCTCACTGGACCTACACCAGCTCCGGCGGCAAGGAAGTCCTCTTCGAGTCGGACCTGATGATCCGCATCTTCGGCTCCTTCTCGCGGTATCAGAGGCAGCGGAACTTCGCCCTCATCGCCCGCAAGGGCTACGGCGGCTCCACGCTGGACTATCCCTTCTTCTCCAACCGCCCCTTTGACAGCTACGAATCGCTGGTGCTCCGGTGCTCCGCCAAGGACGCCGTGGCCACCAAGATCCGGGACTGCCTGATGACGGGCCTCCTGGAGGACGGGGGCGTGGACCTGTGCGTGCAGGCTTACGTCCAGACGGCTCTGTATCTCAACGGCCAGTACTGGGGCGTCTACAACCTCAGGGAGAAGGTGAGCCGCGCCTACATCGCCCAGCACTACTCCGTCACCAACAAGGACAGCATCGACATCCTCCGGGGCAACGGCGTCCTGGTCTCCGGGGACCCCAAGGCTGTGGACGATTACAACGCCCTCATCGACTTCTGCAAGAGCAAGAACTGTGATCTGAGCAACTACGGGGACTACGAGTACGTCTGCTCCCAGATGGATGTGGAGAACTTCGCCCTCTACTGCGCCGCGGAGATCATCGTGGGCAACAACGATTCCGGCAACATCAAGTGGTGGCGTTCCAGCGAGAAGGACGGCAAGTGGCGCTGGATCTACTATGATTTCTGCGACGCCATGGCCCGCAACGACGAGAAGGACGATTCCGTCACCAACGGCTACCGGCGGGACTTCTTCAGCAAGTATTTCAACCCCGAAGGCCACGGTGCGGGCAAGGGCTTTTCCACGGTCCTGGCGCGATCGCTGCTGAAAAACAACGAGTTTGTGGAAATCTTCCTGAAGGCTTGCGCCCTCATGGTCAATGATGTATACTCACCGGAGAAGATCAACGCCAAGGTGGACGTGCTTTCGAGCACCATCGCCTCGGAGATCGAGTGGGACTTCCCCCGCTGGGATCTGACGGTGAAGAACTGGAAAGCCCATATCAACAACGTCCGGGGCTATGCCAACCACTATCAGGAGTACTACTTCAAGTATCTGAAGGCGTACATCAAGAAGAACACCAACTATAAGCTGACGGATGAGAAGATGATGCAGATCTTTGGACGAACGGAGTGAAGAAGCTATGGAATACAGGCATGAGATCAAATACCTGATCAGCCTGGGGCAGGCGGAGTATCTGGCCACCCGGCTTCGGCTCACCCTGTCCCAGGACCCCCACGCCGTGAAAAATGGGGGGACCTACTTCATCCGCAGCCTCTACTTCGACACGCCCTTCGAGAAGGCGGTGGGGGAGAAGGCTGACGGCGTGGAGTTTCGGGACAAGTACCGCATCCGCATCTACGACATGTCCGACAAGGTCATCAAGTTCGAGCGCAAGCACAAGAACGGCCAGTTCATCGGCAAGCAGAGCCTGCTTTTGACCCGCCAGCAGTGCGACGCCATCCTGGGCGGGGAATACGGCTTCCTCCTCCATCGGCAGGAGGACTTCGCCGCGGAGCTTTACGCGGCCCTTCGGACCGAGGGCTGGCGGCCCAAGGTCCTGGTGGACTACGATCGGGAGCCCTTCGTCTTCCCCCTGGAGGACGTGCGCATCACCATCGATCGGAACATCCGCACGGGCCTGCGGTGCACGGACCTCTTTAACCCCCATACGCCGACCTTCCCGGCCACGGACTTCGAGAACGGGTGCATTTTGGAGGTCAAGTTCAACAGATATCTGCCCGGCTACGTCCGCACCCTCATCCAGGTGAACGCGGCCGAGCATACGGCGGCCAGCAAATACCTCTTCTGCCGTCAGTTTGATTTTTGATAGAACAAAAAGGAGAAAACAATGGACAACGTATTTCAGTACATCCTGCAGCTGCAGAACTACCAGCCCATGCTCACCATCCTCACGGTGCTGGCAGCCTTCCTGGTGGGCCTCTATGTGTTCTTCATCTACCGGATCACCTTCGCCGGCGTCATCTATTCGAGGACCTTCAACCTGAGCCTCGTGATGCTCTGCATGGTCACCGCCACGGTCATCATGTTCATGGCCAACAACGTGAAGCTGTCGTTGGGCATGGTGGGCGCCCTGTCCATCGTCCGTTTCCGCACGGCCATCAAGGACCCCATCGATACGGTGTTCATGTTCTGGGCCATCGCGGAGGGCATCGCTCTCGGCGCGGGGTACTTCATCGCGGGCGTCATCGCGGCGGTGTTCATCGGCCTGTGCATGATCCTCATCTCCGTCATCAAGGGTCGGTCCACCATGCCGTACCTCTTGATCCTCCACTATGACGAGAGCGCCAGTAAGCAGATCAAGCAGATGGTGGCTCAGCTCCCCCAGGGCCGGATCAAGTCCAAGACCGTCCAGCGGGAGGGCATCGAAATGACCGTGGAGCTGCGGGTCCGTCAGAGCGAGACCGGCTTCGTGGACAAGTTCATGCGTGTGGAGGGCGTCTATGACGCCACCCTTATCGCTCATCAGGGGGACATGATCTCATAAACGCTTCGCTTTCGTTCCTATGGACCCATGGTCCATAGGAACGAGTTCCGCCTGCGGGCGGGGTTTTCAGCACAGCCTGAAACGCATGGCGTTTCACGAGCGGCTGTGCCGCAAGGTGTCAAATCCGCCGCACATGTCGCCGGATTTGACGGAATGAAAGCCATCCGTTCTTCCGACATAGTCCGTTGCCACAATGCTTCAAACCGGGGAAGAAGCGGTTGAAAGGGATATCAGCTTACTATCTTTGGCTTTTTTCGGTTCCTTTTTCTTCTGAAAAGAAACAGGAACACAACAGTAAATCCGTAAACACAGTGAGGTGGTTATTTCGTGGACGCAGATCCCAGTAGCATTCCTATACGTGTGCTGCTGAACGAGTCCGTTCCTTCGGCGGCGGGGCAGAGCCCCGTAGGCCTGGTCATATTCTTCCTGGTGCTGCTGGCCTGCAGCGCCTTCTTCGCCGGCAGTGAGACGGCCCTGTCCACCGTGAACCGGATCCGCATGATGAGCTATGCGGACGACGGGGATCGGCGGGCCCGGCGGGTCCTCCATATCCTCGACCACTTCGAGGAAGCCCTGTCGGCCATACTCATCGGCAACAATATCATGCATATCGGGAGTGCCGCCTTGGCGACACTCACTGCCACGCGCCTGTGGGGCGAGGGGGCGGTGGCGGCTACCACCGTGGTGACGGCCCTTTTGGTGTTCCTGGCGGCGGAGATGATCCCCAAGTCCTTCGCCAAGGCCTGCTCGGAGCGGTTCGCTCTGTTCTGCGCCACGCCGCTGCTGGTGCTCATGAAGGTGCTGAAGCCCTTCGTGCGTCTGTTCACGGGGCTCAGCCGGGTGCTCAAGAGGCTCGCTCACATCCCCGAGGACGAGGATCCCACGGTCACCGAGGACGAGCTCCACGACATCATCGACTCCATCGTTCCCGACGAGGAGAACGGCGTGGACGAAGACACGGCCGAGCTGGTCCAGAGCGCCCTTGAGTTCACCGAGACCCCGGTCCGGGACGTGTTCACGCCCTGGGACCAGGTGACGGTCCTTCGGCGGGACATGTCCCCCAAGACCATCGTGTCCCTTATCGAGGATACCAATCATTCCCGACTGCCCGTGGTGGACAGGGACGGGAGCGTGGTGGGCATGCTCCAGATCCGCAAGTATCTGAAGGCGTACATCCAGCGCCAGGGCCACGTGTCGTTGAGCCGGGTCATGGATAAGCCTACCTTTGTCACCGCCGGCGCGCCCATCGACGAGCTCCTGGACACGCTTTCGAGCCAGCGGGTCCATGCCGCCATCGTTCGCGGCGCCCACGGGAAGCCCCTGGGCATCGTCACCGTGGAGGACATCTTAGAGGAGCTGGTGGGAGAGATCTACGACGAGGACGACAAAGCCCCGGCGGGAGGGAGCGAACTATGATCGTGAACCTGTTGCTGATCGTATTGTGCATCGTCCTGTCCGCCTTCTTCTCCGGTTCCGAGATCGCCTACTCCGCCAGCCAGGAGCTGCGCCTCGAACACGCGGCTAAGGAGAGGGGCGGGGCCTACGCCCTGGCGCTCAAGGTGAAAAAGAGTTTTGAAAAGGCGCTGATCTCCATCCTGGTGGGGAACAACCTGGTGAACATCGGCGCGTCTGCCCTCGCCACGGTCATCGCCATCGGGATCATGGGGGAGAAGGGCGCCTGGGCGGCCACGGCTATCATGACCCTCATCATCATCACCTTCGGGGAGATCGGCCCCAAGATCCTGGCCAGCGCCCAGCCCGAGCGGTTCAGCGCAGTGGCGGCGGTGCCCATGCGGCTGTGGATGGGCATCACCTGGCCGTTTACCTGGGTGTTGGAGAAGTTCCTGCACTTCATCTCCCGCCTCTGGGAGCGGGGCCTGAACAGCGGCCCGGCGGTGACGGAGGACGACCTCGAGACCATCATCGAGACCGTGGAGGACGAGGGCGTGGTGGACGAGGACACGGCGGACCTGCTGCAAAGCGCCCTCGATTTCGGGGACGTGCTGGCGTACGAGGTCATCACGCCCCGGGTGGACCTGGTGGCCATCGACCTCGACGACTCCCGGGAGGAGATGCTGAAGGTGGCGTTTGCATCGCCCTACACCCGCATCCCCGTGTACCAGGAGACCCTGGACAACATCGTGGGCATCCTCCACCTCAACCACCTGTACAAGGCGCTGGTGAAGGACCCGGACGCGGACATCGAGAAGCTCCTGCTGCCGCCTATCTTCGTGCACAAGACCATGCCCCTCGACGACGTGTTCAACACCATGCGAAGGAAGAAGGGTCACATGGTCATCGTCACCGACGAGTACGGCGGGACTATGGGCGTGCTCACCATGGAGGACGTTTTGGAGCAGCTGGTGGGGGATATCTGGGACGAGTCCGACGAGATCGAGGAGGAGTTCGTGGAGGTCCGTCCCCACGTCTATGAGGTGGACGGGGACATGCGTCTCGACGATTTCTTCGCCGAGTTCGACAAGGACGAGGAGGAGATCGACGACGACAACGCCACCGTGGGCGGCTGGGCCGTGGAGATGCTGGGGGGCTACCCCAAGCTCCGCGAAAGCTTCACCTTCGAGGACCTGACCGTGACCATCCTCAAGCGGAACAACCTTCGTGTCCTTCGCCTCCTTGTGGAGCAGGACCCCGCCTGGGTGGACGAGGACGAGCCCGAGGACGATTTGATAGATGAATAATAGTTCTTTTGCGACTTTTTCTCTTTCGGCTTGAATGTACACTTGAAGTGCAACGGATAGAAAAGTGACCCATAACTCTGGTATACTTAGTTTGCCACAACGAAGGGTACCGGAGGAGCTAT
>CADCNE010000035.1 GCA_902802805.1 uncultured Eubacteriales bacterium
CCTGAAGGAGATCGACTGGAACGTGATCATGATGATCGTGGGCACCATGGGCACGGTGTATCTGTTCATCGAGTCCAAGATGCCCCAACTCATGGCGGACGTGCTGGTGGACAAGACCCCCAGCGTCAAGTGGGCGGTCCTGTCCCTGTCCCTCTTCGCCGGGTTCATCTCCGCCTTCGTGGACAACGTGGCGACCGTGCTCATGATCGCGCCGGTGGCTCTCGCCATGTGCAAGAAGCTCAACATCTCCCCCGTGGCTCCCATCATCTGCATCGCCGTATCCAGCAACCTGCAGGGCGCGGCCACGCTGGTGGGCGACACTACCAGCATCCTTCTTGCCAAGGCCGCCAACCTGGACTTTTTGGACTTCTTCGTGGATGAAGGCAGGATGGGCATGTTCTTCGTGGTGGAGCTGGGGGCCCTTATGAGCGCGTTGGTGCTCCTCTTCATGTTCCGCAAGGAAAACGACCCGGTGAACATGCACGAAAGGACCAAAGTAGAGGACCTGTTCCCCACCTGGCTGCTTCTCGGCACCCTCATCTGCCTCATCGCCGTGTCCTTCATCCCCTATAAGTCCGGGGCCAAAGAGGGCCAGCTCTACAAGCCCGACATCACCAACGGTCTCATCTGCGTAGGCTTCTTCGTCATCGGCCTCATCCGTGACCTTATCAAGAACAAGGATTCCGCCATCGTGAAGGGCGCTTTGAAGGAGATCGACTACTACACCATCATCCTGCTGATGGGCCTCTTCGTGGTCATTGGCGGCATCTCCCGGGCGGGGGTCATCGACCTCTTGGGCCGGACCATCGCCAAGCTCAACGGCGGCGGCACCCGATGGGATCTGTTCCTTGTCTACAGCGTCATCGTATGGGTATCGGTGCTCCTCTCTGCCTTCATCGACAACATCCCCTACACCACCACCATGCTGCCAGTGGTGGCGGTGCTTGCCGCGGACCTCTCCTCCGCGGGCGGCATGACTATCAGCCCCAAGCTCTTTTCCTACGGCCTCCTCTGCGGCGCCACCCTGGGCGGGAACCTGACCCCCATCGGCGCCTCCGCCAATATCGCGGGCATCGGGATCCTCCGCCGGGAGGGCTACGAGGTGAAGGCCGGCACCTTCATGAAGTTCGGCATCCCCTTCACCCTGGCCGCGGTGATCACGGGCTATGTGCTCATATGGTTCATCTGGGCGTAAGCCCAAAACAAGCAACGGACGCGGGTGACCGCGTCCGTTTTTTATGTGTCCCAGTTTTTCCTTACGGGGTGTACTTCTCCACCAGCTCGTCGATGTAGCTCTGGCTGAGTTTGAAATAGGACCTGAGGTTGTCGAGAGCGTACTGGGGCCGCTGCTCCATCCAGTGCTGGAGGGCGTTCACGTTGCTCACCCACTTGTCGTAGGAGCCGATGTTCTTCCAACGGGCGATGTGCCGCTTCATCTCCGGCTCCATCTCCGCCCTGAGCTCATTGAGGATGCGCACTGCCCGCTCCGGAGCGAAGGTGGTCACCGTGAGCTCCACATAGCGCTCGATGAACCGCTGCCGCCAGCCGGGATTCTTCTCCAGGGCCACGGCGATATGGGTATAAACCCGGGAGGTGGCGGTGGCCGTGCCGTTCTTGTTGAAGAAGCTGCCGATGATGCTGCGCTTCGGGGAGCCCCCGTTGTAGCCCATGGCATAGTCGAAATCATAGAAGATGGCCCGCCAGCGGATGGTGCCGTCCTTTGTGTGCCAATACTTCTGGTTGGCCATGTCGCTGTTGCAAAGGTAGGTGGAGCACACCAGATAATCGATGAAGTAATCCGGATCCACCCACTCGGTGAACTGTTCGTAGACGGAATCCTTGGACATGTCCTTGTTCTTGGCGTAGTCGATGACCCGCTTCCAGTCAGAGTTGCTGCCCTTGACCACCACGGTGTTGAAGCGGATGATCTCCACGTCGTCCTTCGCGACGCCGAAGTGGGTCTCCAGATAGTCGTCGTTCTGATCCTCGTTCAGGTCGTACAGCCCGTAATACTGTCCGTTGATGTACACCGCCACGGGCCGAGTGGCCACCACGTCGATGTTCAGCCCAAAGCACAGGCGGGCGGCGTAGGAGTCCCGGATGCGGGCCTGGTTGATGTCCTGACCGGAATTGCGGATGCAGAGGGAGGAAAACTCCTGCCAGCCATATTCCTTGAAAAAGGGGTAGGTCACGCTGCTCATGCCGTACTTGCCCCTCAAATGGATGGACAGCGACGCCTGCTTATACCCCAAGGTGCCCGCGCCCTTGGTCTTGAAGTCCGCCGGGAACTCCGTGGAGAGCTTCCCGCCCTCATAGTAGCTGAAATAGCCCTTGCGCTGCTTCTTGCTGCTGGATTGCTTGGAGCGGCCGGACCAGAGGTCATCCTTATCCTTGGGATCGAAGGAAAGGCACACCACCGGGAGCTCGTGGGGCTGCTCGAACAGGAAGGTATAGGTCACGATCTCGCTGTCGATGAGGCCGTCCTCCTGGGCGAAGGCCCGGATCACCGTGTTCTTGGTGATCTCGATGGGACCGGTGTAGACCTTGGAAGAGTCGGTGGGCTCCGTGCCGTTGGTGGTATAGCGGATGGTCGCCCCCTCGCCGGAGGTGAGGATCAGCCGAAAAGCGTTGGTCTGATAGAGGTCGGTTTCCGAGAACACGGGAGCTTTGGCGTAGCCCAGCGCGTAGCGGTCGCTGTTTTGGCCGCCCTTGGTCTGCTTCGTGAAGAATACCCGGGCGATGTTGCCGTTCCCCTCCACCCGGCCGGAGCTGATATCCGGCTCCAGGACGCCGGTGGCGAACTCGTCCCGCAGGGCCCCCGTTTCATCGAAGAGGTACAGGGTCTCTCCGCCCACGGACAGGCCGAAGGCGCCTACGCCGTCCTTTTGACGCTCCGAATGGGAGGTGGTCTCGAACACGGCGTATCCGCCGGGAACCATGGTCCCGGAAAGGGAAATGACGTCTTCCCCGTCCTTGCCCTTCATCAGCCGCCAGCCCTCCAGAGATACCGCCTCGTCGGTGGCGTTGTATAGCTCGATCCAGTCGTTGTTCCCCGCACCGGCGTAGGCGCAGACCTCGCTGATGAACACGCCGGTGTAGTCGTAGCAGCCCTTGTCGGCAGCGGTGTAGGACGCAAGCCCGTTGACCCGGCCCGGGGTCGGGACCAGGTAGTATTCCCCATGACTGCCCATGGACACATCGGCCCGTATCTTCCCGGGAAGATCGAAGGCCGAATACTCCAAGGCGTCTGCGTTGTAGAGGACCACCTTCTCCCGCCGGTTCAAGGAGAAACTCGCCTGAATGAGCCCGTCCGTCCGGGGCTGGCCGTCGCCCCCCAAAAGGACGAGCAGATATTCGCCCGGGGCCACCTGCACATCCGGGAAAGCCCATTTTTCAAGGTCGTCCTCCCGATCGGACAGATACCAGTTTTTGAGAGAGAGGGTGTTGTCGGTCTCGTTGCAGAACTCCACGAAATCGCAATAGCTCCCATCGGGCAGCACGGCCGCGCGGCTGCCCTCGATCAAAAGTTCGGAAATGCTGAGCCCCAGAGCGTCCACCTGTACGGGGTCCAGGGAGGCGAAGATACGACCGTTTTCCCGGCCGGGGGTGGGCTCCAGGCAATTGCCCCAAACGCCGTCCACACAGGCCCAGCTCAGATCCGCGTCAAGCGGGGGCACCGCAAGGGAACAGATCTCCCGCTGATCCGCGCCGAAGATGAAGAGGGTCTCGCCCCGGCGGGCGATGCCCATGTCCACGGCGGGATGGGAAAGCTTTCCGCAGCAGCAGATGGCAACATACTGGCCGGGTCCCAACGCTACCTGGGGCAGCGGGTGCTTGAGGGGCTTCTCCGGATCGTTGGTGATATACAGGTGCCCCAGGTCCACGGTCTCGACGCCGGGATTGTAGAGCTCGAACCAGTCCTGATCCTCACAGCCCGTGTAGGCCCCCGACAGGTCCCCGGAGGAGCGGACCTCGGTGAACTGGAGGCTGATCCCTTCGGACGAAGCGCCGGGCATCGTCAAAGATACAGGACCATCCTCCGGCAGAGCGGACGTAGGCGAAGGCACCCGTTGGCGGGTATCCTCCTGCATCGGTGCAGGCGCGGCACAGCCGCCCGCCAGCAGCAATGCCAGCAGCAGCCATGCGATCCCTCTTTTCAACATCCGCCTCAACGTCCGTTTATCTCCTCTTCGTCTGATCCATAGAATTATAGTTTACCATATTCTGTGCCGTCATACAACCGTCAGCCGGTCACGATCCGCTCCAGCCCTTCCAGCACCTCCTGGCGAGTGGTATAAGGGTGCAGGATGAAGGCGCTGTCCCCCGCCAGCATGGCGGACAGCCTGCCCCGGGAGAGGTCATAGAAGATGTGTATCTCCTTCCCCATGTCCCGGGCCCTCCCGAGCTCGTACCCTACGCCGTGGGAAGGGGTGGTGCACTCGGCCACCACCAGCTCGCTCTCCATAAGCCAGGCCATGTCCCGCTGGAAGATCTCCTCCTCGGTCATGGTCCTCTCCCCCTCTGCCTGCAGGGATTCGAGGCCCACGTGCTCCGTCAGCACCCGGCAGCCCCGCTCCTCCAAAAAGGCGATCATCTCCCCATACAGGGCGGCGTCCTGCCGACCGCCGCGAATGGAACCGGCAAAGTAGACCTTTCTCATCCTATGCCTCCTATTTCCCCTTGAGAAGCCGTATCCTGTCCCGATAGTCGGGCAGGACGCTTTCGATGAACCCGTAGAACGCCCGGCTGTGGTCCTTGTAGCGGATGTGGGCCAGCTCGTGGACCACCACATAGTCGATGGCCGCCTCGGGATAGGCCATGAGCCGCCAGGAAAAGGACAGTCGGTTCTTCCCGGAGCAGCTGCCGAAGCGGGTCTTTGCGGAAGTGATGGTGAGCCCGGTGGGCTCTACGCCCATGCGCTGGGCGTATCGCTCGATCTTGGACGGCAGGATGGCTTTGGCCATCTTCACATACAGGGGCTTGTCCTCCTCCCGTATCTGAGGGAGCTTCGCCTGGCGCTGCGCCTGACGGGCTTTGGCGGCTTCGATCCACCCCTGACGCTCCCGCACAAAGGCTTCGATGCGCCATTTGGGCATGAGGCGAGGGGCCCGGACCAGGACGGCGCCGGACGAATCCACCTCCACGCTCAGGGTCCGCCGATCGGAGCGGATCAATTGATACTCTGTCTTTTCCATAGATATGTAAAGTATACCACAAGATCCCCCATACCGCAATCTGGACAAACCGATTTCCACCGGCTACAATGAAGCGTAGGAAAGGGGGCCTCCGGCATGAGCGAGAAAAAGAAAGCCGTCCTGTTCGATTTGGACGGGACGTTGTGGAACTCCGCAGAGGAGGTGCTTCTCTGCTGGAACCGGGTGCTGGCGCCCATGGGGCGACACATCACCCGTTCGGAGCTGGACCGGCTCATGGGCCTCACCCCCCGGGAGATCGGCGACGCTCAGTTTTCCGACCTGCCTCCGGCGGAACGATACGCCCTCACGGACCGGTGCCTTACTTCCGAGGACCCCTATCTGTATGCTCGCGGCGCCCGGCTCTACCCCAACGTGCGGGAGACCCTGCTACAGCTGAAGGCGTGCTATTTCATCGGCCTGGTCAGCAACTGTACGGAGTCCTACGCCCTGGCCTTTCTCCACGCCCACGGACTCACGGCCCTGTTCGACGACCATGAGACAGCGGGCCGCACGGGCCTGGGCAAAGGAGACAACATCCGTCTGCTGATGACGCGGAACCAAATTGAAAAAGCGGTGTACATCGGTGACACCGCCAAGGATCTGTCCGCCGCGCAGGAGGCGAATATCCCGTTCCTGTACGCAAGCTGGGGCTTCGGGGACCTGGGAGACGTTCAGCCCATAGTGGATGCGTTCTCAGAGCTGGCCGAGTCCGTCTCCACCGTGCTGGAGGGCTGAGATTCCGACTTCTCGAAGTGGACCACGCCATCCAGCTTATACTCCGCGTACAGTTCGGTAAACGCGTTCAGGGAGCACACGATGGGCTCCCCTTCTTCATAGGTCACATCGCCGATGGTCCTGGCGGAGCTGTCGGAAAAATAGACCTTGCCGTCCAATACGCCGTGAATGAACAGCGCATGGCCGTACTTCTTTCCGGAGGAGCTGACGCCACGCTGGAATCCTACCAGGATGTTGCGGGCGGCGGGATCCTCCCGCAGGATGGCCTCCATGGCCTCCCGCAGGGAATACTGCTTCCCGCTGTAAGCGGTCACCTCGTACCCGCCGTCGGTACAGTCCATATTCCGATAGATGTCGTAGGTGTTCTTCCCGCTGCCGCTGAGATAGGACGTGTTGATACCCAGGACCACCAGCTGATTGGCCACGTACGCCCCGCAGTAGCCCTTGAAGGATTTGCGGCGGGACCGTTTCCTAGCTGCGGCATAGGTCTCCTGGATCTGACGGGACAGCGGATCGTTGGCAGTAGAATGTTTCGAGGTGGTCTTCTCCGTCTCCTGGGCGACGCCCTCCGCGACCTGCTCCACGGCCGGTTCCGTCGATTCCCCTTCCGCCAGTACGAAGCCCGGGGACATCAGAACAAGCGCAAAAAGAAGGAACGCCACGGTCCTCTGCAGACGATACATAGGGTTCCTCCTTTCCACGTTTTCCTGCATCCCACCATAGCTTTTTTAATTCTTCAGGCTTTTCGACGTTTGTTTATAATCTATTTCAAAAGAATCCGATTATTCATCTTTCTGCAATAAACTGGCCGTTTTTTGGTCATTTTTGGTCGCAGCGTCTCTGCCCCGCCCTTGCATACGTTGAGGAAAGATGATATTATCATATGCAATCCCACAACGAATCAAAACATAATCGATAAAGGAGAAAAGAAAACATGGCAGTCGATCTGAAAGGCCGTTCCTTCCTGACCATCATGGACTTCACCCCCGAGGAGATCCGCTATATGCTGGACCTGGCTAAGTCGCTCAAAGCGAAGAAGAAGGCCGGTGTCAAGGGCGATACCCTTGTGGGCAAGAACATCGTCCTGCTCTTTGAGAAGACCTCCACCCGCACACGCTGCGCCTTCGAGGTGGCGGCCATGGACGAGGGGGCTGGGGTCACGTTCCTGGATTCCAAGTCCTCCCAGATGGGCAAGAAGGAAAGCCTGGCCGACACCGCCAAGGTCCTGGGCCGGATGTTTGACGGCATCGAATACCGGGGCTTCGACCAGAAGGTGGTGGAGGACCTCAAGAAATATTCCGGCGTGCCCGTGTACAACGGCCTCACCGACGTGGACCACCCCACCCAGGCCCTGGCCGACATCATGACCCTGGAGGAGAACGTGGATAAGCCTTTGAACCAGTGCAAGCTGGTGTTCTGCGGCGACACGAGGAACAACGTGGCCTACTGCCTCATGTACATCTGCTCCAAACTGGGCATCCACTACTGCGGCTACGGACCGAAAGCCCTCGCCCCCGCCCCCGAGGTCATGGCCCGCTGCCAGGAAGCGGCCAAGGAGAGCGGCGCCGTCATCGAAGTGAGCGACGATCCCGCTATCGTGGAGGGAGCCGACGCCCTCTACACCGACATCTGGGCCTCCATGGGCGAGGAAGCGCTGATCCCCGAGCGGGTGAAACTGCTGACCCCCTTCAAGGTCACCAAGGAGCTCATGGCGCGGACCGGGAACGACAGGTGCATCTTCCTCCACTGCCTCCCCTCCTTCCACGATTTCAACACCACCATGGCCAGCGAGCAGATGAAGCTGGGCTATGACATCCGGGAGGTCACGGACGACGTGTTCCTCTCCCCCAATAGCAAGGTCTTCGACGAGGCCGAGAACCGGCTCCACACCATCAAGGCGGTGCTGGTGGCCACCCTGGGGAACCTGTAAACTGCGCGTATAAAACGAACACAAAACAAGATCGGCTCGGCAGAATTGCCGAGCCGATCCATATCTCTGATATCTTCTTATTTGCTGAGCGCCCGGGTGATGCGCGCCAGGGCATCGTCCATCTGCTCATAGGTGACCGGGATAGGCGGCGCGAAGCGGATGGTGTGGTCGTGAGTCTCCTTGCAGAGCACGCCCTCGTGGATGCAGGCCTTCACGTAGTCGAAGGCGTTGCCATAGAACTCCACGCCGATGAGCAGGCCGCGGCCCCGGATCTCCTTGATCTCCGGGTTGTGGATCTTCCGAAGGCCGTCCATGAAGTACTTGCCCTTCTCCCGGGCCATCCGGGGGTAGTCGTCCCGCTGCAGGATCTCCAGGGCCTTCACGCCGCAGGCGCAGGCCAGGGGGTTACCGCCGAAGGTGGAGCCGTGGGAGCCGGGCGTGTAGAGCCCCAGGATGTCCTTGTTGGCCGCGATGGCGGAAAGGGGCATTACGCCGCCGCCCAGGGCTTTGCCCATGATGTAGATATCCGGGACCACATTCTCATGCCAGCAGGCGAACATGTCGCCGGTTCGGGCAAAGCCGGTCTGGACCTCGTCGGCCAGGAACAGGATGTTGTTCTCCGTGCAGATCTTCCGCACTTCGGTGAGCCAGCCTTCCGGCGGGATGATGATGCCCGCCTCGCCTTGGATGGGTTCAGCGAGGAACGCCACGGTGTTGGGGGTGATGGCATCCCGGAGAGCTTGGGCATCGCCGTAGGGGATGGTCTTGAACCCGGGGCAATAGGGGCCGTAGCCATCCTTGGCGAGAGGATCGGTGGAGAAGCTGATGATGGCGATGGTGCGGCCATGGAAGTTATTGGCGCAGGTGATGATCTCCTGCTTGCCGTTCTCTACCCCCTTGACGCGGGTGCCCCACAGCCGGGCGGTCTTCAACGCGGTCTCCACCGCCTCCGCGCCGGTGTTCATGGGCAGGACCATGTCCTTGCCGGTGAGCTTTGAGAGGCTCTCATAAAACTCTCCCAGGTTCTCACAGTGGAACGCGCGGCTGGTCAGGGTGCACTTGTCGAGCTGGGCCTTGGCGGCGGCCACGATCTCGGGGTGCCGGTGACCGAAGTTGTGGGCGGAGTAGGCGGACAGCATGTCGTAGTACTGCCGGCCCTCGGGGTCAGTGACCACGGCGCCCTCCGCCTTCACGATGACGACGGGCTTGGGCGCATAGTTGTGGGCGCCGTACTGGTTGGTTTTTTCGATGATCTGCTCCGAAGTATACATGATTTCCTCCTGTTTATTTCTGAAGATCCTTTCGGCTCACTTTTCCGACATGTAGGGGTACACGATGGCGTCGGAGGGGTTGAAGCACTCCTTTACGGCGTGGGGGCTCATCCAACGGATCATGTTGAGGGCCGTGCCGGCCTTGTCGTTGGTGCCAGACTGACGGCCGCCGCCGAAGGGCTGCTGCCCCACCACCGCGCCGGTGCACTTGTCGTTGATGTAGAAGTTGCCCTCCGCGTGGAGCAGGGCCTTCTCCATCATCACGATGGCCTCCCGGTCCTGGGCGAAAATGGCGCCGGTCAGAGCGTATGGGGACGCCTCGTCGCAGATCTTCAAGGTCTCCTCCAGCTCATCATCCGGATACACGTACACGGACACGATGGGCCCGAAGATCTCCTGGACCATGGATTCGTAATCCGGCTTTTTGCAGACGATGACCGTGGGCTCCACGAACCAGCCCTTGCTGTCGTCGCAGGTGCCGCCGATGACGATGTCGCAGTCCGGGCTCTTCTTTGCCCGGTCGATATAGCCCTTGCAGCGCTCGAAGGAGGCCTTGTCGATGACGGCGGCCAGGAAGGTGTCGAAGTCCTGCACGTCGCCCATCTTGACTTCCTTCATCATCTCCTTCATGGTGGAAAGGACCTGAGGCCAGAGGCTCTCGGGCACGAACGCCCGGGAGCAGGCGGAGCACTTCTGCCCCTGATACTCGAAGGAGCCCCGGATCAGCGCTGCCGCCAGAGGACGGACCAGGGCGCTCTTGTGCGCGAAGATGAAGTCCTTGCCGCCGGTCTCGCCCACGATGCGGGGGTAGTTGTTATAGGAGGCGATGTTCTCGCCGATCTGCTTCCAGACGCCCTGGAAGACCTCGGTGGAGCCAGTGAAGTGGAAGCCGGCCAGTTCCCTGCGGGAGAGGACGTACTTGGCCATATCGGTACCGTTGCAGGGCACGAAGTTGATGACGCCCGCCGGAAGTCCGCAGTCCATGAGCAGCTTCATGTAGTAATAGTTCGAAAGCACCGCGGTACGGGAGGGCTTCCAGAGCGCCACATTGCCCACGATGGCCGGAGCTGTGGGCAGATTCCCGCCGATGGAGGTGAAGTTGAAGGGCGTGATGGCGCAGATGAACCCGTCCAGGGCCCTATAGTCCTGCCGATCCCAGATGCCGGGGATGGAGGCGGGCTGATCCTTGAATATCTCCTGGGCGGACCAGACGCCGAAGCGGAGGAAGTCCGCCAGCTCCGCGATGTCGATCTCCGCCTGGAAGACGGTCTTGGACTGGCCCAGCATGGTGGCGGCGTTCAGCACCTTGCGGTAAGGCCCCGTGATCATGTCGGCTGCCTTGAGGAAGATAGCGGACCGATGCTCCCAGGGCATGTCCTCCCAGGCCTTCTTGGCGGCCAGGGCGGCGTCCACGGCCATGGTCAACTCCTTCTCGCCGGCTATGGAGCACTCTGCGATCACGTGGCCGTGATCGTGGGGCATGGTGACCTGGATGGTCTTCTCCGTGAAGATCTCCTTTCCGCCGATGATCAGCGGGATCTTCACCACCTGGGCAGACTGACGGGAGAGCTCTTCTTTCAGCTCCGCCCGCTCTTTAGAGCCGGGCAGATAGCTGCGGAAAGCGTCATTGTTGGGACGGGCGATTGTGAAATAAGCGTTTGGCATAATTCCTCCTTTGATCGTTTGGCTCATCTGCCGGCAGATACGAGTCTCCGCATCCTGCCGCAGCGTCTGCCTCAATGATCCACCTGGTTAAATGATAAGACCATGGCGTTGGTATCGTCAAGAGGTTTTCATTTTATATTATACAGGGCCCTGCCCCTTCCCCGGAGGGATCGTGGCAAACGCTCGTCCCTCCTCCAGGAACAGGATGGTTTTTCCCGGATGAAATGTAAATTATTAGCAAAAATACTCTGTTTTTCCGCATTTGTTAATATTCTGTTCATACTTTTGTTGAAAAATGTATACGTGCACGTATACAATATATATCGTACCGTTTTTCATAAGCAAGGAAAGGGAGGATAACAACAATGAACGAAGAGACTGAAAAGACTTCCTTGATGGACAAATACATTAAGCTTCACCTGGGGGGAGCCACCTATCGGGTACGGCTCATGACGCTGCTGCTGTTTGCGGCCGCCGCCGTCATCCTGATCGCCGCCATCCTGATCCTGGCCTTCTCCGGCTCCTGCGCCAAGAGCAGGGCCGCGGCCATCGCCGAGGCCACGCCCACCGCCACCGTGGAGGCCACCGCCGAGCCTACGGAAGAGCCCACGGCCACGCCCGAAGCCGAAGAGCCTACCGAGACCCCTGAAGCTGTGGAACCCACCGAGACCCCCGAGGCCCCCGAGACCACC
>CADCNE010000036.1:0-11283 GCA_902802805.1 uncultured Eubacteriales bacterium
CGCCATGAATCGATCTTCGATCATGAATTGTCCTTGGGTCATGAATTGCGCCGATGGCGCATGATCACGCCGCCGGGGCTTCGGCGGGCACCAGGGTGAAGTACAGGGTCACGGCCTCCTGGCCGGTGGCGAGGGTCAGGCGGAGGAAGCCGTCCTGCTGGAGGGCCAGGGCGATGGAAACGCCATCCGCCGCCCAGGTGAGGGCCCCGTCCGCATAGGCCGTTTCCAGCACGGTCTCCCCGGTCAGGGGGCCGATGAGGGCTACGTTCGTGCCGTCGATGAGGGCCTCCGTGGGCGACCCAAGCGTGTCTGCAAAGAGCACGGCCCCGTTCACGGCCACATATTGGGCCTGCCAATAGCCGGTGAACAGCTCCACGGGCGCGTCAGAAAGGGGGTCCGCCGGGGCATAGATCAGCGGCGCTTCCCGGCGCAGGAAGGCGTCGTAATCGATCCACTTCAAAACGTCCGTCCCCAGCACGTTGATCTGGGGCAGGTCGCTTCCGTCGAAGTACAAAAACCCGTCCTTTTCCGCCCAGGCGCCGGTGATGGATTCGCCGGGCTGGGCGGGGATGGCCACGGCATAGGTGCCGTCGGCGTTCAAGGTGAGCTCCACCACCATGCCCTCCACCTCAGCAAACCAAAGGCCGGTGATATCGGCGGGGGCCTCCTCCTCCCCAAGGGCCAGGGCGGGCACCAGCAGCAGGGCAAAGGACAACAAGATAGCAAGCAGCTTTTTCATTGTGATTCTCCTTTTGGCTATTCAGTAGTCACGGATTTGTTCTGCCTATACCAAACCAAATCGTCCCAGCCTAATACGGCAATATGCTTGATATGCAGGTTTGCCCAAGCGAATCAGTTGCAAACGCATAATATGATGCCTTCACAATCTCTTCCTGATAGGGGTCTGCGGTTACATATTGGTAAGAATATCGCGCTTCTTCAAGGATTCTTGTGTCAGTTATATTTTTATATCTTTTCAGTACCTCTTCATGTTTTCCTGGTAAGATTGTGAATATCTCGACTGTATATGGGGCAACTCCGCCAACAAATATGTATTCTAATAAATAGCTGTTAGCATCATAATCGAATCCTACTATACGGCTTGTTGTAAACTTGAATTCTATAGAAATCTTCACCTCATTGCTGCTCACATACTGCCCGTTCCGTTTATCGGTGACCGTGCAGCGGAAGGTGCCATGGTCGTAAGACTTGTTCAGGGTCTCGCCTGCACCGATGGGGGCCCAGCCCGTATCGGTTTTGCCGGACCACTGATATTGCAGGTTCTCGGTGTCGCCGTCGTAGGCCTGGGCCTTGCAGGTCAGGGACCAGCTGTATTGGCCGTCCTCCCGGTATTCCAGCTCTATGCTTTCCGGCTGAAGGGTGATGGTGGGCCGCAGGTCCCGCTCCTCGGAATAGACCTGGGCGTCAAAGGATTCGACGGTCTCGTTGGTGCCGAAATCCACAACCAGGCAATGGTATACGCCGATCTGATCCGTTGAGAACGATGCTTCGTCCGAAACGACCTTGCCTTCGGCGTCATACCAGGTGTAGCTCTGCTGCTCCGGGCCGCTGCCGCCCGCCGCCCGGCAGGTCAAGGTGACGGAAGAAAGGCCATAGATATTCTTGCTTTCCGGCTCGACGGCGATATAGAGGCCGTACTGCATCTGCACCTTGTTGCTGGTCGCATGGTGCCCCGCTTCGTCATAGACCACGCACCAATAGGTGCCCGCTTTGTGGGCGGATACAAAGGAAGCTTCGCCCACGATCTCCGCAAGGGGGCTGAAGATCTCCATGGTCATGGTCTCCGTCTCGGTAGACGCGATTGTGCCCTCGGTGACTGTCACGGAATGGTCGACGGTGCCGGGGATGCCGTTCTTCTTTTTCCACGCCTCCAAAAACTCGGCGGCAAGGGGGGTGGTCTTTTCCTTCGCCTGGGAGACGGTCGCCACGCTATCACCGTAGAACCCGGTCAAAAAGTCCGTCAGGGCGGAAGCGCCGACTCTGGGCAAGGCCGGCTCAAACCACCATTCATAGGTATATTCGCCCTCGCCGCCCGCGGCCTCCACGGTCAGCTCCGTATAGCCGCCCTGCGGAACAAAGCCGCCCTGGGGCTGCTGAACGATGCGGAGAATATCCTCCGGCCCGGGGATGTTCCGCAAAAAGTCGAATTCCATGGGGATGTTCATGCCGCTGAACACGCTTAGGGTGGAGTCTACGGCCTCCGTCTTCGTAGCGCCGCAGACGGTGCAGGTGAAGGTCCTGACCCCGGGAGTGAAGCCCTGGGGCTCCGTGGTGATCACGCCCTGGTCCCAGGCATGCCCCTTAGCCGGAATGGTCTCCTGGGCCTTCAGGATCGCGCCGCAGGCGGAGCACTGGCTGCCTTCGGTGAGGCCCGCCTCGTTACAGGTGGCCGCCTTGCCCGCTACCGTGGTGGGGGTGTGCCCCCTGGCGGGGAAGGTGTCCGTCCTGGTGGCGCCGCAGTTGTAACAGGTGAAGGTCTTGACACCCTCGGCGGTGCAGGTGGCCTCCTGGGTCACCCTGCCGCCGTCCCAGCTGTGCCCCTTGGCCGGGATGGACTGCTGGGCCATCAGCACCGCGCCGCAGATGGAGCACTTGGAGCCGTCCGTGAGGCCCGCCTCCGTGCAGGTGGCGGCCCTGCCGGGGACAGTCACGGGGGTGTGGTCCGCCGTCTTCGCTATGGCCTCCGTGCGGGTGGCGCCGCAGCGCAGGCAGGTGAAGGTCCTGACCCCTTCGGCGGCGCAGGTGGGGGCCTGGGTTACGACGCCGTTGTCCCAGCCATGGCCCAGGGGGTCGATGTTCCGGACCTCCTCCGCCCCGCAGCGGGTGCAGGTGTAGACATTCGTGCCGCCCGCGGTGCAGGTGGCCGCCTGGCGGGTCTGAGGCGCGCCAAAGCTATGGCCCAGGGCGGGAATCGTTTCGGTGTACACCTTGCCGCAATCCGAACATACCCAGGTGATAGACCCTGCATCGGTACAGGTTGCCTCCTGCCTGCTCTGAGAATAACTATGGTGCCCGTCGCTGGAGAACGGGCTGGGGCAGTGATCGTCGGGCGGGTCCGCGAAGGTGTGGATCGGCGCCACCAGGACAAGGACCAGTACCAACAGGAGCAAAAGGAAGCGTTTGTGGTTCATGATGTACCCTCCTTTACGGTTTTGTGCATACAAAAACGGCCCGAAACATGGGTTTCAGGCGCAGGAAAAATACTATCCGCAAAAACTTGTTCTTTGTCTGATCGTCGGCTCGTCGGGCATGACTGTCAGACCCCTTCCGTACAAAAATACACGTATAGTATAGCAGAAACGGGATATCCCCGCAAGGGGGAATGTTCAGAGATCCTTCGCTAAAGCTCAGGATGACAAAAATGAGGCGCGGTTCAGGATGACAAAAGGGGGATTAAAAATCGAACAGGGATATCTGGTCACTCTTGGGAAGCCCGTCGAAGCAGCCGCAGCCTTCCAGGGCGGCGATGACGCCGCTGTTGGCGCCGGTGCGGGCGGCGAACTCCTCCACGGAACGGAAGGGCTCGGTCCCCCGCTTCTGGGCGATGGCGAGAGCCGCCGTGTCGCCTACGCCGGGGATGGCGTTGAAGGGCGGGCGGATGGCCCCGTTCTCGACGACGAACCTGGTGCCCTCTGACTTATAGATATCCACGGGCAGCAGCTCGATGCCCCGCTGGTACATCTCGTAGACCACCTCCAAAATGGTGATCAGGTCCTTGTCCTTCTTGGAGGCGTCGGCGTCGGCGGAGTTGAGGCTCTTTTCCAGGGCGTGTATTTGCCCAAGCACCGCGTCCGCCCCGCCCAGGGACCGGGAGATGTCGAAGGCGTCCGCCCGGACGGTGTAGTAGACCGTGTAGAACTCCAGGGGATGATGGACCTTGAAGTAGGCGATCCTGAACCCCATCATGGTATAGGCCACGGCGTGGCCCCGGGGGAACATGTACTTGATCTTCTTGCAGGAGTCGATAAACCAGGCGGGTATCTTCCCCGCCTTCATGGCGTCCTCCATCTCGTCGGTGAGGCCCTTGCCCTTTCTGACCCGCTCCATGATCTTGAAGGACAGGGAGGCGTCCATGCCGTGGACGATCAGGTAGTTCATGATGTCGTCCCGGGTGCAGAGGACCTCTTTCAATTTGGCGATGCCGTTGACCACCAGGGGCTCCGCGTTGTTGAGCCATACGTCCGTGCCGTGGGTGAGGCCCGAGATGCGGACCAGCTCCTCCATGGTGGTGGGGCGGGTCTGCTCCAGCACCTTCTGGACGAAGCTGGTGCCGAATTCCGGCACGCCCAGGGTGCCCACGGTACATTCGAGGGCGGAGAGGTCCACGTTAAGGGGCTCCGGCGAGGAGTAGATCTTCCGGGTCTCCGGGTCGTCCAGGGGGATGGTGGTGGGGTCGATGCCGGTTAAATCTTGCAGCATCCTAAGGGCCGTGGGATCGTCGTGGCCCAGGATGTCCAGTTTCACCAGGCGGTCATCCATGGCGTGGAAGTCGAAGTGGGTGGTGATGGTCCCCTGCTCCACCTTGTCCGCCGGGTACTGGATAGGCGTGAACATGTAGATGTCCTCATCCTTGGGCACGATGACGATGCCCGCCGGGTGCTGGCCCGTGGTCACCTTCACGTTGAGGCAGCCCTGGCTCAGCCGCTCCATCTCCGCCCGCCTAAGGGTCTGACCGGTGACCTCGGCGTAGTGGTACACGCACTCAAAGCCCTTCTTCTCCGCCACGCCGGAGATGGTGCCGGCCCGGTAGGCATGGTGCTGGCCGAACATCTCCTCCACGTACTTGTGGGCCCGGTGCTGGTACTCGCCGGAGAAGTTGAGGTCGATATCGGGGGTCTTGTCCCCCTTGAAGCCCAGGAAGACCTCGAAGGGGATCTCGAACCCGTCCTTTTTGAGGGGGGCGCCGCAGACGGGGCAGGCCTTGTCGGGCAAATCGACGCCGGTGTTGTACTGCAGGGGGTCGATGTCAAAGTCGCTGTACTTGCAGTTGGGGCACACGTAGTGGGGCGGCAGGGGGTTCACCTCGGTGATGCCCGCCATGGTGGCCACGAAGGAGCTGCCCACGGAGCCTCGGGAGCCGACGAGATACCCATCGGAGTTGGACTTGTGGACCAGCCGCTGGGCCATGAGGTACAGGGAGGCGAAATGGTTGCCGATGATGGACTTCAATTCCTTGTCGAGGCGCTTTTGGACCACGTCGGGCAGGGGGTCGCCGTAGATGCTGTGGGCCTTGTCCATGGTCATGCGGGTGAGCTCGTTCTCCGCGTCGGGGATCATGGGGGCGTGGGTGCCGTCGGGGAAGGGCTTCAAGACCTCGATCTCGTCGGCGATGGCGTTGGGGTTGTCCACCACCACCTCCTTCGCCCGGTCGCCCAGGTACGCGAACTCCGCCAGCATCTCCTGGGTGGGTTTGAAGCAGAGGTTCGCCTGATAGGCCGCATCGTCGAAGCCCAGCTTGTACAGCAGGATCTGCCGGTAGATGGCGTCCTCCGGCTCCAAAAAGTGCACGTCGCCGGTGGCTACGGTGCGCTTGCCCAGCTTGTCGCCGAGGGCGATGATCCGGCGGTTGATGTCGTGGAGGGCCTCCTCGTCCTTCACCTGACCCTCCCGGATGAGGAAGGCGTTGTTGCCGTCGGGCTGTATCTCCAGATAATCGTAGTAGCTGGCGATCTTCAGCAGCTCCTCCTCCGGCTCGCCGGCGAGCACCGCCCGGTAGAGCTCCCCCGCCTCGCAGGCCGAGCCCAGAATGAGACCGTCCCGAAAGACAGAAAGCATGCTACGGGGGATCAGGGGCTTGCCGCCCCGAAGGTGGTCCAGGTTGGAGAAGCTGATGAGCTTGTAGAGGTTCTTCATACCCGGCTGATCCTTGGCGAGGATCACGATATGATAGGTCCGCTGCTTCTCCTTCTTCTTGTGCCGATCCCGCTCCTCCGCCGCGTCGGCCACCACGGGCAAGGTGTGGACGCCCATGGTTTTGAGCTCCTCCATCATCTTCATGAGGAGCATGGCGCAGGAGTTGGCGTCGTCGTCCGCCCGGTGATGGCTGCCCATGTCGATGCCGTAGTGAGCGCAGAGGGTATCCAGCTTATGGTTCACCACGTCGTCGTGGAGGATGTAGCGGGAGAGCATGAGGGTGTCCGCGTAGGGCAGATCGAAGCGGATGCCGAACTTCTCCCCGTGGTGGGTGATGAAGCCGATGTCGAACCGGGCGTTGTGGGCCACGAGACACGCACTGCCGCAGAAGTCCCTGAACCGCTTCAAAGCGTCCCGGCTGGACGGCGCGCCAACGAGCATATCCTTTGTGATGCCGGTGAGCTCGGTGATGTTCTTGGGGATGACCACGCCGTCGTCGATGAAGGTGTCAAACCGCTCGGTGACCCGGCCGTCCACCACCCGGACCGCGCCGATCTCTATGATGTCGCAGGACTCCGCCTTGAGGCCTGTGGTCTCGATATCGAACGCCACGTACTCCCCCGCCATGGGAAAGTCCACGGTGTCGGGCTGCAGGTACCCCTCCACGCCGTAGAGGGCCTTGACGCCGGTGGATTTGGCCGCTTTCGCCGCCTCGGGGAAGGCCTGGACGTTGCCGTGGTCCGTGATGGCCAGGGCTTTGTGGCCCCAGCGGGCGGCAGTCCTGAAGGCTTCGGTCAGGTCCGTGATGCCGTCCATGGTGGACATCCGGGTGTGGAGGTGCAGCTCCGCCCGCTTCTCCGCGGCGGTGTCCTCCCGCAGGACCCGGTCCACGATGCTGCAGTCGTTGATATAGAAGTTCAGCTCCGGGTTGAACCGGCGGCTCTTACACGCGCCCCGGAGGACGAAGTTCTTCCCCTTCTTTCGGGCGGATTCCAGCCAGAACAGGAACCGCTGAGCCTTCCATTCCTCGAAGAAGGTGGCCTCGCAGTAGACGGAATCGGTGAAATCCGTCACGTTCATCTGGACCCGCCAGCTGTTCTTGCCGTTCTCCTTCTTGTTGCCCCAGCCCTCCCGGAGCGTAGACGACACCAGGCGGCCCTCGATGGTATAGAGCCTGTCCCCTTCCACGAGATCGTGGATGGGGGCCCGCTTGCCGCTGGGGATGCGCGTGCCCAGCAGGACGCCGCTCTCCGGCAGGTCCGCCTCCACCACGTTGGTCTTCTTCACCACCACCGCCGCTGTCGGAGGCACGGGAGCCGCCGTGGGGGGCACCGGTTTCGGCGCGGGCGCGGGCTCCGGCGCTTCCTCTGCGGGGCGAACGGTGTAGGCGAAGGTCAGCTCGTATTTAGTTAGCAGGGCCTTCATGGCGGTCTCAAAGGACCTCAACCGCTCCTCGGGCAAGGGCGCACTGAGGGTGCAGGAGATCTCCAGCGAGTTGGTGCTCCGCACAAGGTGCACGTTCTCGATGGCGATGTCCCGTTCCGTGATGCCCGCCTGTTGGTATGCCTGTCGAAGAGGTTCTTCCATGACTTCCCTGCAAAAAAACTATGTGTTATCCCAGCATCTCGTTGGCCTCGCGGACCAACCGTTCCAAAATCTCCTGCGTGGGGCCGGCGGCTTCCTTCTGGCCGTGGCGGAACAGGACCCCGTTCCCCTGGCCGAAGGCGATGCCGATATCCGCGTCCGAGGCCTCCCCAGGCCCGTTGACGGCGCAGCCCATGACCGCGATCTTGAGATACCCGGCGTCGTGGCGCACGTGCTCGTTCACATAGGCCGCGATGGTGGGAAGGTCCACCCGGGTCCGGCCGCAGGTGGGACAGGAGATGATCTCCACGTCGTTCTTGCGGACGCCGATGGCCGCCAGTATCTTCTTCCCCGCCAGCACCTCCTGCACCGGGTCGCCGGTGAGGCTCACCCGGATGGTGTCGCCGATGCCGTCCATGAGAAGGCTCCCGATGCCCGCGGCGGACTTGATGAGCCCCGCCTCACCGCTGCCCGTCTCGGTGACGCCCACGTGGAGGGGGTAGTCCACCAGCTCGTGGAGCCGCCGCATGGCCGCCACGGTATAGCGGACGACCGAGTGCTTCACGGAGATGACCGTGTCGTAGAAACCCTCGTTTTCCAGCAGCCGCACGTGGTCGAGGGTGCTCTCCACCATGGCGGCCACGGGATCATCGGGGTGGTTCGAACGGCTGTCCTTGTTGAGGGAGCCGCCGTTGACGCCGATGCGGATGGGGATATGATGGGCCTTGCAGCAGTCCACCACCGCCTTCACTCGGTCGGGGGAGCCGATGTTGCCCGGGTTGATGCGGAGCTTTTTGCAGCCGTTCTCCACGGCGGCGATGGCCAGCCGGTAATCAAAATGTACGTCTGCCACCAAAGGCAGGTCGATCCTGTCCACGATGTCCCGGACCGCCCTGGCCGCGTTCATATCGAACACGGCGGAGCGGACGATCTCGCAGCCCGCCGCCTCCAACCGGTGTATTTGCTCTACGGTGGCCTGTGCGTCCCGGGTGTCCGTGTTGGTCATGGACTGGATGGTCACCGGGGCACCGCCGCCCACGGGCACGCTGCCCACAAGGACCTGTCTCGTCATAGGTTTACCCCCGAATGAGCCGCAGCACGTCGTTGAAGGTGACCACCACCACCAGGATCATGAGAAGGCCGAAGCCCACGAGATGGACCACGCCCTCCTTCTCCGGAGGCACGGGCTTGCCCCGGACCCACTCGATGAGGATGAACAGGAGCCGACCGCCGTCCAGAGCCGGGATGGGGAACAGGTTGAACAGGCCCAGGTTCACGCTGAGCAGGGTGCACAGGCTCAGCACCGTGTACCAGCCGGAACGGGTGGCCTCCCCCAGGAGCTGGACTATGCCCACGGGCCCGGCCATGTCCTTAAGTCCCGCCTCCCCGGAGAAGAGCATGCCCAGGGACTTGAACACCAGCCCCGCATATTCCCAGCATACGGCGACGCTCTCCTTCATGGCGTAGAACGGGCCCACCCGCTTCACGCCATAGGCAAGGGTCACGCCCATGAAAGTGGCGCCCGTTTCGGTGTTGTAAAGGTCGGAAAGGGTCAGCTTTTGCTCCTGGCCGTCCCGGAGGATCACCACCTCCATATGCTGCGCGTCCGCGGCAGTCACGGCGCCGGTGAGGGACTCAAAGTTCTCCACCGCCTTGCCGTCCACGGACAGGAACTGATCCCCTTCTTGAAGGCCTGCCGCCGCCGCGGGAGTGTTTTCGTAGACGCCCAGGACCAGCACCTTGCTCTCGTCCGCCACGCCCCAGCCCAGGATCAGGATGAGGCCCAGGAGGAAGGCCAGGACAAAGTTCATCAGCGGCCCCGACAGGATGACGATGAACCGCTTCCATGCCTTCTGGGCGTTGAAGCAGCGCTCGTCCGCCACCCCCTCGTCCTCCCCGTAGAAGCGGCACATGCCGCCCAGGGGCAAAGCCCGGACGTTGTATTCGATGCCCTTCTTCTTGAAGCCGAAGAGCTTTGGCCCCATGCCCACGGCGTATTCCACGATGGTGAAGCCCAGCAGCCGGCCCGCCGTGTAGTGACCCAGCTCGTGGATCATCACCAGCACGGACAGCAGCAGCAGCGCTTCAATGATGCGTACAATGCTCATGCCTAACTCCTTGTAACTTGAAACTCGTCCACCAGCCGCCGGGCCTCCCCGTCGGCCGCCAGTATATCGCTAAGGTCATGCATGGGCTGGTTCCGGAACCGGTCCAGGGCATAGGCCACGCTTTCCTCGATGTCCAGGAAGCCAAGCCGCCCGCTGAAAAACAACTCCGCCGCCCGCTCGTTGGCGCCGTTATAAACCACGGGACAGCCGCCGCCGGCTTTGAGGCAGTCGTAAGCCATTCGAAGAGCCGGGAAGCGATCCATGTCGGGCTTATAGAAGGATAGGTCGCTTTGCGCCCACAGCTTCAGGGGCTTTGCCGGGGAGGGCGCCCGCTCCGGCCAGGTCATGGCGTACTGGATGGGCAGGCGCATGTCGGCGGTGCTGAGGTTCGCCATAACGGTGCCGTCCCGGTATTCCACCATGCTGTGGACCACGGATTGGGGGTGGATCAACACCTCGATCTTCTTGCCGGAGAAGTCGAAGAGGCGGGCCGCTTCGATGACCTCCAGGCCCTTGTTCATAAGGGTGGCGGAGTCCAGTGAGATCTTCCGCCCCATGGACCAGGTGGGATGCTTCACCGCCTCGGCAGGTGTGATATCCCGTAGCTCCTCCCGCTGTTTGCGGAAGAAGGGGCCGCCGGAGGCCGTCAAAATGAGCTTCTCCACCTCGTCCCGCCGCCCGTTCTGCAGGCATTGGAAGATGGCGGACTGCTCGCTGTCCACGGGAAGGAGCTCTCCCCCGCCCTGCCGCAGCGCTTCCTTCACCAGGTCGCCGCCGCAGACCAACGACTCCTTGTTGGCGATGGCCACCCGCTTCCCCGCCCGGAGGGCCGACAGCAGGGGCTTCAACGCCGCGATGCCGGAGATGGCCAGGACCACCACGTCCACCTGAGGGTCGGCCGCCAGGTCCAGTAACGCCTGCTCCCCCCAGCGCACGTCCGTATCAGGAACGGGTCGGGAGAACACCGCCACCTGAGGGGAAGCTTCCTCCACGAGGGCCAGGAAGGCTGCTTCGCTGCTGTAGGCGCTGACGCCGTACAGGGCGAACAGTTCCGGGTGGGCCTTCACCACGTCCAGAGCCTGCCGCCCGATGGAGCCGGTGCTGCCCAGGATCGCCACGTTCTTCACGGGGTACCTCCTTTCAGGACAGGGCCAGGATGCAGAAGGCCAGCACCACCGGCGCGCAGAGGAGCACGCTGTCCAGCCGATCCAGCACCCCGCCATGGCCCGGCAGGGTCTCTGAAAAATCCTTCACGTCCGCGCTGCGCTTGAGGCAGCTGGCGAACAGATCCCCAAACTGGCCCGCCACGCCGCAGATGAACCCCAACGACAGCAGGGAGATGAGGCCCATGCCCTGTCCCTCTGTCCAAAGCCCCTGGGCGTAGTAGAGGCCCAGCCCCATGAGGGTGGAGCCGATAAGGCTGAACACCGCCCCCTCCACGGTCTTCTTGGGGCTGATGCTGGGGGCCAGGGGCGTCTTCCCCAGGGCCATACCGCCGAAGTAGGCAGCGCTGTCCCCCATGGACGGACAGAGGATGGCCGCGCAGCAGGCAGTCTTGGCCATCCAGGACGGCAGAGCGAAGTAGATAGCCACCAGGGCACACTCGCTCAAAATGGGGTACACGAAGGGCAGCAGGCAGTAGGCCGCCGCAGAAAAGTCGTCCTTCATGAGCATGACCTGGCCCATGATGGTGGCCGCCACCATCAGAAGGCCGAAG
>CADCNE010000036.1:11334-19982 GCA_902802805.1 uncultured Eubacteriales bacterium
AAACGATGCCGAAAAAGCCGGCGAAGATGGAGGCCGGGGTGCTGACGATCTCCTTGCCCATGGCCTTGATGAGGTTGTCCATCTCCCGGACGGTGATGAGAAAGAAAGCCCCGAAGATGAGCAGAAACACGATGTCCCCGAGGTGCAGGCACAGCACCAGCAGCCCAATGAGGATCATCCCCGTCACGATGCGGATCAGCGTTTTGTGCATCACAGACCTCCGAAGCGACGGCCCCGGCGGGCGAACTCCCGCAGGGCCTGGATGTATTCTTCCTTTGTAAAATCGGGCCAGTAGATGGGCGTAAAGTAGAGCTCCGCGTATGCCGCCTGCCAGAGGAGGAAGTTGCTCAAGCGTTCCTCGCCGCTGGTGCGGATCATGAGGTCCAGCTCCGGCTGACCGGCGGAATAGAGCTCGCTTTCAAAGGCCTCGTCGCCGGGGTATTGCCCCTCCGCGATGGCCTTCTCGGCGCAGCGGCGGACCGCCCGCAGGATCTCCGCCCGGCTCCCGTAGTTGAGGGCGGTGTTGAGGCGCAGGCCCGTATTACCCCGAGTCTTGTCCTCCGCCCTGAGCAAGGCTGCGCGCACCTTCTCCGGGAAGGGATCCTTCTCGCCGAAGATGGTGATGCGCACGTTGTTCTCGTGGAGCTCGTCGATCTCGCTGTTGAAATACTCGATGAGCAGCGAAAACAGCACGCTCTTCTCCTCCTCGGGCCGCCGCCAGTTCTCCGTGGAGAAGGCATAGAGGGTCAGAGCCTTCACGCCCGCGTCGGAGGAGAAGCGGATGATCTCCCGAAGCCGCTCCGTCCCCGCCCGGTGGCCGAAGCTCCGGGGCAGGCCCCGCTGCTGGGCCCAGCGGCCGTTGCCGTCCATAACGATGGCCACGTGCCGGGGCAGGGTCTCTATCTTGAGGCCCAGGCTGTTCAGTTCTTCGGGGGTGAGCTTTGGCATGGCGCCTCCCTTTCATAAAGAGGATGCAAAGCGAAAACCGCCTTGCATCGCTTAGTTCGCTTATGCTTTGAAATTGGACCAGGTGAGGCGGCAGACGCCATCCTTTTCCTCCTGACGGACTACCCGGCGCTGTCCGGCGGGCCGCTCCTTCCGGGGCTTCGCTTCACTTAGCTCCACCCGAAGGCCCTCCGCCGCCAGCCGGGCCACGGCCTCGTCAAGGGGCCAGCAAAGCACGTTCGTCAAACGGACATGATCTCCTTTTCCTTGGCCTGGGCGATGGTGTCGATCTCCTTCACCTTCTCGTCGGTGAGCTTCTGCACCTTCTCCTCCAGCTTCTTCTGGTCGTCCTCGGTCAAGAGGTTATCCTTCTTCTGCTTCTTGATGTCCTCCATGGCGTCCCGCCGGATGGAGCGGACGGCCACCTTGCTCTCCTCCGCCTTCTTGCGGATCACCTTGGCCAGGTCCTTGCGTCGCTCCTCGGTGAGCTCGGGGAAGATGAGGCGGATGACCTTGCCGTCGTTGGCGGGGTTGATGCCCAGGTCGGACTTCTGGATGGCCTTCTCCACGTTGGGGATCATCTTGGTGTCCCACAGGGCGATGATGAGCATCCGGGGCTCGGGCACAGAGATGTTGCCCCTCTGGTTGATGGGCGTGGGCGAACCATAGTAATCCACCATGATCCGGTCCAGAGCCTGGGGGTTGGCCCGGCCGGCACGAAGGGAGTTGTACTCCGACTTCATGACGTTGATGGTCTTGTTCATTTTATCGGTGGCGATATCTAAGATTTCCGGCATGGCGTTGGTCCCCTTTCCAGTTCTAACTTGTATATTTTACAATAGGCCGACGGCGAATTCAAGAGGTTTATGGGCGGCTGTCGATCAAAGTGCCAACATTTTCACATTCCACCGCCTCCTCCAGCCTGTCCAGGGCGAAGCAGAGGATGGGCAGCTCCTGCTCCCGGCAGAGGGTGATGGCGGTCAGGTCCGTGGCCTTCAGGTTGTCCCGGATGACCTTCTCATAGGAAAGATGGCTGTAGCGGACGGCGTTGGGGTCCTTCTTGGGGTCGGCGGAATAGATGGCGTCCACGTTCTTGGCGAGCAGCAGCGCGTCCGCGCCGATCTCCGCCGCCCGCAGGGCCGCCGCCGTGTCCGTGGAGAAGAAGGGGCAGCCGGAGCCGCAGGCGAAGATGACGATGACCTTTTGGCTCAGCAGCTCCTTAGCCTTGCGGCTGGAAAAGCTGTCGCAGAACCGGTCCATGTCCACGGCAGACAGGACGGCCGCCTTCTTGCCCAGGCCTTCGAAGGCGTCCTGGAGCGCCAGCGCGTTGATGGCGGTGGCCAGCATGCCCATGTGATCCCGGCGGTTCCGATCGTGCTGACCGGCGTCCCGGCCCCGGATGATGTTGCCGCCGCCCACGACCACGCCCACCTCGATGCCCTTCTCAGCGAGGGCCGCGATGCTCCTTGCGGACTTCTCCACCTTCTCAAAGCCGATGGGGCCACTCTCCCCCATCAACGCCTCGCCGCTGATCTTCAGCAAAACCCGCTTGTACATGCTCTCATCCTCCCCCATTTTAGTATTTACAGTATATCACGCCTCCGCGAAAAAGGAAAGGCCCAGAAAAACGATCCTAACACATAGGAGCCGCCCCAGGCAGCTCCTTTTGCTCATTATACAGTTTTGCTTCTCCCATACCGGCGTCTACAGAGCCTTCCGGCAATACCACGCACAGCCTCCCACGCCCGCGCCACCTCGGTGCAATCATGTATGCTCCATGAGCATAAAATGAGACGGATGCCCGTCACAAGAAAAAACATATCATGCCGGTAAACGCTTCCGCTCCTCCCACTATGTGATTCTCTCCTGATTCGTCATCACGCCATTGGAGATGTCTCTCACCAATCACTAAACAATATGGCCAATACTACGGCGAGCAATCCCTCAAATATAACAGAATTCGTTGATTATGCTATGCCTTATTCCACAAGCCCCTTCTTCTCGAGCTCAATTACAACTCTGTCCACCGCATTTGATGCTGTTTTCAGATCAACGCCCTCATATTCTTTCAAGAACTTCTCGACTATTTGCTCTTTTGTTAAGCCAGAAGACAATCCCTCACAAATATCTTTCGCCGTTTCATTTAATTGTAGTACGCCTCTGAAACCATTATCCGTCTCACCGACTGGTACTGCAATAAATCCCTCATCAATTTCCATGATAACAAATTTGCATTTCAGCTTCATGATTATCACCTCAACCTTTTTTGTATAGTTCATATTCTAACATCATCTTCTCTTCAATCTCCAAACGTTTCCGAATGCGAAGTGCTTTCGTGCATCCATTTTTCACTCCTTTGCATCGTTTCAGCACAATGCACTGTGGAAAGACTGAGCATGTCTTACATTCTGGAAAAACAATCGTTTCCTTCCATGCTTGTATCTCTGAATAATCAACACTTTCAGACCAAATGCTGCTTATTATGCTTTGAAAATCTATTTTATCGCATTTGCTGATTGTTCCGTCCGGTAAAATAGTCTCGCATGCATCGTTATCAGCGATACAGCTATTAATCACGACGTTTCTCGGCAAACCTTCTTTACTTCGTGGCCACTGTTCGTCGAGTGTTTTTTGTAGGCGCAAGCATGTTTCTACAGCCACTTCTTCTGAGGGAAAGTTTCCTACTTTTACAATATAGTCGCGTAGCAGCTCACACCAGCCGGTTATGTTCTTACAACCATTTAATCGGTCTTTTAGCTCAGCTGCTAAGCAGAACAAATCCTCAGCATTGTTTGCGTCCATATTTAGACGGATATTAACCGCGATACCAGTTTTGGACGCTGTTATGATATTATTAATCACTCGATCGAACGCATCCGGGTCATGATCAATATATGCTTTCGTGCGTAAATAAACATCTTTTGTTCCATCCAACGTGATTTGAACTAGCCTCAGATTCCAATCCCGATATGCTGTCTCTGCCGTTTCTCGATCAAGATAATACCCGTTGGTTACCATAACTGAGCTAAAGGGCTTATCGGCTTTCTTCAACTCTGAGCAGATTGTTTCAATAGCTTCTTGATTATATAACGGTTCGCCACCAAACCAAGTTATCTTCAACTCCTCATTTCCACTCACACGGATCATGTATGCGGCAACAGCTTTGGCTGTCTCTGCTGTCATGGTGATTCGTTTGCATCCATGTTCAAAACAATAGAAGCAGCGAGCATTGCAGTCCGTAGTAGTTGGAATCAGAAAAGAGGACTGCCTCTTCTTCCCTTTCATCATGGACGCGATGGAACGAATTTGGAGTGCAAGCTTATGCTCATCCAACTTGGTTGGTACAATAAACTTATGGAAGAACAAGTGCTGATTGCTTTCATTTACCGTTTCCGTTCTATCTAACAAGACCATCTCACCTGTAAGCGTGTGATAAAGCAATGTGCCCTCTTCACAAGGCAACGATATCATAAACGAGGAATACTTGCACGCCATGCCGGTATTATACTGCGTCGGATAGAGCTTTTGCGCAATTTCAAACGGCGAAACGATGGTTACCATCTGTTCCCTCTCCTATTATACGTTTTGTTAGGTAGAGACAGACGTAAGAAACGTCTGTCTCTATCTGCTCCTAGATCTCAGTTTTCCTTGTTTTTGTTAGGGCTGGAACGGCAAATCGTTTCCACCGCCAGTCACGCAACCGCTTGCTGTAATGATATCCTCTTCGAATTCAACAAAAACGATTGTCGGATCTTCGAAAACTTTCATTGACTTTGGCACCTCCTTTCTTAATCAAAATACAGATTTGCTTCTACGTTGTACCAGTACAAAGCTGTTACAGCATCCTTCAAGCTCTGAGAATTATTATCGTTCGCCAATACGGATCTGACATATGTCAGAGCACTATACTGCACTTCGTATGTGTTCGTCCCATCCGTGACAGAAATCATATACATCGTGTCCAGTTCCTTGGCTGCGACATTGTCAATAGTTACATAATGGTATGAGCCATATGCAACTGGCGTCAGTATGGTATCGCCGCACTTGAAGGTATACCCATCAATAGAACCAGTAAAGAACACTCGGATGTATGTACCCTCCTCCAAAGCAAGAGCACCACCGGCGTAGGCTAGATCTCCAAGGCTGCCGGAAGTTTGCGCCTGATAGGCATCCAATTGACTTGCGGTGATCGCAGTTAGACTGCCGCCAGGCATGCTCGTATTGCTGCTCGGATTCTTGAAATAGTACTCAGCATAATCGCCGTACACACTCATTGTATCAACAAGTTTCTTATACACTGCATCGGCCGGTGTTTTTTGCGTGTAAGTATCCACGGTGTACGTGTACTCATCTGCTATGGTCCCATCATTCATAAGAATCTTCAACTGTTTACCGTTTATATCATAGGCCTTCAGAACAACATCATCATCCATTTCTTTTGCGTAAACAGGCATATTGAAGATATGATACGGGTCGTACGCAATATCCGGGTTGTCATATTTTATAGTCCTGCTCCTGCCATTGAGAGTCAGGGTCACATAATCGACACTCGATTCACCTATCGGCTCAGTCCAGATTCTCAGTATAATCCACCCTTCCAAAGCAAGGCTTGCGCCGCTGGCCTTCAAACCAACAATCTGATCCTCAGACCATTGTGCTGTCAGGGTAAGATTCGAGTTGATCGCTAATCTGAAGTTGAATGCCTCAGTCGCTTCTTCAGCGTACCAACCCTGGAAAGTGTGGCCTTCCTTGGTGGGATCGGCAGGTATCATATTCGTTGGTATCGTCGTACCGCTGGCGACTTGAACAGTCTTCTCAGTTGCTTCATCGGGGAATTTGCCCCCGTTGGCGTTGAACGTCACTGTATGCATCTCAACCCAGTTCACGACTTTGATCGGCTCTGCGTCTTCCACCCCCTGCGTGTTCGTCAGGATGATGTTCTCCGGACTCACCTCCACCGTGAAGTTCAAAGTAGAAGCTGTAGCTCCGGTAGATCGTGCCCTGTCCAGCCAGCACGCTCCGCACGTTCTCCGCCGTCAGAGGCACCCATACTTCCATGTAGTAGTGGCCGTTGACAACACCGTCGTTGCCGCTTGCAAAGGACTTCGCACTCATGTTGTCTGTGCCTACGCCCGTGTTGCCATCACGATCATACTTCACCGTGCTCAGGTTCGCCGTCGTCACGCTCTCAGGCGCGATCACCTTCGCGCCTACCCAGGCCGCGACCCAAAGCCGACCGTTGCTGTTGTTGATCGGGCTGTAGTCCACCGTGATGTTCGTGTAGGTCAGCTTCTTGCCATCCGCAGACGCGCTGGACCCTGCCGTGATCGGCTCCATCGTCCAGGTGTTGTCCAGCCACAGCGCCGTCAGCGTCATGTCCGCCGTGACCGGCGTCTCAAAGTCGTACGCCTCGCCGTTCAGCTGCCAGCCGCCAAAGACGTAGCCCGCCTTCGTGGGCGCAGGATCCGGCACGCTGACTGCGGTGCCGTCTCCGACCTCCGCCGTCGTCGCCGCTGTCTCGTTGTCTGCGTTGAACGTCACCGTGTGCATCTCAACCCAGTTCACGACTTTGATCGGCTCTGCGTCTTCCACCCCCTGCGTGTTCGTCAGGATGATGTTCTCCGGACTCACCTCCACCGTGAAGGGTCGTGCTGGTAGCCGGGTCGGTGTTGGACACCCAGGCATAGCTGCCGTTCGTGCTCAGCTCGTACGTGTCCTTATCCGACAGGACCGTTCCTGCCGCACTGGTGCCGTATACGTAATAACCGATCTGCTTGCCGTTGGTGCTGCTGAACGTGCCGCCGGTGATGGTCACCCTGGGCGCGCCGCCGGGATAGCCGCAGCTATCGACCACCAGTGCGTCGCCCGTGGGTACAGCCTTCCCCCCATTATAGGTGTATGCAGCCGCTGCAGCAGTACCAGTCAAGGCGCCGCCGCTGATCTCGACCGTGCCGCTCTTTACGTACACTGCCGCCGGGCCCGTGATCGTGCCGCCAGTGATCGTCAGCGTGCCGTTCTGAGGCTGGTAAATGGCCGCAGTATCATCACTGTTGGTCGCAGTAGCACGGATCGTACCGCCGTTGATAGTGATGGATGTGTTCTCACGTCCACTGTTGCCGTTGCCGGAAATAGCATAGTTTGTACCCTCGATGGTGCCGCTGTTGACGACTAGAGTCGCAGGCTTAGTCGCGTCACCACCAGCCTTCGTCATTTTTATCGCACAGTAGGACCTGTTCGTCATGCAGATCTTGCCGGTACTCGGCTCACTGCTGTCCTTGACGGTCAGAGTGCCGCCGTGGACAACATCCAACAGGTAGTCTGTCGTGCAGCCTGCTGCATCAGAGATGACCTTTCCATTAAGATCCAGAACGACCGTACCGGAAATATCCACACCAGTGCTCAGTGCAATGTCTGCCAGCAATGTGACCGTATCCCCCGCCTCGGCCGCCGCGATCGCCTCCGCCAGACTCTCGTATTTCGCCCCACCGACGATCTCTGCCACGTAGGAGCCTCGTTTGACACTGTAAGTCACGGGATCAGCGTTCAGTGTGCAAGGAATGTAGCCCTCAGCGCAAAGCTCTTCAGGCACCGGGCTGGAGAATATACCACCTGAGATCTCGATACGCTGGTTGGTATCGTTGTCCGCGTTCACGAACTGCACAGCGCCCACGCCATTGGCGGAGGTGAAAGTGCCGCCAGTGACAGCGATTTTGCTCGCATCGGTTTTGGCTGGATAGCCCGACCTGCTGTCATACACGATAGCAGCGCAGGGCACAACAACGTTGGAGTCACCGACCTTGCCGATGGTGTTGCCGGTAGTGTTGATGGTCACATCGTTGCCAATGTTGACTATACCCGCACGAGCTACGATACCAACGCCGTTGGTGATATTAAACGTTCCGCCGGTGATGTTCCAGATGGCGGCGTCAGGCGCGTAGATACCGCAGGCGATGTATCCTGCAGCGACGCCGTCCGCGACCATGGAGCCATTGAAGGTACCGCCGGTGATGTTCCAGGTGGCGTTCACACCGTTGCCGGAATTACCGTTGCCCATGAGAATCGCATTTTCTGTGGCGCTCAGCGTGCCGCCTTCGATGTTGACCGTGTAGTCGGTGGCATTGCCAGTCCAGATACAACCGTCGGCGCCAGTCAGAATACCACTCTGGACAGTGGTGGCGGAACCGGTGGCCGTTCTCAGGACGGAGGTGCCGGAGATGGTACCGCCGTTGCCGGTATCCTTAATGGTGAGGATCCCGCTGTTGGTGATCACAGGATCCAAGGCACCGCTGATGGTCTTGCCGTTTAGATCGAGGACGACGTTCTTCCCGGCAGCAACGGTAACTCCCGCTACGACCGCCTCATCTTCCAGCATTGTGATGATTGTTTCGGTATCGTCCGTAGAAACGGCTGCTATCGCATCAGCCAGTGTCGCGTAGTATGTGGTGACCGCAGGATCGCCCTTTGTGATGCTCGCCACAGCCGCGGTCCACTGAGCCGTCAGCGTCACGTCCGCATCGATAGCTGCACTGAAGTCGAACGCATCCGTTGCGTTCGGTGCAAACCAACCTCCGAATACGAAGCCGTCCTTCGTAGGCGCAGGATCGGGTGCGCTGACTTTGGCACCCTTGGCGATCGTCTGCGTCAAGTTCTCGGTGCTGCCGTTATATTCACCACCGTTCAGAGCAAACGTCACCGTCACAACT
>CADCNE010000037.1 GCA_902802805.1 uncultured Eubacteriales bacterium
AAGGAGCAGATCGAGGAATACGGTGTGGAGCCCTTCATCGAGGGCTGCAAGCGGTCCGTGTGGAAGTATAAGTCCGAGTGGGAGGACATGTCCGACCGGGTGGGTTTCTGGATGGACATGGAGGACCCCTACGTCACCTACCACGACGACTACATCGAGTCCGAGTGGTGGGCCCTGAAGACCATCTACGACAAGGGCCTCCTGTATAAAGGATACAAGATCGTGCCCTACTGCCCCCGCTGCGGGACGGCTTTGTCTTCCCACGAGGTGGCCCAGGGCTACAAGGACGTGAAGGAGACCTCCGCCATCGCGAAGTTCTACCTGACCGACGGCAGCGGCACCTGCATCCTCGCCTGGACCACCACCCCCTGGACGTTGCCCAGCAACGTCGCTTTGTGCGTCAACGCCAACGAAGTGTACGTGAAGGCCCGCCGGGAGGACGGGGTCTACATTCTGGCCGAGGCGCTGGTGAAGCAGGTGCTCGGTGAGGACGTGGAGATCATGGAGACCTTCCCCGGCAGCGCCCTCGTCGGCACAGAGTACGAGCCCCTCTTCGACATGAGCGCCGGATTTAACGGCAAGAAGGGCTACCGGGTCATCGCGGACAACTACGTCACGTTGGACGAGGGCACTGGCGTCGTGCACATCGCCCCGGCCTTCGGCGAGGACGACAACCGGGTGGGCAAGGTCTACGACCTGCCCTTCCTGCAGCTCGTCAACACCTCCGGCCATATGTGCGGCGGCACGCCCTTCGACGGTCTGTTCGTGAAGGACGCGGACAAGCCCGTGCTGGAGGACCTGAAGCGACAGGAGAAGCTGTTCAGTGCGCCCCAGTTCGAGCACAGCTACCCCTTCTGCTGGCGCTGCGACACGCCCCTCATCTACTACGCCCGGGAGGAGTGGTTCATCAAGATGACCGCGGTGAAGGATAAGCTGGTCCGCTTCACCAAGAGCGTCAACTGGATCCCCGAGACCATCCGGGACGGCCGCATGGGCAACTTCGTGGAGAACGTCATCGACTGGGCCGTGACCCGGGAGCGGTACTGGGGCACGCCCTTCCCCGTGTGGGTCTGCCCGGACTGCGGCAAGATCCATGTCATCGGCAGCAAGGCGGAGCTGAAGGCCATGTCCCCCGACTGCCCGGAGGATATCGAGCTCCACAAGCCCCATATCGACAACGTGACCGTCATCTGCCCCCAGTGCGGCGGCAGCATGAAGCGGGAGAGCGTGGTCATGGACTGCTGGTTCGACTCCGGCTCCATGCCCTTCGCTCAGTGGCACTATCCCTTCGAGAACAAGGACAAGTTCGAGCGCCGGTATCCCGCCGACTTCATTTCCGAAGCCATCGACCAGACCCGCGGCTGGTTCTATACGCTGCTCGCTATCGCGACGCTGCTCTTTGACGAGGCGCCTTTCAAAAACTGCGTGGTGCTGGGCCTCGTCTGCGACAAGGACGGCAAGAAGATGAGCAAGCACCTCGGGAACGTGGTGAACCCCTTCGACGTGCTCAACACCCAGGGCGCCGACGCCGTCCGCTGGTACTTCTACACGGGCTCCAGCCCCTGGCTGCCCTCCCGGTTCTCCGGCGACGCCGTCAGCGAGTATCAGCGCAAGTTCATGGGCACCCTCTGGAACACCTACGCCTTCTATATACTCTACGCGGATATCGACGGGTTCGACCCGACGAAGCACGCGCTGCGGCGGGAGAATCTGAGCTTCATGGACCGCTGGGTGCTGTCCCGGATGCAGACGCTCATCGAGACCGTGGACGCGGACCTTGAGGCCCTCAAGATCACCGAAGCGGGCCGGGAGCTCCAGTCCTTCGTGGACGAGCTCTCCAACTGGTACGTGCGCCGGTGCCGGAACCGGTACTGGGGGAGCGAGATGACCGCCGATAAGGAGGCCGCCTACATGACCCTCTACACGGTATTGAAGGAGCTGACCCTCATCAGCGCCCCCTTCGTGCCTTTCGTCAGCGAGGCCATCTACCAGAACATGGTCCGCAAGGTGGAGAAGGATGCGCCCATCAGCGTGCATCTCTGCGACTTCCCTGTTGCGGATGAAACGCTGATCGACGCTGATTTGGAAAAGAACATGGAGGAGGTTTTGGACATCGTGACCCTGGGCCGCGCCGCCCGGAACAACGCCGCCATGAAGATCCGGCAGCCGCTGCCCGCCATGTACGTCCAGGGCGAGCCCCTTGACGCGGGCTACTGCACCATCGTCGCCGAGGAGCTGAACGTGAAGGAGGTCAGCTTCGTGGACGACGCGTCCAGCTTCATCTCCTACGCCGTGAAGCCCCAGCTCAGGACTCTGGGCCCGAAGTACGGCAAGCTCCTGGGTGCCATCCGCAACAGGATGGCCGAGCCCGGCGCCGGGGATGAGATCGTGAACGCCATCAAGGCGGACGGCAAGTACGTCTTTGAAGCGAACGGCGAGCCTGTGGAGCTCACCGAGGCGGACGTGCTGATCACCGCCGTGAAGAAGGAGGGCCTGGTCTCCGAGACCGACGGGCAGGTGACCGTGGTCCTCGACACCAACCTGACCCCGGAGCTCATCGAGCTGGGGTTCGTTCGCGAGCTCACCAGCAAGCTCCAGACCATGCGCAAGGAGGCGGGCTTCGAGGTGGCGGACCATATCCGCATCGGCTATCAGGGCAGCGACAAGGTGAAGGCGGTCTTCGAGAAGTACGCTGCCGATATCGCCGCCGACACCCTGGCCGATGCCCTCACCGGCGACCTCTCCGGCTATGAGAAGGACTGGGACATCAACGGCGAAGCCGTGCGCCTGTCGGTGGAACGAATCTAAACTATTTCTTCTGTGCCGCTTTTTCTTTTCGGTGAGTGCGGAGCTGAGCGCTGCCTGTGGCAGATGAAGCGAGGCGCAGCACGGGCAAACCAAGGAGAAAACAAGCGTCAGCGCTGTTTTCGACTATGGTTTGCACATAGCAGAAGAAAAAGCGGCGCAAAAAGAAAAGCTTAAGAAGAGAATACAGCATACGAACGACAGCCATATAGTTTCTTAAGTTTCTCTTTTTCGGCACCTTTTTCTCTTTGTCTAAAGAGAAAAAGGTGCAAATAATAAAAGGTAAAAGGTTCTCCCATGAAAGGTCTCGGCACCATCGTCAACGCCGCCGCCATCCTCCTGGGCGGCGGGGCAGGCCTGCTGCTGCACAAGGGCATCAGCGAAAAACTCCACGAGCGGGTCATGGAGGGCCTGGCCTTCGGCGTCATTCTCATCGGCGTCTCCGGCGCGCTGAAGGGCGAGAAGACCCTGGTCATGATCCTGTCCCTGGCGGTAGGCGCGGCTATCGGCGCGACCCTCAACATCGACGACGGCTTCCACCGCCTGGCGGACAAGCTGAGCGGCAAGCTGGTGGGTCCCGACAAGCAGGCGGGCTTCGCCGCCGGGTTCGTCAGCGCGTCCCTTCTCTTCTGCACCGGCGCCATGGCGGTGACCGGCGCGCTGCAGGACGGGTTCTCCGCCGACCACAGCGTCCTGTTCGCCAAGGCCCTCATCGACGGCATCTCCGCCATGCTCCTTGCCTCCGCCCTGGGCGGCGGGGTCCTCCTCAGTGCGGCGGCCGTGTTCCTCTATCAGGGCCTGTTCACCGTCCTCGGCATGGTCAGCGCTTCCTTCTTCGCCGCCTCAGCGGTGGAGATGGGCGCCGTGGGCTCCCTCCTTCTGGTGCCCATCGGCCTCAACATGCTCAAGATCACCCACATCAAGGTCATGGACCTGCTGCCGGCCATCTTCCTGCCCATCCTTTTTTGCTTATTTCTCTAAAGGTTCAGATTCATTTCAGCTTCGTACGGTAGGATTGGGCCAACAAGGACAACGAGGGGGATTCATTCATGCGCGCACTGATCGTAGAGGACGACAAGCCACTGGCCCGGACCCTGGGCGAGATGCTCAAAAGCATACATTTCGAAAGCGACATCAGCTATGACGGGGAAAGCGGCCTCGACAACGGCCTGTCGGGCGTCTACGACCTCATCGTTCTCGACATCATGCTCCCCAAGCGGGACGGCTTCTCCATCGCCAAAGAGCTTCGCAAGGAGAAGATCGACACGCCCATCCTCATGCTCACCGCCCGCACCGAGATCGACGATCGGGTGAAGGGCCTGGACAGCGGCGCGGACTACTACCTGACCAAACCCTTCGAGATGTCGGAGCTCCTGGCCTGCGTGCGGGCCCTGACCCGGCGGCAGGGGGAGGTGGTCATGGACGAGCTCTCCTTTGGCGAGTTGAAGCTGAACCTGTCCACCTGCGACCTCAGCTACGGGGACAAGAAGGTCCGCCTGGGTAAGAAGGAGTTCTCCCTCATGCGCATCTTCATGAGCGTCGGCGGCGCCATCGTCAGCAAGGAGACCCTGATCAACAAGGTCTGGGGCTTTGAGAGCGATGCGGAGGACAACAACGTGGAGGTCTATATCTCCTTCCTCCGCAAGAAGCTGGCCTTTCTGAAGGCGCCGGTCCAGATCGCCACCCTGCGCAAATTCGGTTATCGGCTGGAGGCGGCGGAGAAATGATCCAAAAGCTGAAAAAAAGATTCATCCTCACCAGCATGGCCGTGGTCACGCTGGTGCTGCTGCTGGTCTCGTCCGTCCTGTTCATAGGCGGCCGGCGGGTGATCTACTCCGACGCCGACCAGATGCTCAAGCGCTCGCTGATGACCTCCCTGGGCGAGAAGGGCGGCGAAGGCCGGACCAGCCGGTTCGAGCGGGCGGTGGTGCTGACCATCGATCCGGAAACCGGAACCGTGGAGCGCAAGAGCAGCGGCACGCTGGAAAACTTTTCGGAGGAGGAACAGCAGGAGCTGGCCAAGGAGGCCGCCGGGGGCGGGAAGCTGAAGAACAAGGGCGTCCGCACCTCGGTGGAAAAGCATAACGGCAAGACCTACGTGGCGGTGGTGGACACGGCCATGGAGGACCGGCTGGTCACCGCCGCCATCAAGGCTCTGGCCCTCTTCGCCGTGGGCGTATGGCTGGCGCTGCTGCTCCTCGTGTGGCTCCTGTCCGGCTGGGCCGTGCGCCCCATGGCCAAGGCCTGGGACATGCAGCGGCAGTTCGTGGCCGACGCTTCCCATGATCTGAAGACCCCGCTGACCGTCATTTTGAGCAACAGCGAGCTATTGAAGCAGCAGACCGAGGGGAAGGATGTGCCGGAGCTCGATCGCATCGAGACCGCCGGACACCGGATGAAGGACCTGGTCCAGAAAATGCTGACCCTGGCCCGCATGGAGGACGACCCTGGTCGGGGCGCCTGGGAGAGTTTGGATCTCAGCGACATGGTCATGGAGTCCGCCCTCGCCTTCGAGGCGGCGGCCTTTGAAAAGGGGCTGACCATCGACGAGAACGTGGAGAGCGACCTCATCGTGAAGGGCAACAAAGCCCAGGTCCAGAGCGTCCTCGAATGCCTGCTGGACAACGCCTGCAAGTACGCCGACGCCGGGAGCGCCATCACGGTGTCCCTGGAGAAGGCGGGGAAGAAGGCGAAGCTCACGGTCCGCAACACCGGCTCCTACATCCCGCCCGAGGACCTTGCTCACGTCTTCGAGCGCTTCTACCGGGCGGACAAGAGCCGCACCGCCGGGGACAGCTCCGGCCTGGGCCTCGCCATCGTCCAAAGCGTGGTGGAGGCCATGGGCGGCACCGTAGCCGCCGAAAGCTCCGAGACCGCCGGCACCGCCTTCACGGTGCTCTTCCCACGAGAGAACAGTTGACGAAGAATATAGTTTTTTCGGACGCGCCCCTTTCTTCCAAAGTTATGGTTGAAAGGGGCTCCTTTTTATGGTATACTGCAACAAATGGGTATGATCATTGCATTGGCGTGCGACCACGGCGGCCACGCCCTAAAAGAGAAGATCAAAGGCTGGCTCACCGACGCCGGCCATCAGGTCCGGGACTTCGGCTGCTGCGGCACCGACAGCGTGGACTATCCTGATTACGCTTTCCCTGCGGCGGAAGCGGTGGCGAAGGGCGAAGCGGACCGGGCCGTCCTCGTCTGTACCACGGGCATCGGCGTCAGCATCTGCGCCAACAAGGTGAAGGGCGTGCGCTGCGCCCTCTGCACGGATACCATGACCGCCCGCCTGACCCGGGAGCACAACGACACCAACGCTCTCGCGATCGGCGCCGGGGTGGTGGGGGAGAACCTGGCGAAGGAGATCCTGTTCACCTGGCTCGACACGCCCTTCTCCGGGGCCGCCCGGCACCAGCGCCGCATCGACAAGATCAGCGCCTATGAATCGTAACCCTGAAACATTTATATAGGAGGTTTATCTATGAGCAAAGTTACTGTGATCGACCATCCCCTCGTACAGCACAAGCTGGCCCTTCTGCGCGACAAGGAGACCGGCACCAAGGCCTTCCGTGAGCTGGTGGGCGAGCTCGCCATGCTGATGGGCTATGAGGTCACCCGTGACCTGCCGCTGCAGGACGTGGAGGTGGAGACCCCCATCGCCGTAGGCAGCTTCAAGATGCTGGCCAACGAGAAACTGTCCGTGGTCCCCATCCTGCGTGCGGGCCTCGGCATGGCGGACGGCATGATGAACCTGATCCCCCACGCCAAGATGGGCCACATCGGCCTCTATCGCAATCCCGACACCCTCATGCCCACGGGCTACTACTGCAAGCTCCCCGACGACATCTCCGAGCGGGACACCATCATCGTGGACCCCATGCTGGCCACGGGCAACTCCGCCATCGAGGCCATCCGGCTCGTGAAGAACGCCGGCGCCAAGACCATCCGTCTCGTGTGCCTCGTCTCCGTCCCGGAGGGCATCTACGCGGTCCAGAAGGCCTATCCCGACGTGGACATCTATGTGGCCTGCATCGATGAGAAACTCAACGACCACGGCTACATCGTGCCCGGTCTCGGCGACGCCGGCGACCGTCTGTTCGGAACGAAATAACGTATAAAAGGGGCTGACTTTGCCCCCTTTTCCTTACCTAACCCCAAAAGGAGGAAGGACCATGGACTCCATGATCGACAAGATCCGTGCGGCGGAACAGCAGGCCGAGGACATCCGCGCCCAGGCGGTAACGGACGCCCGGGACATGGCGGCCCGCGCCCGTGAGGAAGCGGCGGAACGTCTCGCGGCGGCGGCGGAAAGCGAGCGCCAAAAGACCCGGGAGGCCCTTTTGAAGGCGGAGGAGGACGGCAAAGCCCTCTCCGAGCAGGTCCTCTCGAAGGCTCGTGAAGCCGTTGCTCAGGAGGAGAACGCCGCCCGCGGGAATCTCGCCAAAGCGATAGCCTATCTTATGGAAAGGGTCGATACACAGGTATGATCGTATCCATGAAGCGCCTCACCCTGGTGGGCATCCGCCAGGAGGAGACGGAAATCTTACGGGCCCTGCAGAAGGCCGGGGCCGTGGAGCTCATCTCCGTCACCGCCGATGACGACGGGGGCGAGGGCGCCAAGCGCCTGGACGAGGCGGCGGAGCGGATCAGCCGCTTCTCCGAGTCCCTGTCCGCCATCCGGCCCTACGCGAAGAAGCAGGGTTTTTTGGCCCCTGCCCGGGAGGAGAAGCTGGAGAAGATGCAGCTGGATGTGAAGGAGGCCGAGGAGGCCGCCGAGCACATCCGCGCCATTCTGGAGGAAAAGAAGCAGATCGAGGCGCGCCTGGAAAAGGACAAGACCACCTACGCCGCTTTGATGCCCTGGACCGAAATGGAACAGGACATGTCCTCCATCGTCTCCACCAAGTTCACCCAATACTTCACCGGCCTCGTGGACCCGGCGGCGGAGGCGGCCATCCGGGAGAAGGAAGCTATCTCCTCGGAGTTCTACGGGGAGCCGGGCGCCCGGGCGGCCATTTTGGCATGTCTCAAGGAGGACGCCCGTCTGGTGACCGGGTTTTTGAAGACCATCAACTGGACCGACGTAGCTTTCCCCAAGATGAAGGGCACTCCCAGGGAGGCCATGCTGTTCCTCGAACAGGACGAGATCGCCGGCGAGAAGCGGCTCATCGAGCTCCAGAAAGAGCTGGAGAGCTGCGGCGTCAGCCTGGACGTTCTCGAGAACGCGGCGGACGCCCTGCTCATCGAACGGGACAATCTGGCCGCCGACACCCAGGTGGAGAAGGATACCTCCGTCTTCCGGCTGGAGGGCTGGGTCCGGTCCGACGAAGTGGACAAGGTGGAGAAGGCCCTCAAGTCCGTCACCGACGCCTACTACACCGAATACCGTGACCCGGCGGAGGACGAGGTGCCGCCTACGGTCCTGAAGAACGACGCCTTCAACACCCCCTTCGAGTCCCTCATCAACCTCTATTCCCTGCCCGATGCCCGGGGCATCGACGCTACGCCCTACATGACGCCGTTCTATATCTTCCTGTTCGGCATCATGCTCTCGGACACGGGCTACGGCATCGTCCTCTCCCTGGGCGCCTGGCTGTTCCTGAAACTGAAGAAGCCTACGGGGGGTCTCAAGGGCCTCGCCATGGTCCTCTTCTGGGGCGGCCGCTCCACCATGGTGTGGGGCGTGCTGGTGGGCACCTTCTTTGGCCTCGACTTCGACGTGATCTTCGGCACGGCGGACAAGTTCCCTCTGCTCCTCGATCCTACGGGAAACCCGGTGGGCATGCTGCTGTTCTGCCTGCTGCTGGGCGTCATCCATATCTGCTGCGGCCATCTCATCAAGATGAAGATGTGCTTCCAGGATAAGGACTGGCAGAGCGCCGTGTTCGACAACCTCTCCTGGGTGCTGGTCCTCGTGGGTCTCACCCTGGCGGCCCTGCCCATGGCTTCTGGGTTCTTCGATCCCCCCTTCGAGCTGGGCTGGTACAACGCCCTGCATCTCAACACCGTGGGCCTCGTGATGATCTTGGCGGGGTCGGCCATGGTGCTCCTCTTCAAGGGACGGGACAAGAAGAACCCCATCTCCCGTCTCGCGTCCGGGTTCGGCGGCCTCTACGGAGCGACCAGCTACCTTTCGGACATCCTGTCCTACGCTCGTCTCCTGGCCCTGGGCATCGCCACGGGCTACCTCGCCATGGTGTTCAACACCCTTTGCTCCATGCTCATGGGCGGCAGCGGCGTCATGAAGTTCGTGGGATTCCTCATCGCGGTGGTGCTGCTGGTGGCCCTGCATATCTTCAGCATCGCCATCAACACCCTGGGCACCTTTGTCCACTGCGCCAGGCTCCAGTACGTGGAGTTCTTCGGCAAGTTCTATGAAGAGGGCGGTCGGGCCTTCAAGCCCCTGCAATATAAGACGAAGCACGTTCAGATCTCTAAGTGATATTCAATTAGGAGGAAAAAGCAACATGTTGGAACTCATCAAGGCAAATCTGGGCATCATCCTGGCCACGGCCGGCGCCGTCGTCGCCGCGGCCGGCGGCATTCTGGGCAGCGCCATCGGCGTGGGCATCGCGGGCGAAGCCGCCGCGGGCCTGGTCTCCGAGCAGCCGGAGCGCTTCGGCAACGCCCTCGTTTTGCAGCTCCTTCCCGGTACCCAGGGCATCTACGGCCTGGTGGTGGCAGTGTTCATCGCCATGCGCGCGGGCCTGCTCCCCGGCGGCGCCGTGGAAGTGGCGGTCTCCCAGGGCTGGCAGCTGTTCTTCGCCGCCTTCCCCATGGCGTTGGGCGGCCTCGTTTCCGCCATCCATCAGGCCCGGGTCGCTGCGGCCGGCATCAACACCATCGGCAAGAAGGCCGAGGAGTTCGGTCACTGCATGCTGATGGCCATCATGGTGGAGACCTACGCCATCTTCTCCCTGCTCATTTCTATGCTCCTGATCTTCGGCGTCAAGCTGTGAGGAAGCACTCATGGAGAATCCGGGAAATCGCGCGGACAAGCTGATCGAGCGGATCCTGAGCGAGGCCGAGGCAGACGCTTCGGCGGCGCGGGACAAGGCGGCGGAGAGCTGCCGCACCGTGACGGCTGACTGCGAAAAGAGAATAGCGGAGCAGGCGCATATAGCCGCCGCCAGTCGGGACGCCGCCGTAAAGGGCGTCCTCGATGGGGCGCGGACCCGTGCGGAGCTGGAGGGGCGCAAGGAGACGTTGGGCGTCCGGCGCCGCATATTGGACGAGGCCTTTGCCGCCGCGACGAAGGAGCTCAACGCCCTCACCGGCCAAAGGCGGGAGGCCATCCTCCTGCGGCTTTTGACCGCGGAGGCGGCCGAAGGGGACAAGGTCCTGCCCGCCAAACAGGATCGGGCGCTGATCGAAAAGCTCCTTACGAAGGTCCCCGTGAAGCTGACCCTGAGCGAGGAGGACGCGCCATGCGAAGGCGGCTTCCTGCTGCTGGGCGGCAGCTATGAGAAGGACTGCTCCCTGAACGCCCTCATGGCGGAGCTGCGGCTCAACGAGGAGACCAACGCGGCCCGCATCCTGTTCACCTAACTAAAGGGAGGCGACCCTATGGCACAAAAAAGCTACGCATACGCCTGTGCCCGCGTCAGCGCGCTGAGTCGGCGCCTGCTGGACGACACGGCCCTCAAGCGCATGGCGGAGGGGTCCATGGGCGACGCGCTGCGCATTTTGATCGACGATCGCTACGGGTCATTGCCCGACGCCGGCGAGGGCGACGGGGAGAAGATGATCGAACGGGAGCTCATCGCCATGCGGGAGGAGGTCAGGAGCCTCAGCCCCGAACCGGCGATCACGGACCTGTTCCTCTTACAGAGCGACGTGATGAATCTCAAGACCCTCATCAAGGCCCGGCTTCTCGATCAGAAGGACATCGCCTGGCAGGCGGGCGGCCTCTACGACCGGGACCTTCTCGAGAAGGCCGTCGCTGACCAGGACTATTCCTTCCTGCCGGAGGACATGGCTGACGAGCTCAATGCCCTTGAAAAGCGGCTGGCCGTCAGCGTGGAGCCCCAGATGATCAGCATCGCCCTCGATCGGGCGTACCTCAGGCACGCGCTCAAGGCCACGGCGAAGAACAAGGCCTTCTCCCACTACTTCAAGGCCAAGGCGGATTTCGACAACGTCCTCACCTTCCTGCGGGTCCGCGCCATGGGCGGCGGCCGGGGCATGCTCAAGGACGTGCTGCTGGTGGAGGGGGGCATCCCCTTCAAGGCCTTCTTCGAGGGGTACGACTTCTCGCTGGAGGGCTTCGGCAAGATCGTGGAGAGCTCCGTCTGCAAGCGGCCCCTGGCGGCGGCCCTCGACAAGATGTACGGCACCGGCAGCATCGGCGAAGTGGAAAAGGCCAGGGACGATTATCTGGTGGCCCTGATCTCCGCCCATAAGCACGACGCCATGAGCCTGTATCCTGTGGTGGGCTACATCATCGCCAA
>CADCNE010000038.1 GCA_902802805.1 uncultured Eubacteriales bacterium
CCGCTGCGCACCTTCCTGCGGGTCAAGCTGCCCATCATCCTGCCCAGCGTGCTGGCGGTCTTCGCGCTGAACTTCAACGCCCTGTTCACCGAGTACGACATGTCTGCCACCTTCCAGAGCCCCAACGGCATCACCTACGCCATGGTCATCCAGGGCATGCTGGCTGACGCCACCCGCGGCGCCAACATGAACGCCCTGGGCCGCCGGTGCGCGTCCACGGTGTTCATCATGATCGTGTCCGGCCTCATCCTGTACCTGGTGTACGGCGTGGGTTCCCGAGACCTGGGCGAGCGGCTGGAGATCAAGCGGCGGCGCCGGGACAGGATCGACCGGCTCCTGGGTAAGAACAAGAGGGCTCTGAAAGCATGAAACAAAATATCGTCTTTGACATGGGGCAGGTCCTGATGGACTTTGCCCCTCCTACATTTATCGCGCGGCTCGGGTACACCGGCGACGACGCCCAGGCCCTCCTCCGGGAGGTCTTTAAGGGCTGGGAGTGGGTGGCCTTCGACCGGGGGGACATCACCGGAGAGGACGTGGTGAACAGCGCCTGTTCCCGGCTGCCTCAGCGGCTCCATCAGGCGACCCGCGACCTGGTCTTCCACTGGTGGGACGAGATGATCCCCATGCCCGGGGCGAAGGAACTGGTGACGGAGCTCCACGAGAAGGGGTATCCCCTCTACGTGCTCTCCAACGCGTCCCAGGATTTCCACAAGTACTTCGACTCCATCCCGGGCAGCGAGTATCTGCCCCGGGAGCGGCGGTTCGTATCCTCGGACTATAGGCTTTTGAAGCCGGAGCATGAGATCTACCAGCAGTTTTTCAAGACCTATTCGTTGGTGCCCGAAAGCTGCGTCTTCATCGACGACAACCCATGTAATGTGGAGGCCGCCCGCCGTCTGGGGATGCACGCTGTTGTCCACCGGGGCGATATGGCGCGCCTCAGGCGGGAGCTTCGGGAACTGGGCGTGGACGTGGAACCGTGACGGAGTGCGGCTATTGACTTTTTCAGTCAACATAAGTATAGTGATGCAAGATTTCACATCATAGGAGGAAAGAAAACATGTGGACCAGAAGTGAGCTGAAGGAACGGGCCAAGGTCGCCTTCAAGCGGAACTATTGGAAGTGTGTGCTGGTGGCGTTGATCCTGGCCCTGCTGGTGGGCGGCGGCGCCGGGTCCAGCATACGCCGGAACGATTCCAACCAAGATCTGACCGCGGAGCAGCGGCAGATGGTGGAGGATTTGTCCGATCTGGGCGATTCCGGGCTGGTCGGCGCGGTGCTGGATGTGGTGGAGAAAGTCTCGATCACCCAGAACAAATACGTCACCATCTCCCTGGGCGGCCTCGGGCTGGTGGGCCTTGTCTTGGGGCTGCTGGTGTTCAACCCCCTCATCGTGGGCTGCTACCGGTTCTTCCTGAAGAACAGTTGGAGCAACGCTGAGCTCAATGAGCTGGGCGCGGGCTTCAAGGACAACTGGGGGAACGTGATCCTGGTCATGTTCCTCAAGAACCTGTTCATCGCGCTGTGGACGCTGCTGTTCATCGTCCCCGGCATCATCAAGATGTATTCCTATCGGCTGGTGCCCTACATTCTCAAGGAGCATCCCGAGCTTACCGGTACCCAGGCCATCACCCTGTCCCGGAAGATGATGAACGGACACAAGGCGGACGCCTTCGTGCTGGACCTCAGCTTCCTGGGCTGGATACTCCTGTCCGCCCTGACCTGCGGGATCCTCCATATCTTCTATGTGGGGCCCTACATCCAGGCTACCGACGCTGAGCTCTACAAGGCCGTCGCCAACGCCTACGCCGCCCAGAACGTCCAGGCCTGACCCTTTACCGGACCATGCGCCGCGGAATTTCCGCGGCGTCAGTCTGTCGAAAAAGGTGGCAGACCATTTACGGCAAATAGGAATTGGAACATACAGGCAGGTAGAAATGGCGCTTTCAGGCGCCATTTCCTTTGAAATGTGCCGTAAATTAGCCGTTTTTCCTCCCTCTCGCGGTGCAAAGCACAGCTTCGGGTCGGAGAAAACGGCTTCTGCCAGCCTTTGCTGACAGACTAATCAGCTTGTCAAAAGATTTTTTGACAAGCTGGCGCCGCGGAGATACCGCGGCGTTTTTTTATTTGAGATATTGACAGAAGAGGGACGTTGGTCTATACTAACATATGAACAGATGTTCATATGTTTAAGGAGGACAGTATGGCCAGAGGAAAGTATGCGGAGGTCTGCCAGGAGGTGTGCACCCACCCGGAGATCCTGGATCGTGTGAAGCCGGAGATGCCGGACGAGAAGCGGCTGTACGACCTCGCTGAGCTGTTCAAGGTGTTCGGGGACACCACCCGGATACGCATTTTGTACGTGCTGTTCGAGTCGGAGATGTGCGTGTGCGACATCGCGGAACTCCTGGACATGACCCAGTCCGCCATCTCCCACCAGCTGCGCATCCTGAAGCAGGCAAGGCTCGTTCGCAGCCGCCGGGAGGGGAAGACCGTTTTTTATGCGCTGGACGATGAGCATGTGCGCACCGTCATCGGACAGGGCATGGAGCATATCGAAGAAAAGCATGGGAGGAAAAGAGCATGAAAAAGACCTACAAGATCGAAGTGGACTGCGCCAACTGCGCCAACCTCATGGAGGAAGCCGCCAAGGCGACCCCCGGCGTCCAGGACGCGGTGGTCAGCTTTATGACCCTGAAGATGAAGGTCACCTTCGAGGAAGGGGCCGACGAGACGGCTGTCATGGCCGAAGTGCTGAAGAACTGCAAGAAGGCCGAACCGGATTGCGAGATTTTCCTTTGATCCCTTTCTTTTGCCGCTTTTTCTTTTCAGTGAAAAGAAAAAGCGGCGGAAAAAGAAAAGCACATGAATACTAAACAGAAGAAACTGCTGATCCGAATTATCGTTGCGGCGATATTATTTGTCCCCGTGTATCTCATCTCCGAGGGCATCGTGGACGTCAGCCTGCCCAAGTGGGCGGTGTTTGGGCTGTTCCTCATCCCCTACCTTACCGTGGGCTGGGACATTTTGCGCAAGGCAGCCCTGGGGATGAAGAACCGCAAGGTCTTCGACGAGTGCTTCCTCATGACCGTGGCGACGGTGGGCGCCATCGCCCTCGGGGAGTATGGCGAGGGCGTGGCGGTCATGCTCCTCTATCAGGTGGGCGAGCTCTTCCAGAGCGTGGCCGTGGGCAGGAGCCGCCGGAGCATCAGCGAGCTCATGGACATTCGTCCGGACTACGCCAACATCGAAGCTGACGATGGGTCTCTTGAGAAGGTGGACCCGGACGAGGTGGACGTGGGCACGATCATCGTCATCCAGCCCGGGGAGCGGGTGCCCATCGACGGCGTCATCGTGGATGGCGTCTCCTCTTTGGATACCGCCGCGTTGACCGGCGAGAGCCGCCCGTCTGCCGTGGGCGTTGACGACACAGTCCTCTCCGGTTCCATCAACCTATCCGGCGTGCTGCGGGTGCGGACCACGGCGGCTTTCGAGGAGTCCACCGCATCGAAGATACTGGACCTGGTGGAGAACGCCGCTGCCCGGAAGTCGAAGTCGGAGAACTTCATCTCCAAGTTCGCCCGCGTCTACACGCCCATCGTGTGCTATTCGGCCCTCGCTTTGGCGGTGCTGCCGCCGCTGGTTCTGCTCGTGACCGGCGCGGACATGGCCGGGGTCTGGCGGGACTGGCTCCTTCGGGCCTGCACGTTCCTGGTCATCAGCTGCCCCTGCGCCGTGGTCATCAGCGTGCCCTTGAGCTTCTTTGCGGGCTTGGGCGGCGCCAGCAGCCGGGGCATCCTCATCAAGGGCTCCAACTATCTGGAGACCCTGGCCGGGGTCACCACCGTGGCCTTCGACAAGACCGGCACCATCACCAAGGGGAATTTTGAGGTGACCGCGGTCCACCACAGCCCCCTGGACGACGCGCGGCTATTGGAGCTCGCCGCCCACGCCGAGTGCCCCTCCTCCCACCCCATCAGCCTGAGCCTCCAGCGGGCCTATGCTAAGCCGGTGGACCGGGAGCGGGTCAGCGAGGTGCAGGAGATCAGTGGTCACGGCATCACCGCCCGGGTGGACGGCCACGCCGTCGCCGTGGGGAACGATAGGCTCATGAACCGGCTGGGGGTCGAATTCGTCCCCTGCCACCACGTGGGGACCATCCTGCACGTGGCCGTGGACGGGGCATATGCCGGGCATATCGTCATCCGGGACCAGCTGAAGGAGCACGCCCGGGAGGCCATGGCTGCCCTAAAAAAGATGGGCGTACGCCGGACGGTCATGCTCACCGGCGACCGCAAAGAGGTGGCGGAGCAGGTGGCGAGCGAGGTGGGTATCACCGACTATAAGGCGGAGCTGTTGCCTCAGGACAAGGTGGCGGCGGTGGAGGCGCTGATCGCGGAGAACGGCGGCAAGGGCCTCGCGTTCGTGGGCGACGGCATCAACGACGCGCCGGTGCTCTCCCGGGCGGACATCGGCATCGCCATGGGGGCCCTGGGCTCCGACGCGGCCATTGAGGCGGCGGACGTGGTGCTCATGGACGACGACCCACTGAAGATCGCCCAGGCCATCGGCATCTCGAGGAAGTGCCTCAGGATCGTGAAGGAGAACATCGTCTTTGCCCTGGGCGTTAAGGCCGTCTGCCTCATCCTCTCCGCCCTGGGGCTTGCCAACATGTGGCTGGCCATCGGCGCGGACGTAGGCGTCATGATTTTGGCGGTATTGAATGCGATCCGGTGTTTGTTTGTAAAGAAGATTTAGTTTTTTCTTTGCGACTTTTTCTCTTTATACAAAGGAGAAAAAGTCGCCCAAAAAGAGAAACTTAAGAAGATGGCTATGTAATGCGCATAGCCATCTCATTTTTCTTAAGCTTCTCTTTTTTGCGCCGCTTTTTTCCACCCAGGGGCAAACCATATTCAAAAGCTTCGCTGTCGCTTGCTTTCTCATTGGTTTGCCCGTGCTGCGCCTCGCTTTTTCTGCCACAGGCAGCGCTCGGCTTCGCACCCTCACCGAAGAGAAAAAAGCGGCAAAATCAAAGTTTAAACTCCCTGTACACCTCGCCGCTCTCCAGCTCCTTCCAGAGGAACAGGCCATTTTCCAGGGTCATGTAGCTGTGGGGGGAGTTTTCCTTGGGGATGGAGAGGGAGCCGGGGTTCAGGTACGTGACGCCGAAGCGCTGCTCGCAGGCGGGCACGTGGGTGTGGCCGTGGAGCAGGATATCCCCCTCGTGAAGGGGCGGCAAATGATCCAGGTGGAACAGGTGCCCGTGGGTGACGAATATGAGCGTCTTCTCTTCTGCTAAAAGGGCGTAGTCCGCCCAGATGGGGAACCGGAGCACCACCTGGTCGATGTCCGCGTCGCAGTTGCCCCGGACGGCCAGGATGTCCGCCGCATGCTCGTTCAGGAGCGCCGTCACCGTCTTGGGGTCGTAGTCCCGAGGGAGGTCGTTCCGGGGCCCGTGGTAGAGGAGGTCTCCCAGGAGCACCATCCTATCCGCCCCCTCCCGCTCAAAGGCCGCCAGCAGCGCCTTGCAATAGTACGCCGACCCGTGCAGGTCCGACGCGATCAGCCACTTCATATCCTATCCCCTCCTGCCTGTGATGGAAAGAGTATACCAGACCGGGGCCTTCTTGACAATCGGCGGGAAAACGAATACTCTGAAAAGGAAATATATGATCAGGAGGAAACGATCATGACAGGTGCAGAAAGAGTGTGTACGTTTTTGGAGGAAGCCCAGGTCTACTACCTGGCCACGGTGGAGGGGGACCAGCCCCGGGTGCGGCCCTTCGGAACCGAGATGGTCTATGAGGGGAAGCTGTACATCCAGACCGGCAAGATCAAGCCCGTCTCCAAGCAGCTCGCTGCGAACCCCAAAGCGGAGATCTGCGCCTTCGCTAACGGCGCCTGGGTCCGCATCGCCGGAAAGCTCCTTGACGACGACCGGCGCGAGGTGAAGGTCGCCATGCTGGAAAAGTACCCCAACCTTCGGCGGATGTACGACCCCGACGACGGCAACACCCAGGTCCTCTACTTCGAGAATGCGGAGGCCACCTTCAGCTCCTTTACGGCGCCAGCGGAGACGGTGAAACTGTAACATATCCAACCGGTGGACGCCCTGATCTGGGGCGTCCTGTTTCCATAGGAAAGGGGAAAACCATGAGAACCAAGAGGACTAAGTGGACGGTGCTGCTGGGGTTGCTGCTGATCTGCGCCTTCGTGGCATTGACCATCGCCAACGGCATCCAGACCGACCACGGCAACATCGTCGTCACCGAGGGTGTCATCGACGCCTATCGGGGCGAGGGCGGCGAGGAGCATCTGGGGATGATGACCTACAAGCTCTACACCCCCAGGACCGCCACGGCGGAGAACAAAGCCCCGGGCGTGCTCCTGCTCCACGGCTACCAGAACGATCGAGAGACCAACGCCGCCTACGCCATTGAGCTGGCCCGCCGGGGCGTGGTGGTCCTGTCCCTCGATGAATACGGCCACGGCTTTTCCGAGCCCGGTCTCAAGGAGCGGGGGTATGTGAACCACACCGTGAAGGTGAACTACGGCGAGGAGAGCGTGGAGCTGGGCACCTATAAGAAGGCGGGCGGCACGGTCCGCTACCGGCTGCTCATGAACTTCTCCAATCTCAGTTTCTTCAACGACTACTATTCCAAGGACGAGGACGGCAACGCCATCTATGACAGCTCCTGCGGCGGCGCGGCGGCCTACGCGGTCCTCGCCACCATGGACAACGTGGATAGCTCCCGCCTCGGCATCAGCGGCCACTCCATGGGCACCTGGGCCGGCTGGTCCGTGGCGGCGGCCTTCGCGGGCACGGAGTACGAGCCCCGGGCCACGGTCCTTCAGTGCGGCGAGCTGTTCCGGGATTCCGTCTACGACACCGGCAAGATCCATTTCAACAACGTGCTCCTTTTGCAGGCGAAGTGGGACGAGTTCAGCTACTTCCGCGACTATAAGCGGGTGGTGGACGACGATCTGCTGAAGTCCGACCTCCGCTGTGAATTCCTGGGCACCACCGCCGATCAGGCGGCCTGGGACACCACCTTCGGGAGCTTCGAGGACGGCACCGCCCGGCGCATGGAGCTCCTCTACACCAACCACCGGCTCACCACCCACAACGCCCGGGGCCTCGCCGTGGCCCTGGACTGGTTCAAAGCGGCCTTCGGCCCGGAGAGCATGAACGATCTCGCGTCCACGGACCAGACTGCCATGGGCAAGGAGTGGCTGGTGCTCTTCGCCATGCTGGTCACGCTTCTCGCCATGGTGCCGCTGGCTGAGCTGCTGCTCACCATCCCCTTCTTTGCAGCTGTCGTCCAGCCCCTGCCGCCGAAAGCGAACATCAAGCCCCGGGGCAAGTGGTGGCGCGGGGCCGTCATTACCATGCTCATCGCGGGCTTCACCTACCCGTTCATGACCCAGCTGGGTCACGCGCTGCTGCCCCTCCCCGAGGGGATCTTCCGCATGACCGTGGGCAACGGCTTCATCGGCTGGTACAGTCTCCTCATCATCGTCATGCTGGTCACCTCCCTCACCGCCTGGCGGAAGGCGAAAAAGACGGAGACCTTCGACGGCTTCTACGGCATGGGCCTGGGGGCGGAGAAAGAACCGCGGAAGATCAGCTGGAAACTGCTGGGCAAGTCCGCTCTGCTGGTCTTGTGCCTGCTCGGCATGGTCTACGCCGTGGTGGCTCTCGCGGGGTGCCTGTATCTTCTGGACCTCCGGTTCATCTGGCCCTTCTTCAAGACCTTCACCTGGGCGCGCCTCGGGCAGTTCTGTGTGTACCTGCCCCTGTTCGCCCTGTTCTTCCTGCTGAACAACTCGAAGATCATGGCCTCCATGCGCACCGAGGCCACCTACGAACCCGGGGCAAAGGGCTTCCTGGGCTCCTGGTGGCGCAACGCCCTCATGATGGTGGGCGGCGTGCTCCTCATCGTGCTCATCGAGTACATCCCCTTCTTCCTGGGCATCGGGCCTGGGGCGGACGTGCTCTTCGGGTCCACCTTCGGGGGCCCCTTCATGTCGCTCCTTATCCTGTTCGTGCCCCAGGTGCTGGTGTTCAGCCTGTTCTGCACATACCTGTACCGCCGCACGGGCAGCGTGTACCCGGGCGCTCTTCTCGTAGCCTCCCTGGCCGCCTGGATCGTCACGGGTGGGTCCGCTATGCTATAGTCTTCCAAAACGACGCAGGGACCGCGTTTTCGCGGTCCCTGTTTTCGTAGAAAAATGATCACCGGCATATAAACAGCTCGCTCTTCATGCCGTTCAATTCGATGACGGTCTGGGCGTCGGGGTCGGAGAAGTCCTCCGCCCGCTGGCCGGCTTCCTCGAAGTAGAGGCTGTTGCCCAGGCCCCGCTTGCGGGCGACGAAGGCGAAGTCCTGGGGCAGGGTGAGCCGGGACACAGCGGCCACCTGGTTGAAGGCCAGGCTCCCCGTGAGGCGGCGGCAATCCACCTTCATGTCCTGGTTGGAGTCGATCTCCAAAGCCCCCTCGAACCCGTCCACGGTCACGTTCTGGACCTTTCCATCGAACTCCAGCTCCTCGGCGACCAGCTCCCCGATCATGAGCTCGTTCACATTGGTCGCCAGCTCCACATGGTTGATGTATCTGTTGGGCAGGTCCAGCTCGATGGTCAGCCCCTCCCGGGCCGCCGCCTCGGTGAGGCCGTTGAGGCGTTGGAGGTCCACGTCCAGGCGCCCCCGGCTGTCGTCGATCCTCACCTTGCAGTCCGCCTCCAACGTGGAGAGGGTGTCGGAAAGGAGCCGCACCCGCAGCTTCTCCCCCTCATAGCCTCGGACCGTCAGCCGCCGGGCGCCGCCCAGCTTCACGTCGTACCGCTTGGGGTCTGCCACATCGTACTCCGTCACGCTCTCATATAGATAGCCCGCCGTCGGCCGCCGGCTCTCCCGGCCCAGCAGCTCATCCACACTGACGCCGAATAGGTCGCTGAGAGCCAGCAGGTTCTCCATCTCCGGGGCGCCCTTGTCCGTCTCCCACTTGGTGATGGCCTGGCGGCTCACGCCCACCCGTTCGGCCAGCTTCTCCTGGGACATGCCCGCCCGGGTCCTGAGCTCCTTCAGCTTCTGTGTAAACGTCATTTTCCTGTCCTCCTTGCTTTTGATGCCCCCAGTATACGCAACGGCGGCTTACAAAACAAGCGACAGTTGATGTCTTTTGGCCATCTTTTTGCTACGGATCGTAGCAATTCACCAAAAACCGACCCTGTAGCCCTTTTTCACGGAAAGCAGTTGTGATATGCGGCCGGCTATGGTATACTTGGTATATCAAATATTTGAAGGAATGAAGGATGGAACCCACCGACCGACCCCGACAGCATCTCACCTACCCCGACGCCACCATGTTCGAGCTGGTGGACCGGGTGGCGAAGCAGTATCCCGACGAGCCCGCCTACGAGTTTTATAACAAAAAGACCTCCTACGCCCAATTCATCCGCCGCATCGAGCGTTCCGCCCGGGCGTTCTGGGCTTTCGGCGTCCGCCCCGGGGACGCGGTGACCATCTGTCTCCCCAATATCCCCCAGGCTCTCGACTGCTTCTACGCCGTGAACCGCATCGGCGCCGTAGCCAACATGGTGCACCCCCTGTCCGCCCAGAACGAGATCGTCTACTACCTGAACGTGGCCGAAAGCCGTGTCATCGTCACCGTGGACCTGTTCTATGAGAAGGTGGCTGCGGCGTTGCAGGACGTGGACCATCCGGTGACCATCCTGACCTGCCGGATGCAGAACGAGCTTCCCCTGCACCTTGCAGCGCTGTATCTGATCAAGAAGGGCAAGGACTACCTGAAATTCCCCCAACCGCCCCACCTGCTGTGGTCTGAATTCCTGAAGCAGGGCGACGGAGCCATCGAGCTGCCCGCCCCGTCCTTCGAGAAGCTCCGCACCGCCGTCATCCTCTACAGCGGCGGCACCACCGGCGTGCCCAAGGGCATCTGCCTCACGGACCTCAACTTCAACGCCTGCGCCATGCAGGCCATGGAGGCTATAGGGCTGACCTTCCGCACGGGGCTCAAGATGCTGAGCTGCATGCCCCTGTTCCACGGTTTCGGACTGGGCATCAACATCCACACGGTGCTGATCCACGGGGCCTGCTGCGTCCTCATGCCCACCTTCAACCCCAAGACCTACGCCCAGATGCTGCGGCACAAGAAGCCCAACTTCATCGCGGGCGTGCCCACCATCTTCGAAGCGCTCCTGCATATGCCCCAGCTTGATCATCTCGATATGGGCTTTCTCATGGGCATGTTCTGCGGCGGCGACTCCCTGTCTGTGGAGCTGAAAAAGAAGATCGACGCCTTCTTGCGGGAGCATCACGCCTCCATCCAGGTGCGGGAGGGCTACGGGCTCACGGAGTGCGTGACGGCCAGCTGCCTCACCCCCCGGGACGAGCACCGGGAGGGGAGCATCGGTCTGCCCTTCCCCGATACGGTCTACGCCATCGTGAAACCCGGCACGGCGGAGTTTTTGCCGCCGAACACCGAGGGGGAGATCATATTGAAGGGGCCCACCCTCATGACCGGGTATCTGAAGCACCCGGAGGAGACCGCCCAGGCTCTGCGGGTGCTGCCCGACGGGGACACCTGGCTCTACACCGGCGATCTGGGGTCCATGGACGAGGACGGGTACGTGTACTTCCGCCAGCGGTTGAAGCGGCTCATCATCACCAACGGCTACAACATCTACCCGGGGCAGCTCGAAAACATCATTGACAGCTGCCCGGAGGTTGCCTACAGCTGCGTCATCGGCGTGAAGGACCCCCGGCGGATGCAGCGGGTGAAGGCCTTCATCGTGCCTCAAGAGGGACAGGTGCCCGGCGAGGCGCTGAAGGAGCGGATCATGGATCAGCTCAAGCTCCACATCGCCCAATACGCCCTGCCGAGGGAGATCGAATTCAGAACCGAGCTCCCCAAGACCCTGGTGGGAAAGGTGGCCTACCGGCTCCTCGAGGAGGAAGAGGAGAAGAAGAGCGCGTGAGTTTTGTCTGTTTCCCCATCGACCAACGACCATAAGGAGAGGACTATGAGCAACGAACCCAAGAAGAAGCGCAGGTGGGGGGACCGGCGGGACGGCCGCCGGGTGAAGGCCCCGGGCCTGCAGACCGTCATGTGCTACCTCTGGCCCTACCGGACGGACTGCGAGGTGTTCCTCTACGACAACATCGACGCCACGGAACTACGCTCTTTCACGCCGCCGTCACGGGCATGGCGCGGATGGTGAAGGAGCGGCCGCTGATGAACCGGTTCATCCAGGGGTATCGGCTCTACGAGCGGAACGAGATCACCATCTCCTTCGTGGTGAAGCGCAAGTTCGCCGACGGGGCGGAGGAGAGCCTGATGGTCCTAAAGCCCACCGACGAGGATACCCTGGACACCATCAGTAAGCGCATCGTGGGGAACGTGAAGGAGACGCGAAAGAGCGAGCACGCCACCGGCGGCGTGGACGAGCTCCTCGACAAGTTCGCGGCCCTGCCCCGGTTCATCCTGATCCCCGCGGTGCGGATCATCCGATGGCTGGACTTCTGGGGCATCAACCCCAAGGGGCTCACCGAAGGGGACCCCAACTACACCACCATCCTCACCAGCAACCTGGGCTCCATCAAGTGTCCTGCCGTCCATCATCACCTGAGCAACTACGGCACCAACAGCATCATGATCACCATCGGCGCCCTCCACAAGGCCGAGGTGCTCATGCCCGACGGCACGAAGGAGGTCCGGGACCTGGTGGATATCGGCGCCACGCTGGACGAGCGGATCGCCGACGGGTTCTACTTCGCCAAGAGCCTGAAGCTCATCAAGCACATCTTCGCCCACCCTGAGATGCTGGAGCGACCCCTGGGCGAGAGCAGCGGGTTCGAGTTTTGAGGTGCCTATGGAAAACCTGATCTTCCCTCTCATCATGTTCCCCTGCGCCGCTTCGTTCACGGCCCTGGGCATATACGCCTGGAAGCGGAAAAAGCGTCTTCTCCCTGGGCTTCTGGGCCGCCGCCATCCTGGGCTGTTTCCACGTCCCCGCGGCAGGCATCCTGGTCATGGTCACCTGCCTTCTGGGGATACCGGGGCTTTTGATCGCGTATAACAGGATATATAAGAAGTATAGGGCTTGAAAAGACGGGAGGTGCGGTGAAGCATCTCCCGTTTTTTATGCGTTCGCATTACCGGACCACTGACGAATGGCTGTAGATGTAGAACTCCTCCTGACTGGGGGCCCAAGCTTTCTCCTTAGACGGGAAGGTGGCGTCGAAGGCCTCCACCGCCGCGGCGTCCTCGCAGCAGTCGGCGGCGGTGCTGGGGATGAACATCCAGGGTCGGCCGTCGAGAGCCCCCGGAATTAGCTCCGCCACCAGCAGGGCCGTGGGATAATTATCCCAAGCGAAGGCGCAGACATTCTTCTTTTTGCAGCTGACGAACCCCCGGGTCATGTAGTTGCCGGGGTTGCCGAAGTTGACGTTCACGTCGTAGCCCATCTCCCGGGCCACGGCGAAGGAATGTTCGATCAGGAGCTTGCCCAGCTTTTTTCGCTGGAACGCCGGATGGACGCACAGGGGGCCGCAAGAAAGTATCTCCTTGCGCTGGCCGCTCTCATCCCCCAGCCAGGCCTTGGTGTACAGGATGCTGCCTACGATCCGGCCGCCCTGCTCCAGCACGAAATCGAGCTCCGGGATAAAGTCGGGGTGGCTCCGCATCATATGTACATAATAGTGCTCGTCGGCGCCGGGCTTGTACACGTTCCAAAACGATTCCCGGGTCAGCTCCTCCACCGCCCGGTAGTCCTTCTCCATCTCCCGGCGAATGATGATATCCTCGTTCATTTTCCCTCTCCTTCCAATTCCGATTTCATGTGATCAAAATGTTCATCCAGCAGGACCGTCACCGCAGACTTGTCCTCCGCCCCGTCCCAGACGCTGTAGAGGAGGAACATGGGCCCGTAGAACGCTGCCGCCTGCCGCTCCGGGTCGCTGAGGCCCAGGCTCCGGAACAGGTCCGCCACGTAGCCCATGGGCCCGGCGGCCAGGTACTGCTGGTAGAGACCGGCCATCCGGGGGCTGTGGTACTGCTCCACCGTGAGCATCCGGCGGAAGGGGGCGGCGAAGGAGTCCTCCGTCCAGTAGCGGAACATGGTCTTGCTGAATTCGATGATGTCGTCCAAGCTGGCGGCCTCGTACGCCGACCGATCCTCTTCCACGGTCCCCTCGGGCAGATCGTGATCCCGGGCCTCCTGGGCGTCCTGCCGCTCCATGCGGGCGAGGATGTCGTCGAAGATGGCCTGCTTGCTCTCAAAGTGCCGGTACAGGGCCCCCTTGGTGAGGCCCAGGGCCCTGGCGATATCGCTGACCGACACCGCCTCGTACCCCTTGTGCGCGAACAGCTCCAGGGCCGTCTGCAAAATGCGTTCCTTTGTATCTCCCATAGCTTTCCTCTGCGCAAAAAAAGTAAACGTTCGTTTACTTACAGTGTAGTAAACGAACGTTTACTTGTCAAGCTCATATTACTTACAGCTTTATGGCAAACAGCCCATGCCGATTGCAGTACCCGTACACCCGGCGAACGCCTTCGATCCGGAAACGAGCCAGGGCCTCCTCCTCGGGGTAGAGCTTGATGAGCTGTACGCCCCGATCCGACACCGCCGCCAGGAAGGAAAGATAGTGGTCCTTGGTCATGGGGTGGTCCACCGTGACCAGATACTCGTCCTCCACCCGCCGGACCTCCAGGCGGTGGTCCTCATCCGGAGCCTCCGGCTCCAAGGGCGGCAGGGTGATCCCGCAGCAGCTGATGACCGCCTCCCCCGCGGCGAAGAGCACGTTTCCGCACACCGGGCACACGTACCACTTTCCCCGGATCATGTTGCCGGCCCGATTCCGATTGGAGACGGACTGGCCATTCAAGAGCTCGATGACGGAGATATCCAGCGCCGCCGCCAGGGGCTCCAGCAGGCTGATGTCCGGGTAGCCCTTCCCCGTCTCCCACTTGCTCACCGCCTTAGCGCTGACGAACAATCGCTGGGCCAAAGCCTCCTGGGTCATGCCTTTTTTCTCCCGCAGGGCGCGGATCACGTCCCCGGTCACATATCTGTCCACAGCGGTCTCCTCCTTGTGGGATGAGTGTACCGCGGCTCAGGGACAAAAGCAACCTACGAAGCGTGGAGCAAGAACAGGCCCTATTGCTCCTTCCGCTTCACCGGCACCCAGATGGCGCTGTGATAGTCGGGATCGGTCGGTTCACCGTTGATGCAGTCGTACCACTCCACGGTGGCGTTGCCGCAAAGCTCGTAGTCCGGATTGGCGGGGAGCCACTCCCGGAAGACGCGGGTGTTCACGCTCTGGAGGGTCTGGGGGTTGGGGCCGATGCAGTCGAACACGGCCCACTCCCCTCGGGGGAACTCATAGAGGGCCATGCCCTCGGGCACGGAGCCGCCGGTGTACTTGCCTGCGATGAGATAGCGGAACTTGCCGCAGCCGATGTCGTCGATGCAGACGCCGTACTCGCCGATGCAGTTGTCCACCAGGGCCTGCTCATAGGGGTTGGCGGGGTCGTTCCCGGCGTAGACGTTGTTGGCGTACTTTTCACAGATCTCGTCCCAGAATCTGGGGATCTCGGCATAGGCCGTTTCGTAGTCGAACTCCTTCTGAAAGCCGATGACCTTGAAGGGGAACATGGGGGTGATCTTGCAGTCCATTTGATTGCCTCCTTGAATGGTGATCTGGATGGTCAGGGGCAGGAAGGTCCGCGTCGGCGCGCCCTCCCGGACCTGGGTGGGCGTGGCGCCATGGAAGCGAGCGAAGGCCTTGGCGAAGCTCTCCGGGGTCTCGTAGCCGTATTTAAAGGCGATATCGATGACCTTCTCCGGGCCCCGCTGCAGATCCAGGGCCGCCTCATAGAGCCGACGATTCCTGAGGTACTCGCCGATGCCATAGCCGGTCATGAGGGAAAAGCCCCGCTGCAGGAAGAAGGGCGAGAGGTGCACCTCCCGGGCCACGTCCTCCATGGGTCCGTCTCCTTTCCTTGACTGCCTTCAGTATACCTGGTCCACGGGCTCCTGTCCTGTCGATCTTTGCTCAGTTCTGTCCCACAGTGAACTCGGTCCAGTCGATATGGTTGTACTTCATGACTTCCGCAGCCTGCTTCATGCCCAGCTTCTCATAGAAGGGCACGGCGTTCTCGTTGGCGATGAGGTACACGGCGATATCCTTCTCGCCCCCGGCCAGGTCCAGTGCCTCCCCCATGAGCCGCCGCCCGATGCCCCGGCGCTCATAGTCCCGGTCCACGCCCAGGTCCGTCACATAGAGCCAGTAGGCGAAGTCCGTGAGCCCCAGCAGCACCCCTACCAGAAGTCCGTCCTCGTTCCGGGCGGCCAGACTGACGGAGGCGTTTTCAAGAAGCTTAGGGATGCGCGTTTCGAACCGCTCCCGGGGATACTGGCTGCCCAGGTCCGTGCGGGCGAGAAAGCCGATGTATTCCGCGGCGGTGAGCCGTTCGCTTTGGATGTCAATCATTCACTTTGCCTCTTTCTCGATCTTCGTATAGTGCAGGGTCACGATGGCGTCCCGGTAGCCGATTCGGCGATAGAAGTCGTTGACACCGCCGGTCATGAGCCGGGCGCCCAGGGGCCGGAGCCGCCGGTCGTGTTCGGAAAGGGCCGCGGCGGCCAGGCCCCGATGCCGATGCTCCGGCACGGTGCACAGGGGCTCCAGGTAGGCGAGCCCGTTCTTCTTGACCCACCACATGCCCGCGAAGCAGGCATAGTCCCCATTTTCGTCCGCGATGACCACGGTGCGATCATAGGTGGCGTGGGGCGAGGGGGCCAGCGTGGCCCCCAGCACGCTCTGGTACAACTCGTGGGGGCCCGTGCCGGGGGTCTCCCACCCCACGAAGGGGCCGCTGCCCTCGTTGAAGCCCAGCCACATGCACCGGGCGGCCTTGAGAGGATCCACCCGGTCGGGGTCCACGAAGCGGTAGCCCGCCGGCAGGGGATGGCTGAGCTGCCCCGTGGAAAAGTCGAAGACCTTGTTCTCCTCCCGATGGACGATCTCATATCCCCGTGTCTCCGCCTCCCGGATAAGGGCGGTTTGACCCTGGTTCAGCGCCAGCTCCCGAGACCCATCGAAGGCAGGGAACGCCGTCTCGGCATAGTCGATCATCTCCCCGGCCAGGTATTCGTACCCCGGGCGAAGAGTGAAATGGATCCGGTTGGGATCGTCCTCATAGAACGCGAACCCTACGGGCAAATCGCCGTCCAGCCAGAATCGGTCGAGCCGCAGGTAGGTCTTGTCCTGCCAGGAGGAGGTGAGGGCGTACTCGAAGAAGGGGGCCGCCGGGCCGTGACCCTCGTCGGGGGTGAACACGTCCGTCATGAGCTCCCAGGCGAGGTCCGCATCGGTCAGTATTTGAAATTGCTTGGTGCGTATGGCCATGGATCACGCTCCTGCATTGACGATGGCAGCGTACCGCTCTTCGGGGATCATGGGGGAACAGATGGCAGCCATGAGCGCCTCGTCGATGGTACCCGTCTCGGCGTACTGCCGCCCGGCTTCCTTCACCAGCTCCAGCCGGGGCACGGTGACCACCGCCGCCTGGGGCACGTTGAACATGGGGCTCTCGGGCACGGTGAGGATGGTGTGGCCGTTCGGGAACAGGAGCTTGAACTGACTGACGGCAGGCTCGAAGTTCTGTTTGTTGTTGGGGAAGCCGCAGCCGCATATCATCACATAGCGGAGATGGGAATAGTCCGCCTGGCCCACGTGCTCGTACCGGTCCCCCACCTTCTCCATGGTCATCTTGCTAAGGGGCAGGATGCGGTCGATGATGGCCTTCAGAGGCGCGGGCATGCCGTAGCAGTAGAGGGGGTAGCTGAAGATCAAGAGATTGCTTTGCAGGATCTCCTCCAAAATACCCCGCATGTCGTCGTCATGGATGCAATGGCCCCCGTTGTGCATGCAGGCGAAGCAGCCCGAGCAATACTCCACATGCCGGTCGATGGCGTGGATGATCTTCACGTCCTGGGTCCCTGCCGCCTCCATGCCCTCCAAAAAGGCCCGGGTGATGCACATTGTGTCGCTCTTCTCCCTCTTGGGACTGCCGTTGAATACCAGTATCTTCATGATGGTTTCCTCCTGTCACAGGTCTTTCTGTTCGTACGGTTTGTTCCACGACCCGATCTCGATCAGGTTCCCCTCCGGGTCGGCGATGTAGCAGGTCCGCTGGCCCCAGGGCTCCGTGGTGGGGGGCAGGATGGGCGCGGCGCCGTTCGCTGTGGCGTCGGCAAAAGCCCGGTCCACCTCCTCGAAGGTGTCCACATAGAGGGCGATCTCGAAGTGGCCGTTGACGCCGGTGAGGTATTCGTACCTCCGGTGGGTCATCTTCTCAAAATCCTCTCGCCCATAGAGTAGAAACAGGGTGCCGTCCTTCACCAGATACACGTTTTCCGTGTCCTCGCTTTCCCGGATCTCAAAGCCCAGCACGTCCCGATAGAAGCGGATCATGGTCCCCATGTCCTTCACCAGCAGCCCAAAACCATCCAGTCTCATATGTTGCCGCCCTCGTGTCCGTTCATTCGTCCAGCTCCCGCCGCATGAGCACCAGGGCCTGCCAGCCCGTGAGCCGGGAGCAAAACCCTCGGGGGTTCCGGCCGTATTCCGTGAAGCCCTCGCTCTCATAGAGAGCCAGGGCGTGAACGTTGTCCGCCACGGCCTGCAGCTCCAACTGGACATAGCCCGCCTGTTTCGCCAGCTCTATGCAGGCCCGGGTCAGGGCTCGGCCCATGCCAAGGCCCCAATACTCCTCGTCGATGCTGATGCCGAAGTCCGCCCGGTGCTTCACCTTGTCGGTTTTGCCCAGGCTCTCGATGCCCGCCTGGCCCACGATGCGGCCGTCGACCTCCGCCACCAGCTCCACCTCATTGGGGCTGTCGGATTTTGCCTGCAGGTATTTCGCTTCCCCCTCGACGGTGAAGGTGATCTCATCCGGGTAGGTAGTGAGAAAGTCCGTCTGCTCATGGTTGCGGATGAAGTTGTCCAGCACCCCCTGGGCGTCCGCCCCGGTGGCGTTGCGAAGGACGCAGGTCCGCCCGTCCTTCAGCGTGATGATCTCTTTGTATTTCACGTTCAACCCTCCCTTCGGATGGGGTGCCGGATGACGGTCCGCCACTTCTCGGGAGCCGCCTTCCGGGCGTCGGACAGATATATTTCATGGTGGAGCCGCTCCGCCGAAAGGTCGTTTTCATAGCCGTTCTCTCGGAGATACGCATCCATCAGGGCCACGGACCGGGGCTCGTCGTCGAAGGGGCCCACGTGCATGATCTGGACGCACAGGCCCTCCTCCACCGTCAAAAACTCGGCTTTGGAGCAGTCGAGCTTCTTCTTGCGGCTGGCGGTCTCCACCGCCCAATCAAAGTCGGCCTTCGTCACAAAGTCAGGCAGGCGGATGACGGAGATCCACTGCAGGGCGGCCTTGTTTTTGTAGTCCATGCCGCTCATCCCCTCCTGCCACCAGAAGCCCTCCAGGGGCGGCACCACGTACTCGAAAAACCCCTCGATCCTATGGTCCGTCTTATAGCTCATCTTCAGGGTGTAGGCCACGGCGTACAGCACCCCGATGGCCCGCTGGTATTCGCCGTCCGGCGCGTTGGGGTCGCCGCTGCCGCGGACGGCGATGTAGCTGGCCCGGGGCACGGTCACGATCTCGGGCCGCTCCGGGGGTAAGTAGAATTCCTTATACTCCTTCTTGAAATCGAACGCCATGCCATCCTCCTGTATAGATCCATTGCGCCGTCAGTGGCCTCGCTTCTTCTCTTTTTTCTTCTGCTGTCTCAGCTCGAAGCGGCGCTGCGCTTCGGCCTCCTGCTCCTCCTTGCTGACAATCTTGCGCGCCACCTTCATCATCTCCCGCTGGGCCTGGAGGGCCTGCTGGGAATGATCGTGATAGTGCTCCAGCACATAGGTCAGGACCTCGCATTCCTTTGGCTCCGCACCGAAGATCACCTTGGAGACGCAAAGGGAATCCCCCTGGGTACGCTCAAAGAGGCCCACCCAGAATGGTTCCTCGAAGAACACGGTCAGCTTGCCGCACACGTCCTCCATAGCTTGTGCCGCGCCTCATTCCGTTACCAGCTGGCGGAAAACGGCGTCCTTGTCGTAGGTCCCCTCCACCAGGCCCGGGACCTCCTTGTAGGCCTTGCAGACGGACAGGCTCAGCTCCGCGCCCACGGCCAATATCTCCTCCAGGGAGTAGGGGCAGTTGCCCGTGACGATGAGGGTGGCATAGCTGAAGGCCGCCAGCCAGATGTCCCGGAAGAAGCCATCCGCCGCCCGCTGGTCCATGCGGTAAGTGGCCATGATGGAGGGCCGGGCCAGGGCCTGGGAGAAGGTCAGGGCCTCCATGGCGCCGCCCATCGCCCCGTCGGGCGGGGTCAAAAACAGGAGCTTATAGAGCTCCGGCTCCTGCTGGGCGAAGCGAAGATACTGCCGCCACACGCCCTGGAAGGGGATGGGCTCCGTGAGTCCCGTTTCGATATAGGCCCTGTACCGCTCCATGGCCATATCGAACACGTCCCGCCGGAGCTGGTCCATGGTCCTGTACCAGGTGAAGATGGGCCGGGTGGACACCCCCAGCCGCTGGGCCACCTCTCGGGCCGTGACGGCGTCGACCCCCTTCTCCCGCACCGCCTCCAGGGCGGCGGCTACGATCTCCTCCCGTTGAAACTTTACCTTTGGGGGCATGGGCTTTCCTCTCCTTCAGCAAGAATAGCGATCGGTGCGCATCGGTTGTTGCGCAACAACTGTTATTATATGTCTCGCCCCATGTTCTGTCAAGGGAAGCGTGAACTATCGGCTGATGTTCCCGAGGGCGGGCGGCAGGGCTGAATATATGAAATCGCGCGTTGACTTTTGAGCCATTTTCTGATATAGTGCAAGCGAAAAAATAAAGAAAGGAGGTCATCATCCATGGGCAACAAAACGTTTACGGCGACAACGGAATACAGCGTGATGACCTCGGTGTATGCCCGGTAGTTCTGGCTGGGCAAAAAGTTTTTGATTTGGACCGTGGCGTCACCGCGTCACGGTTTTTTTATACTCATTTCAACAGACGAAAATACATTTGGAGGATACATATATGCTGATCAAACTCGTACCCATCGACGATACCAACCGGGAGGCGGTCCTCGCTCTGTCCGTCCGGGAGGACCAGCCCTTCGTGGCCCCCAACGACGTGTCCTTGCGGCAGGCTGACGAGGCCAACGCCGAAAATTCCGGCGTGGCCCGGCCCTTCGCCATCTACGCGGACGGTACCCTGGTGGGCTTCTGCATGTTCGCCTTCGATCCCAGCGACGAGGACGAAGAGGACCGGTATTATCTCTGGCGGTTCATGATCGACCAGCGCTACCAGGACAAGGGCTATGGCCAGGGGGCCCTCGAAGCCATCATGGACTATTTCAGGGACAACGGCGCGGACCGGCTCTATCTCTCCACGGAGCCCGAGAACGAGCGGGGCCTCCACGTCTATCACAAGGCGGGATTCCGGGAGACCGGCGTCATCGACGACGGCGAGGCGGTCATGATGCGGATGCTGAAGGGCCCCCGCAAGCTCATCAAGGGCTACTACGGCATGGACGTGGATAAGCTGCTGCACATCCGGGGCAGGAACGGTTGCGGCGTCAGTATGGCGACCTATGACGGGGACGAGTTCATCACCTACTGCTCAGGCAGCGGCCGGTTCGGCCAGGATTTCCCCGTGAACCCCGACATGCTCTTCCAGGCCGGGTCCGTCTCTAAGCCCGCTTTCGCAGTGACCCTGCTTCGCTACGTGGATAAGGGAAAGATCGACCTGGACGCGGACATCTCCGGCGTGGTGTCGGATATCGTGAAGAAGGGGCCTCTGACCTTCGCCGCCCTCCTTTCCCACACGGCGGGATACAACGTCCACGGCTTCCCGGGCTATCCGGCGGCCCACGAGCCCCTGAGCTTAGAGGACGTGCTCTTAGGCAAGGGCAACACGCCCAAGCTCCGCCGAATACACCCCAACGGCCAGCAGTACATGTACTCGGGCGGCGGGATCACCCTCGCTGAGCTCGCCTTCACCCGCATCACGGGCATGACCCTCCGGGACGCCTTCCAGAAGGAGGTGGCAGAGCCCCTGGGCCTTAAGCGGACCGGCTACTTCCAGCCCCTCGACGAGGATAAGCTGGACAACGCGGCCTTCGGCGGCCGTCTGGCCCAGAAGGAGGACGCCGCCCACGGCTTCCACTACTATCCCGAGCACGCCGCGGCGGGCCTCTGGACCACGCCCACGGAGCTCTGCAAGCTGGGCGTCGCCCTGTCAAGGAGCTACCGGCGGGGCGGGTTCCTCAAGAAGAAGACCGTCCGCCGCATGATGACCCCGGTGCTGGACAACTACGGCCTCTGCATCTATCGGGGGGTCAACTGCCCCGAGCTCGCCTTCCACGGCGGCTGGAACGAAGGCTTCCTCACGGAGTGGAACTTCTCCCTGAAGGAGGATCTGTGCGTGGCCAGCATGATCAACCGAGCCAGCGACGCCATAGACGAAGCCCATGCCGAGACCGCCTTCGAGCTGTACCAAAACGCAAAAGAATAGGAGATAAAAATGATCTACGAACTGAAAGATACATCCAAGGTCACGGACCTGTTTGCCGGTGCGGTGGATTCCCTGGTCACCTCCTGCCTCGAGGGGATGATGGACAGCAGGATCTACGTGACCGACCTTGAAACTCCCAGGTCCGCCATGGCATACCTCGCCGAGTTCGCTTTCTTCGCGGGGGAGCCAAACAGGGAGCTCGCCTCTTTCAAGCCCAAAGGCGTGGTGGGCATGGTGCCCTCCTCGGAGGGCTGGGCGAAGCTCATCGAAGAGTGCCAGCCCGACGCCGACAAGGTGACCCGGTACGCCATCAAAAAGGGCGCGAAGTTCGACCGGGCGAACCTGCAACGGCTGGTGGACGCCCTGCCCGAGGGGTACGAGATCCAGCGGATCGACGGGGCGCTCTACGACAAGTGCCTGGACATAGACGATTTCGAGGACGGCGTGTGCCACTTCGAATCCAAGGAACAGTACTTGGAGATGGGGCGGGGCTTCGCCGCCGTGAAGGACGGGGAGCCGGTGTCCGTGGCCTCCTCCTACACCGTGTACCGGGAGGGCATCGAGATCGAGATCGACACCCTGGAATCGGAGCGCCGCAAGGGCCTCGCCTCCGCCGTCGCCGCGGCGCTGATCCTCTCGTGCCTCGATGACGGCCTCTACCCCAGCTGGGACGCGGCCAACATGAACTCGGTGCACCTCGCTGAAAAGCTGGGGTACGAATTCAGCCACGAATACCCCTGCTACTGGCTGGACGGGCTCCTCGACATCGTGGTCAAGGACCCCGACCGAACCAGCTGGCCCGCCTTCTGCGGCCGATACGAGCTGCCCATCAAGGACCACCGTATCTACGAGGTCAGTCTGAAGGGCGAAAACCTGTATATGCGCTTCGTGAACACCGAGGGAAAAGAGATGGAGCTGAAGCTCTGGCCCATCGGCCCGAACGCCTTCGGCCTGATGTGGGGGGACGATCGCATCACCTTCACCCCCGACGCCCTGGTCCTCGATGGCGAGGTCGTCTGCAAAAAACTGTAAAGAAAGGAAACGACGATGGAAAAGCTGTTTGGAAAATACGAAGTCCTGCCCCTGGAGAAGGGCGCGGGAGAGATCTTCGAGAAGAAGATCGACGACTACAACGACACCGTGGCGCCCCCGGGGCCGAACGCTCCCGAGGACGAGGAGCTGGTATTCAAGATCACCGACAAGGACGGGAACATCATCGCCGGGTGCCTCTGCGGGATCTACAACTGGAACTTCATGGACCTGGACGTGCTGTGGGTGGACGAAAAGTACCGTCACCAGGGCCTGGGGTCCCTTCTCATCCGGGCTGCGGAGCAGGCGGCCAGGGACCGGGGCTGCTACATGATCGTCCTGGGCACCTTCGACTTCCAGGCCCGGCCTCTCTACGAAAAGCACGGCTTCACCGTGGACGGGGTCCGAACGGACTGGCCCAAAGGCCACTGCAATTACAGCCTCAGCAAGCACCTTGATAAGGGCCTCAGCGACTATGTGCCCACGGACCACAGCGCCTGGGAGAAGTACCAGATCGAGATGGGCACCGAGGAGGACGCCGAGGTCATCTGCGACGGGCTGGGCGCCCACAACGACGCCATCGCCCCCGATGAGCACGACTACATCCGGCTCAACAAGAAGGTCCTGAACGAGAACGGGGACATGATCGCCGGGATCGTGGCGGGTGTGGGCGGCTGGAACGACGGCGTGGTCCACTCCCTCTGGGTGGAGGAGCCCTACCGGAACCAGGGCATCGGCACCTGGCTCCTGCGGGAAGCCGAGAAGGAAATGCAGGAGAACGGGGCCTATATGATCATGGTGAACGCCTTCGACTGGGCGGCGGACTTCTTCACAAAACGGGGCTACGCCGTCACGGGCGTCCTGGAGGACCTGCCTCAGGGCCATCGGGAATATGACCTCAGAAAGACGTTCTAATTCGAAAAGGAGAAAGATATGAGCCAATTGCATATAGAGAAGATAACGCCCATGAACTGGCACGACGTGGAGGACCTGCGGGTGGGCAAGGACCAGAACTTCCTGGCGGACAACGTGTCCAGCCTGGCTTTGGCCGGAGTGATCCGGGAGGCCGGGTTCCACGTCTATACCTTCGGCATCTATCTTGACGAGGAGCCCATCGGATTTGCCATGATCGGCTACGACATCCCCTTCGACGACGAGAACGACGAGTACGAGAAATACTGGTTCACCCGCAGCAGCTACTTTATCTGGCGCTTCATGATCGACGAGCGGTATCAGAAGCAGGGCTACGGTCGGCAGGCCCTGGGCCTCATCCTCGATTTCATCCGCTCCGCCCCCGCCCGACAGGCCAAGTACGTCTGGCTCTGCTACGGGCTGGACAACGTGGTGGCCCGCAAGCTCTACGCCTCCATCGGTTTCAAAGAGGTCCCCGAGGCCTACCTCGACGAGGACGAGGAGATGCCCGCTGTACTAGAACTGTGATAAAAGAATAGAAAGGAAGATAAACCTATGGATAAACATGAAATGATGCAAGCCCTGGCGCAGACACTGCAGGAAAAAGACGTCTTCAACGGAGCTTGGCTCTATGCGGAAAAGGGAGAGATCGTGTCCAAGGGAGCTCTCGGCTTCCGGGACGCGGAGGATAAGCTGCCGATCACGGAGGACACGATCTTTCAGCTGGCTTCGATCA
>CADCNE010000039.1:0-3605 GCA_902802805.1 uncultured Eubacteriales bacterium
GGTGCGCTCCATGCTCTCATGGAGCTCCTCGGCCTCCCGGCGGGTGATGTAGTCCACCTCATCCTTGTGGTCCAGGATCTCCTTCACCCAGGCCTTCAGGTCCGGGCTCACGGTGAGCTTGTACATCTCCTCGGAGAGGACGGCGTAGGTCATGCCAAGGTGGGCGGACGCGCCCTTGGGCATGACGGTCTCGGAATCGTAGTTGAGGACGCCGAAGGCGTGATCGTAGGCCTCCATCTTGGCCAGGTGTTCCTTGAATTTGCGGATGGTCTCTTCCATATGTCACCTCACATGTTTTTTTTTTTTTTTGCAAAGGGGGCCGGTATTGGCAATTCACGGGGCCCCGTATTCACTAAAAAAACACAAGTTTTCCGCCCCGCAACTGGGGTCTTTCCTTTTTTGCCGCCTGTGGTATACTGTTCATAGAGATCCTTTGAAAGGTCGAAAAGCCATGGCAGCCGAACCGAAAAAAACCGCCCGTCGACGGCTCACCCCCGTGAGCACCCTGCACTATGTGCGGCTGATGTATCGGTCCGTGCTGTTTCTGCTGCTGGCCCTTCAGTACATCCTCTTCCGCATGGACCGCCAGGTCTCTCTCACGGCGTTGATGGAGCAGCGGCCGCTCCTCCTCACCGTGGCGTGGGCGGTATTCGTGGTGGAAATGATCCTTCGCTTCTTCCCCTCCCCCCTGGAGAGCCCCGGGTGTCAGAAGCAGTTCGCCCAGAACTACATCAAATCCGGCAGCACCGACATCCACATTGAGGACAACAACGCAACGCTGCTGGTGGCCCTGGTGTGGATCATGTTCAACGGCGTTTTCGGGGCCCTGCACATGGCGGGCATCCTGGACGACGGGATCATGATCCTCCTCTGCGTGGCCTACTCCGTGTGCGACATGATCTGCATCCTGTTCTTCTGCCCCTTCCAGAGCTGGTTCATGAAGAACAAGTGCTGCAGCACCTGCCGCATCTACAACTGGGACTACGCCATGATGTTCACGCCCCTGTTCTTCGTGCAGAAGACGTACACCTGGAGCCTCCTCGCCCTCTCCATGGCCCTGCTGGTCCGGTGGGAGCTCACCTTCTTCCGTCACCCGGAACGGTTCAGTGAGCGCACCAACGACTACCTCCGCTGCCAGAACTGCACGGAGAAGCTCTGCACCCACAAGAAACAGCTGTTCAGCCTCTGGAAGCACATCGAGGAATACACTGCGGCAAGGATAAAGTTTTTAAAAAAATGATATTGCCCGCACAAAAAAAGCAGGGAGCGCGTGCTTCCTGCTTTTCGTTTCTTTGTGTTACTCAGCGTAAACGCTAACGGTCTTCTTCCCCAGATGACGGGTCTCGAAACGGACCACGCCGTCGATCTTGGCAAACAGGGTATCGTCCTTGCCGATCCCGACGTTGATGCCGGGATGGAAGTGAGTGCCCCGCTGGCGCACGAGGATGTTCCCCGCCAGCACGGCCTGGCCGTCTGCCTTCTTGGGTCCAAGACGCTTGCTCTCGCTGTCTCTGCCGTTACGGGAAGAGCCGACGCCCTTCTTATGCGCAAAAAGCTGCAGATCCATCTTAAACATAGCTCATACCTCCCTGTATGAAAACTTGAGGGACTTGGGATAGGCCTGTCGGAGGGACGTGAGGCCCGCGATCATGGTGTTGAACACGATGGCAGCCTTTTCAAGGTCCTCCCCGGCGATATCCCGGGATAGTTCGCAGACCAGGTGCCCGTCTTCCCGGGTCCATGCTGCGTCCAGTTTCAATACGTCCGTGATGCCCAGGAGCGCTGTTTCCGTGATGGCGGAGATGCCCGCGCACACGATGTCCTCCCCATAGGCACCCTGATCCGCGTGCCCGGTGAGCTCGAACCCCACGGGGGTCCCCTGCTCCCGGATCACGGTCACCCGCACCATGCCCTTAGGCGATGGCCGTGATCTCAACCTTGGTGAAAGGCTGACGATGGCCGTTCTTCTTGCGGATGTTCTTCTTGGGCTTATACTTGAAGACGATGACCTTCTTGCCCTTGCCGTGCTCCACGACCTTGCCGGTGGCCTTGACGCCCTCTACCACGGGGGTGCCCACGGTGACGTTGTCCCCGTCTGCGACCAGCAATACGTCAAAGGTGACCTCGGCACCCACTTCGGCGTCCAGCTTCTCCACGGAGATGACGTCGCCGACAGCGGCCTTATACTGCTTACCACCGGTCTGAACGATTGCGTACATTATGTGCTTCCTCCTTCTTCCCAGACTCGCTTGAAACGGTGTCGGGCGGTTTTGCCCGCACTTAGTAAACCGGCTCAATGCGGCTTGCCGAAGTATTATACAGCCCGGCCGTGGCTGTGTCAACAAATATTTCCGGCAAATTCGGAAATATTTGCGATTTTCAGTGCATGATCCGGCAGGACTTCTTCGCCTCGGCCACCCGCTTGTCCGGCAGGGGCTTGACGGTGAACTTCTCCATGTGAAGGGCCGGGTTGGCCTTCACGTAGAAGTCGGCGTCCTTGGCCTCGGGGAACAGCTCCCCGTCCTTCTTCATGAGCTCTTCCATGGCGGCGGCCACGTCGGGGCTGACCTCGATATAGATGCGGCGCATCTTGCAGCCCTTGAGGACCTGCAGCGTCTGCTTGCGGAGCCGGTTGAAGACGGTGTAGGGCGAAAGGACCTTCGCCTCTCCCTGGCAGTAGGGGCAGGTGACCTTCAGGGTGTCGCCGATGCTGCGGCCGGTCTTCTTCCGGGTCAGTTCCACGAGGCCGAGATGGGTGAAGCCGAACACGTGGGAGCGGGTGTGGTCGTCCTTCATGGCGTCCTTCAATGTGGCGAGGACCTTCTGCCGGTCGGCCTCCTTGTCCATGTCGATGAAGTCGATAATGACGATGCCGCCGATGTCCCGGAGCCTAAGCTGCACGGCGATCTCCTTGGCCGCCTCGCAGTTGGTGTTGGTGATGGTCTTCTCCAGGTTGTCCTTGCCCACGTACTTGCCCGTGTTCACGTCTATGACGGTCAGGGCCTCAGCCCGGTCGATGACCAGATACCCGCCGGACTTGAGCCACACCTGGCGGGCGAGAGCGTTCTCGATCTTCGCCTCGGTGTCGTAGCGGTCGAAGAGGGCCTCGCTGTCCTTGTAGAGGATGCGGGGCTTCAGCTTGGGGGCCATGACGTCCGCGATCTCTTTCAGCTTTTCGAAGGCCTCCTGGTCGTTGACGAAGACCCGGTCCACGTCCTTCATGAGAAGGTCCCGGACCGTGCGGAACAGGAGGCTCTGCTCCGCGTGCATGAGGGCGGGGGCCTTGGTTTTCTTCGATTTCTTCTCGATCTCCTCGTAGAGGGTCAGGAGGCTGTCGAGGTCCTCCTGAAAGGCCTCCTTCGTCTTCCCTGCGGAGGCGGTGCGGACGATGACGCCCTTGTTCTTGGGCTTGATCTCGTTGAGGATCTTGCGAAGCCGACCCCGCTCGTCCTCCTTTTCGATGCGGCGGGATACGCCCACGTAGTCCACCGTGGGCATGAGCACCAGGGACCGGCCGGCCAGCGTGATGTGGGTGGTGACCCGGGCGCCCTTGGTGCCCACGGGGTCCTTGGCCACCTGGACCAGCACGTTCTGACCGGGCTTTA
>CADCNE010000039.1:3667-14759 GCA_902802805.1 uncultured Eubacteriales bacterium
AACACGTCCCCGGCGTAGAGGAAGGCGTTCTTCTCGAGGCCGATGTCCACGAAGGCCGCCTGCATGCCCGGCAGCACGTTCTGTACCTTGCCCAGGTAAATGTTCCCGACCAGCCGTTCCGTTCCGTTCTGCTCTACGTAGAGCTCCACGGGGGTGCCGTCCTCCACCACCGCCACGCGGATGGCGAACTTGTTGGCGTCTACCAAAATTTCTTTATTCATTCTTTTCCTTTCCCAAGGCTGGGAAGACCGGTGAGGCCGTCGAAGTACATCTCCTCCCGTCGGCATCTGAAAGAGCCCGCTGACCCCAGAAAATCGAGCAGCACGTTGACCAACGCTTCCGTGCGCAACCCGCCACCGGCGGTCAGCTCTCCCAGAACGTCCAGGGTGAAGGAGCCGCCGTCGCAGTCCATCAGCCTTGCTTCCAAGAGCTGCGGACGGATGTTCTGGGGCACCATGGCCCCGCTCTTCGTCCGCTTCTGTACCATCAATTCTTCGCTGTGCAGCAGTTTGTCGAGGGCGCTGCGCACCTCGGCCGCCGAAAAGGCCCTCTCGGGCCGCACCCACAGGGTGTACCGGGCGGCGACCAGATGCCCGGTCAGGGTGGAAAGGTTCTCCGGCGCTTCCATGGCGTGGGACACGGCCATGCCCTCGGGCAGCACCGCGTTGAGCCGGGATTCGAAGTCGGCAGGAGCGATGTCGCCGTCGAGGCGCACGTCGAACCACTCCCGCTCGCTCTCCGCCCCCGTGGCGAGGGCCCCGGCAAAGGCCATCAGGGGGTGGGGGTTGAAGCCCTGGGAGTACATAAGCGGCATGTCCGCCCGGCGGAGAGACCGCTGGAGCGTCCGCTGCATATCGAGGTGGCTGAGATACGCCGCCCGGCCCGTCTCATGCAAAGCAGCGATGATCCGCATAGGCCCTCCCAAAGCAACCGTTGCAGCCCTGGCGGCAGTCCTTCGTGGTGACCGCTTCCATGGCCTTCTCATACTCCCGTTTCAAATAGTCCTCCGTGACCACCACGTCCACGTGACCCCAGGGCAGGGGCTCGTCGAGGGACCTCTGGCGGTGGGCGTATTCCTCCACCGTGAGGCCGCACTCGTGGAAAGCCTCGTTCCAGGCAACCGGCTTGAAATGCTCGCTCCAGGAGTCGAAGCGGCAGCCCTTCTCATGGGCATGGATCAGCACCTCAGCAAGCCGCCGATCCCCCCGGGAGAAGGCGGCCTCCAGCACGGACAGAAAGCTGGGGTGGTAGTGGAGCTCCCCGCCGCGGACGCCCTTCATGGCGCCCACCAGTAGCCGCTGTTTCCTTCGGATCTCCTCGGGCTCGTCCTGGGCGCACCACTCAAAGGCGGTGTGGGGCTTGGGGACGAAGGTGGACACGCTGACCGTGAGCCGAAGGCCCTTGCCCCGCTTCTCCTTGGGCATGGAGTAGAACAGGCGGGAGACCTTCTTGGCCAGCTCCGCGATGCCCAACACGTCCTCGTCGGTCTCCGTGGGGAGGCCGATCATGAAGTACAGCTTGACGCCGTTCCAGCCGGACTCGAAGGCGTCGGAGCAAGCCCTTAAAAGGTCCTCCTCGGTCACGTTCTTGTTGATCACGTCCCGCATGCGCTGGGTCCCTGCCTCGGGCGCGAAGGTAAGGCCCGCCTTGCGGACGGACTGCATCTTCTCCAACTCCTCCTTGAGCAGGGAGTCGATGCGCAAACTGGGCAGGGCCACGGACACCCGCTTCTTCTCCATCCGGTCCATGACCTCAGGCAACAGGTCGTGGAGGTGGGAGTAGTCCCCGGTGGACAGGCTCAGCAGGGACACCTCGTCATACCCCGTGCAGCTGACCAGATGCTCCGCCTGTTCCAAAAGAGTCTTCTCGGACCGTTCCCGCACGGGCCGATAGATGTACCCCGCCTGGCAGAACCGACAGCCCCGGGTGCAGCCCCGCATGACCTCCAGCGCCACCCGGTCGTGGACGATCTGCATATGGGGCACCAGCTGCTCCCCCACGAAGGGCGCGGCGTCCAGGTCATCGAGGATACGTCGGGTCACCTTCTCGGGGGCCTTGTCGTTCAGGCGATGGATAGCCTTGAAGCCGCTTTCGTCATACTCCGCCTCGTAGAAGCCGGGCACGTAGACCCCGGGGATAGCGGCGAGGCGCTCCAAAAGCTGTGCCTTATCTTCCCCCGCGGTCCGGGAGGCCCGGCAGGCGTTCACCAGCTCCGGCACCATCTCCTCTCCGTCGCCGATTAGGACGGCGTCGAAGAAGGGAGCGATGGGCTCCGGGTTCACGGCGCAGGGGCCGCCCGCCACGATGAGGGGATGATCCTCCCCCCGATCCCGGCTCAGGAAGGGGATGCGGGCAAGCTCCAGCATGGTCAGCACGTTGCTGTAGCACATCTCATACAGCAGGGAAAAGCCCACGATGTCAAAGCTCCTGAGGGGGCGTCGAGTCTCCAGGGTGAACAGCTCCTCCCCCGCCTCAACGAGGGCTTGCTCCATGTCCGTCCAGGGGGCGAAGCACCGCTCGCAGCTGACGCCGTCCATCCGGTTCAGCACGTTATAGAGGATGCGGGAGCCCAGATGGGACATGCCGATCTCGTACACGTCGGGGAAACACAGGGCAAAGCGAAGGTCCGCCTGCTCCTTCACCTGCATGTTGTATTCGCCGCCGATGTACCGGGCGGGCTTCTCCACCCGAGAGAGGAGCCGCGCCAAAGCTTCTTCCGTCATGTCCCGCTTTCCTGCCTGTATTTTTGCCCAATTCTCTGTGTTTTTAGACCCATAGGTATAAAAACTCAGTTTACAACTTACATACTATACCACATAACCTTTCACCGGTCAAACAGAAAAACCAGTTCGCCTAAAGTAGCCGCCTCGCCCCGTTTCATAAGGCCTTCCAGGAGGGCCCCTTCATCCAGGGTGCCCAGGAGCCGATCCCCCTTGCCGACGACCCGGATGAGGGTATACCGGCCCCGGCGCAAGGATCGGAGGGCCTCCTCCGCGGTCCGATCCGCATACAGCGCCGCCTCCCGTACCTCCACGGGGCGGCCCGCCTGCAGCGACGCCCGGTTGTCCAGAAGCCCCTCCAGGGCTCGGTCCTCCCCCAGCAGGATCCGAAGGCCGGAGAAGAGCAGAAACCCGGCAAAGAGGAGAGCTCCTTCGCTGCCCACACCCAGAAAAGCCCCGTAGACGCCCAGCCCCAGAAGGCCGCCGCCCAGGCATAGGCCCGTCCAGGCCGTGAACCGCCGGGCCCGCCGCATGCCCAGGGTGCGGGCAAGCAGCGCCGCCAGGGCCCGGCCCCCGTCGAGAGGCTCCGCGGGAAGCAGGTTCACGGCGGAAAGGGTCAGGTTCAGCAGGAAGAAGGGCTCCATGACCGCCGCCGTTTGGGGGAGCAGCCGCAGCATCATAAGGCTCATGGCCGCCGCTGTGAGACCGCATAGGGGCCCCGCCAGGGATACCGGCAGGCTCCCCGCCCCACCGTCCACGGAGAGCGCCGCGCCGAAGGGCCACAGCTCCAGGGATCGGACGCGATAGCCGAGGCCCCGGGCGGTCAACAGGTGACCGAGCTCATGAAGAAGCAGGGCCAGCAGCCCCAGGCCCACCCGCATAGGTCCCTCCGTCACCGTCAAAAAAAGGACGGCCAGCAGCACCGTCCAATGGGCCCACACCTCCGTCCTGCCCAGGAGCAATATCCGCTTCATGCCTGCTTCTGCACCGTCAGGGACACGTAGGCGCGGGGGTCCTGGGGAGCGCCCTTTTCCGACACGGCGAAATACACCCGCCGCCCCACGGGCACCGTACCCAGGAGCTGGCCCGCCGCCACGGTCTCTCCGGCCCGGACCTTCACCTCTTCAAAGCCGTAGTACACCGCGTCGATGTCCCCGGCGGAGCGGATGCGGACGTATTTACCCCAGTCCTCGTCCTCCCCCACCGCGAACACCTGACCGGCGCAGCAGCAGCTCACGTCCGTATTCAGGGCTGAAAAGCCCACCACGCTGTCCTCCCTCAGCAGGGTCACCTCGTCGGACAGGACCGGCGGGGCCCATTTCGCCCGCTGCACACCGGCCATTTGAGCCTGAGCCGTGGAGGTCTCCCCCTTCACCTCCACAAAGTAGAGGGCGCCCAGCTCCTCACGAGCGGTGGGTTGGGGTTCCCCGGCCTTCTCTGCCGCGAACACCGCCTGCTGCCGGTCCGTCCCCGCGCCGCCCAGCTCCAGCACCAGAGCGATGAGCAGCACGCCCAGGCACAGACTGAGCTTTGCCATCATGCTGCCGGCCCGGACGGTCACCTTATCCGACCGCTCCCGGACCGTGAACCGGCCGCAGGGCCCGGCATTCTGCTGCCGCTCGGTCACCTTTACCTCAGAAAAAACCATATTCGCCTCCTGATCGCGTTTTGTTTCAAAATACGCGCAGAAGCGGCAGAATATGCAAAAAGCCCGGCCGACGCCGGGCTTTGAAAAAACGATATCTTATTGGAAGTCGGGCAGGGACTCCGCCACCAGTTTCTCGATCTTGCCGGAACGGATGAGCTTGTTCATGGCGGCTACGTCTACCCGCAGCTCGTGGTCGTCCTCACAGAAGGGGACCGCGGTGCGGACCAGGCGGTAGATCTCCTCGTGGACCGGGGAGAGCTGGTCAGCGATGCCCCGAAGGTCGATGGCCTGGACCGCCGCCATGAGCTCGTAGGCAAGGACCGTGAACAGGTTCTTTACGATGGTCCGGCATTTCCTCGCCGCGGTGGTGCCCATGCTCACATGGTCCTCCTGATTGGCGGAGGAGGGGATGCTGTCCACGCTGGCGGGATGGGCGTGGACCTTGTTCTCGGACACGATGGAGGCCGCCGCGTACTGGCAGATCATGTAGCCGGAGTTGAGGCCGCCCCGGGGGGTCAAAAAGGCGGGCAGACCGTTACTGAGCGTAGGGTTCACCATGCGCTCGAGACGGCGCTCGGAGATGGAGCAGAGCTCCGCCGCCGCGATGCCGAGGAAGTCCATGACCAACGCCACGGGCTCCCCGTGGAAGTTGCCGCCGGAGATGACGGACTCGTCCTCGGGGAAGAGGATGGGGTTGTCGGTGACGGAGTTCATCTCGATCTCAAGGACGCTGCGCACATAGGCTATGGAGTCCCGGACCGCCCCGTGGACCTGGGGGATGCAGCGGATGGCGTAGGCATCCTGGACCCGAAGGTTTTTGGAAGCTTCCGCCGTGGGGCTGTTTTCAAGGAGCAGCCGGATGTTCTTTGCCACCAGGCTCTGGCCCCGCTGAGGGCGGATGGCGTGGATGCGGGGATCGAAAGCGGAGGTGAGGGCGGTGAGGGCCTCCATGGTCATAGAGGCGGTGATATCGGCGAGCTTGGCCCCGCGATCGAGGTCGTACCACACCAGGGTGCCGATGGCGGACATGCACTGGGTGCCGTTGATGAGGGCCAGGCCCTCCTTGGCCAGCAGGTGATAGGTGGGGATGCCCGCCCGCCGCATGGCCTCGGCGCCGGGGAGCTTTTCGTTCTGATACCAGGCTTCGCCCCGGCCGATGAGCACCAGGGCCATATGGGCTAAGGGAGCGAGGTCGCCCGAAGCGCCCAAGGACCCCTGCCGGGGCACCTCGGGGGTGACGCCCTTGTTCAGCATGTCGATGAGGCACTCGATGAGCTCCCGCCGGATGCCGGAGTTGCCCCTCACGAGGGCGTTGGCCCTCAGGAGCATCATGGCCCGGACGATCTCCCGTCCGAAGGGAGTGCCCGTGGCCACGCAATGGCTCAGGATCAGGTTCTCCTGGAGCTGGCCGCTTTGCTCGTGGCCCACGTTGATCTTGGAAAACTCCCCGAAGCCGGTGGAGATGCCGTAGACCCGGCGGTCCTCCGACACGATCCGGTCCACCAGGGCCCGGGCCCGGTCGATGGCCTCATAGCAGCTTTCGCAGAGCTTCACCGGGGCGTCGTATCGGGCCACCGCCACCACCTTCTCGATGGTCAGGCTCTCTCCATCCACGATGACCGGGACCAATTCCACATCCATAGCCGACGTACCTCCACAAAGCAAACTTTTCTCTGTGGTCCATAGTACCATTCTCCCCGGATCAAGTCAATTTGCTCCCAATAATATACACTTTCAGGCCCGGTCGAACACCGCCATCTTCACCCCCGTATCCTGGCAGAGGATGGTGTCGTTCTCCTTCCTCAGCCGCCAGAACACATAGAAGTCCCCCGCCGCGCCGGAGAGGTTGAAGAGCTGCCAGACGTAGGGCACCCACCGCCAGTTTATGGGCAGCAGGAACAGCAGCAGGAGGAACACGATGCCCCAGAACACCACCGGGGCGGCGGCGATGATCAGGTAGTCGCGCCTGTTGAAATAGCACTCGCTCCCCGCGTAGGCGTAGACCGACGTAAAGCCGTAGCGGGCCCTTTTGCCGGAAAAGCGGCGGATGCAGATCCCGTGGACCAGCTCGTGGAGGGGGATATAGGCCAGGGTACCCAGGGCCATGACCAGGACCTGACGAGGCAGGCCCTCAAAATGCAGCTCCAGAAAGCCGTGCCACATGAGCTGGAAGAAAACAGCCAGGAGCAGCAGCATGATGAGGATGGACAGGCCGTTGACGATCCAGAACTGCTTCTTGTTGTCCTTCAGGTCGATGAGGTACTTTTGCCCATAGCCCTCGGGCAGGGTCCAGGTGGATTTCATTTTTGTCTCTCCTTTACATTCGCTTCAATATCTCAAGCCCCAGCCGGAGCTTGCCCAGGTCGTGGTTGGCGCTGTGGAGGCCCTCGGCGTCGTAACCGCTCTCCGCCAGCACGTCTCCCGCCTCCAGGAAGTTATAGAGCTCCAGGCCGTAGAAGTCGCAGAGGGCCTGCACGCCGGCAAGCTCCATCTCCACGGCGATGCAGCTCTCCCGCTTCCGCCGGTCCACCAGGCCCACGGTCTCCCGGATCATGGAGTCGGTGGTCCATACCCGGCCCTGCACATAGGGCGCGCCCAGCTCATCGAAGACAGCGGCCACCCGGTCGGCGTTCTTGATCCCGATATAGTCGGCAGGCGGGACGTAGTAGTAGGACGCTCCCTCGCCCCGATAGGCCTCGGCAGGGACGATGTAGCGGCCCCGGGTGACCTCTCCGTCCAAACTCCCGCAGGAGCCGAACATGACGAATCTGGTCGCGCCGGTCTGCCAGTGGACCTCGTAGCAGAAGCCGGAGGCCAGGGCGGACCCGATGGCGCTGAGATAGAAGGCCACCGGCTCCCCGTCCAGCGAAAAGCAGTAGATGGGGGTGCTGCCGTTGCAGGCGCCGATGCGGCCGATGACGGTGCAGTCGTACCGGTCCAGAAGGCCGTCGTGGATCTCCTTGGAAAAGAGGATCAGGCACTTGTCCACCTGATGCTGCCGGGGGCCGTAGAAGGCCTCCATGTCGATCATGGACGGAGTCTTGGGGTCGAAGTCGTGGATGATCATGGGCATTCCCTCCCAAGCTTTTCCAACGTTATACCACGGAAAGCCGCCCGCCACAATCCCCTTTTTCGCGCCTGGGGCTGGACAAACGGGGGGCGGGGGCGTATACTGTAAGCAAGCGTTATCTTTACGTAAAAATAACGGAAGGGAGGATAGTCCATGGCAGCTGACCGAAAGGCCCGCCGGGCCCTGCTGATCCTGGGGCTGGTTTTGGTCGCCCTGTTCCTCCTTTCCTTCTCCCTGGGCCGCTACGGGGTGCCGCCCGCGCAGGTGGTGAAGATCCTGTTCGCCCGATTTTTGGAACTGTTCACGGGCCGTGAGGTCCTGCAGCGGACCTGGACCGCGCAGATGGAGACCGTGGTGGTGAACATCCGCCTGCCCCGGATCGTGATGGCCTGTCTCGTCGGCTGCTCCCTGTCCGCGGCGGGGGCCGCCTTCCAGGGGGTGTTCCACAACCCCATGGCCTCCCCGGATATTTTGGGTGCCTCCAGCGGCGCCGCCTTCGGGGCCGCGCTGGCCATCCTGCGGGGGGCTTCCACCCGGATGATCACCCTTTCCGCCTTCGGTTTCGGGTTCCTCACCGTGGGTCTCGTGATGCTGGTGGCCCGCCGGGCCCCCGGGGCGCGGCTCATCAACCTGATCCTGGCGGGCATCATGCTGTCTTCGCTGTTCAACGCCGGCACCTCCTACATCAAACTGGTGGCCGACCCCTCCAACCAACTCCCCCAGATCACCTACTGGCTCATGGGCTCCCTCTCCGGCACCCGGCTCTCCGACGTGCCCCTGGCCTTCCTGCCCATGGTCATCGGCCTTGTGCCCCTGTTCCTGCTCCGATGGCAGCTGAACCTTCTGAGCCTGGGCGAAAGCGAAGCGAAAAGCCTGGGGGTGAACACCAACCGGGTGCGTCTTGCTTTGCTCCTTTGCGCCACCCTCGTCACCGCCGCCAGCGTGTCCTTCTCAGGCATGATCGGCTGGGTGGGCCTGGTGGTGCCCCACCTGTGCCGGAAGCTCCTGGGGAGCGATCATAGGTATCTCGTACCCGGGTCCTTTCTCTGCGGGGCTGCCTTTCTGCTGCTGGTGGACGACGTTTCGAGAAATCTTCTGGCCGTGGAGATCCCCATCGGCATTTTGACCGCCCTCATCGGCGCGCCCTTCTTCCTCTATCTCATTACAAGGAAGGAGGAGAAGCTGTGAGCCTGACCGTCGAAAACCTGTCCTTCAGCTACGAGAAGCACGAAGTGCTCCATGAAATCTCCTTCACCACCCAGGCCAGGGAGCTGCTGGCCATCCTGGGGCCCAACGGTGTGGGCAAGACCACGCTCTTCAAGTGTGTCATGGGCCTCGAACGTCGGTATACAGGAAAGATTTTGGCAGACGGGGTTGACCTTTCCGCCCTCTCCCCTCGGGAGCGGGCCCATCGGGTGGCCGCCATCCCCCAGGCCCATCCCCTGTCCTTCCGGTACAGCGCCTTTGACATGGTGCTCATGGGCACCAGCCACAGTCTGTCCCCCTTCGCTGTGCCCGGGGAGAAGGAGCGGGAAATGGCCAGGGCGGCCATGGCGCGGGTGCATATCGAACACCTGGCGGAGCGGCCCTTCGACCAGCTGTCCGGTGGGGAGCAGCAGCTGGTGTTCATCGCCCGTGCCCTCGCCCAGCAGGCGAAGATACTCTTGATGGACGAACCCACCTCCAGCCTCGATTATGGGAACCGGCTGCTGGTCCTCGGCGTGGCCCGGGACCTCGCCCGATTCGGGTACACGGTCCTTCTCTCCACCCACGACCCCCAGCACGCCCTGTGGTTCGCGGACCGTGCCCTGGCGCTAAAGGATGGCCGGGTGCTGGCCCTGGGCACGCCCCGGGAGGTAATCACCCCCGCCCTGCTCGAAGAGCTCTACGGGCGGCGGATCGACCTTCTGGACACGCCCCAGGGGCCGGTACTGGTGCCGAAGGAGGGCTTTTGATGTTCACCTGGACCAAGGAAAGCGCCGCCTTCTGGCAGGACAGCGCCGCCTATACGAAAAGCTATGAACGCCTGGCCCAACGGGCGGCGGCCCACCTTGCCCCCGGCGGCCGGATCTTCGAGGGGGGCTGCGGCCTGGGGCACCTGTCCCTCGCCCTCGCCCGGAAGGGCTATGCCGTGACCGCCATGGACCTGTCCCCCCTGCCCATTCGGTATCTGCGGGAACAGGCAAAGGGGACCCCAGGGCTGACAATTCGGCAGGGGGACGCTTTCGCCCTGGCCGAGGATGAGGTTTTCGATGACGGGGTCTTCTGCTTCTTCGGCGGGGTCCAGGAGGTCCTGTCCTGGGCGCGGGTCCACTGCCAGGGCAAGCTGATCCTGTTCAAAAAGAACTGGAGCACCCACCGCTTCACGAAGGACCCGGAAGCCATCCGCAAGTACACCTACCCCCTGACGGTGGCGGAGCTGGACGAGCTGGGGCTGCCCTACGAAACAGAGGTCTTCGACGTGGACATGGGCCAGCCCTTTCGGAGCCTTGCGGACGCGGTCCGCTTCTTCCGCCTCTATGACCCCCTGGGGGCCATGACAGAGGGCGACGTCCGCGCCCGGCTCACCGAGACGGACGACCCCGTCTTTCCCTTCTATCTCAGCGCCATACGACCCGTGGGGATGATCGTCCTGCGGGCCGAGGATATACGGCAAATCAACATTCTTAAGGAGGAATGAGCCATGAAACGCATCGTTACCCTGCTCCTGGCCGTCCTGATGCTTCTGGGCGTCAGCGGCACGGCTGTGGCCGAGGGCGAGCCCGCCACCCGGACCTTCACCGATTCGGTAGGCCGGACGGTGGAGCTGCCCAGTAAGATCGACCGGGTGGCCGTCAGCGGCCCTCTGGCGCAAATCGTCCTCTTCGCCCTGTGCCCCGACAGGCTGGTGGGCATCGCCAGCCCCTGGGACGAGACCGCGGCCAAATACTTCGATACGAAATACTATGAGCTGCCGGTGCTGGGCCAACTCTACGGCGGCAAGGGCGAGCTGAACCTGGAGACCCTGCTCGCAAGCGGCGCCCAGGTGGTCATCGACGTGGGCGAGCCCAAGAAGACCATCGTGGAGGATCTGGACGCCCTGCAGGAGCAGACCGGCATCCCCTTCGTCCATATCACCGTCACCACCGCGGGCATGGGCGACGCCTACCGAAAGCTGGGGGAGCTCCTCGACATGGCTGACGAGGCCGAAGCCCTGGGCGCCTACTACGATTGGGTCTACGCAAGGACCATGGAGATCGCGGGATCGGTAGAAAAGAAGAACTTGCTGTACATCACCGGGGACCAGGGCCTGAACGTCATCGCCCAGGGGAGCTACCACGCGGAGGTCATCGACCTCCTCAGCAACAACCTGGCCGTGGTGGAGAGCCCGTCATCGAAGGGCACCGGCAACGAGGTGGACATGGAGCAGATCCTGCTGTGGAATCCGGACGTGATCCTTTTCGCCCCCGGCAGCATCTATTCCACCGTGAAAGATATTCCCGAGTGGCAGACCGTGGCCGCCATCCGGACCGGCGAATACTACGAGGTGCCCTTCGGTCCCTACAACTGGATGGGCTTCCCGCCCTCGGTCCAGCGGTATCTGGGCATGATGTGGATGGCGCAGCTCCTCTACCCCGAGGCCGCCGGGTACGACCCCTGGGAGAAAAAACTCAT
>CADCNE010000040.1 GCA_902802805.1 uncultured Eubacteriales bacterium
AGCAGCTCCGAAAAGCGCTTGATGAAGGTGGATTTGCCTGTGCGCACGGGACCTGCCACGGCGATATAGATATCGCCCCCGGTCCGCTCCGCCATATCCCGATAAATATCTCTCATACCATTCCTCCGCTATCGTCCTATGGTTCACTGTATGCGATTTCTGCGGCGGTATGCGGGACACTTTTTCTCAGCCTCGGCGAAAATATAGGTCATGGACAAAACCCGTTTCATCCGATATACTGTTAGGTATGGAAAAACTGCGTCGATTCTTGGCCTACTATCGGCCCCATATCGGTTTGTTCGTGCTGGACCTCACCTGCGCGCTGGTGGTGGCTGCCGTGGATGTGGCGTTCCCCCTGGTGACCCAGTACATCCTGCGCACCCTTCTCCCCGCCATGGCCCTGGACAGCGCTCTGGTGAGCACCTTCGTGCTGCTCATCGTCTGCCTCGTGTGCGCCTACTTCACCCGGGCGGTCCTGCAGTATATCATCGGCTACTGGGGCCACCGGCTGGGCACCTTCATCGAGGCGGACATGCGGCGGGACATCTTCACCCATATCCAGACCCTGCCCTTCCCGGGATTTCCCACGGACATGCAGGCCCAGACCATGTGCCTGCTCTCGGTTGCCAACGGTACCTGCATCGTGACCGAAAACGTATTCGAGAACCGCTTCATCTTCGCGAGCGAGCTGCAGCGCATGGGCTCTAACATCGATATCCAGGGTCACCATGCCGTGGTGCATGGCGTGGAGGGACTTTCTGGTGCCGAGGTGCGCTCGCCGGACCTGCGTGGAGGCGCGGCCCTGGTCATGGCGGACATCGAGAGCTCCATCTCCGGGGCCCGCACCGCCAAGGCCTTCGCCAACGAGAAATATGAGATCAAGAAATTCGAGAAGGGAAACGAACACTTCTTGGACGCCAAGAAGGACTTTTACAAGGTCATGGCCACCTTCAACAGCGGCACGGAGTTCTTCCTCGCCATGTTCAACGTGGCGGTCTTGGCCTCGGGCGGGTTCCTCATCTACAAGAAACAGCTGGACACGGTGACCCTCATCACGTTCACCCTGTACATCTCCACCTTCACCTCCCCCATCAAGCGGCTGGCTGCCTTTGCTGAGCAGTATATGATCGGCATGGCCGGGTTCACCCGGTTCCTGGAGATCATGGACACCAAGCCCGCCATCGAGGACAAGCCCGACGCCATCGATCTCAAAGACGTGAAGGGCGATATCGCCTTCTCCCATATCTCCTTCGCCTACGACGAGGGGCGGCAGATCCTGCAGGACGTGGACCTCGCCATCCCGGCGGGGCGGACGCTGGCCCTCGTCGGCCCCTCCGGCGGCGGCAAGACCACCCTATGCCACCTGCTCCTTCGATTCTACGACATCCGGGAGGGCAGCATCACCATCGACGGCCACGATATCCGGGACGTGACCATGCGCTCCCTCCGGGAGAACGTTGGCATCGTCCAGCAGGACGTGTTCCTGTTCGCGGACAGCATTCTGGAGAACATTCGCTACGGGCGGCTGGACGCCACCGACGAAGAGGTGGTGGAGGCGGCCAAGCGGGCTCACATCCACGAGGAGATCATATCCTTCCCCGACGGCTACGCCACCAACGTGGGCGAGCGGGGCATGCTCCTTTCCGGCGGTCAGAAGCAGCGGGTGTCCATCGCCCGGCTGTTTTTGAAGAATCCGCCGGTGCTCATTCTGGACGAAGCCACCTCCGCCCTCGATACCCTGACGGAGGCGGATATCCAGCACTCCTTCGACGAATTGAGCAAGGGACGGACCACCCTGGTCATCGCCCACCGGCTCTCCACCGTCCAGAACGCGGACGAGATCGTGGTCATCGACGAGCAGGGCATCCAGGAACGGGGCACCCATGAGGAGCTGCTGCAGAAGAACGGCCTGTACGCCGGGTTCTACCAGGCTACGCTCCGGGGCTAAGGGCGCATATACTCTTTGAAAACGGGAATGAGGCCGTCCGCCGCCTGAGGCGCGTAGCGGGGCGAGATGGCCAGGGAAATGAAATCATAGGGGGCGGCGGCCGTGAAGCTGCCGTCCTCTTTATATTCTCGATATGGTATCATCGGCTCCGGCCCATTGACCCGTTCGAACAGATCCGGGAAGGACTGGGGCAAGCAGATGTGAGCGCCGTCCGGCGTGAATATTTGGGACGGCACATCCTCTCGAGAGAAGGGGCGGCGGACGTTTTCGAGGGACCCCACGATCCGGGCGGCCAGGGCAAAGAGCAGATAGTTGGCCTCGTCCAGCTTCTTTTCCCGGTAAAATCTGTCTAATTCCAGTCTCCTTGCCGGCGGCAGGGACAACACGTTATACAGCACGTACCCAGGGCCCGGATGGCCGATGCCCAAATCGCTGTGGGCGTCCACATGGGTCACGTGGAAGGGGGCCGCGAGCTTGCCCCGCTCCATCAGCTCCGCCCAATACCGCAACGCGCCGTCATGGGTCTCGAACACCCGCCCGGGGATGGGATGATCCCTGGACAGCAGGCAGTGCTTTTCCAAAAAGGTCCGCACCGCGTCCTCATCCCAGGGCTCATGGCCTTCCAGCGTGGGCCGCTCCCCCACCGCCGCCAGGGGACAGCACTCCGCCAGAAAATAATCAAGGTCGATGTCCAAAACCCGCTGCATGGCAATTCCCTCCCTGTTTCTACAGTATACCACTTTTCTTTCCCTTGCCAACATGCTATACTGCAATACATGTGAAAGGAGGTCCCCCATGCGAACGGTATTCGTGATCCTGTATCTTTCCTTGCTGGGCCTCTATCTGTTCGTGGAGACCGGGGACAGCTTTCGCCGCCGGGCTGTGAACAAGATCCTCCTGTCCTCCCTGTTCCTGTTCTTCGGCCAGTTCTGGTTCTGGACCAACGGCTACGCCCAGGGCTGGTCCTTCCTGGCGCTGGTGGGACTCTTTTACGCCTGTATGGGCGACGCCCTGCTCCTCTTCAGCTTCGGCGCCGGCAGCGCTGCCTTTCTGGTAGCCAACCTGTGCTTCATCGGGTACACCTTCTGCACCCTCTGGTATGGCGGCGCTTTTCCCGGAGCCCTGATCTGGCTGGTCCTGGGCCTGGTGCTGTTCTTCGGTCTGTTCTTTTGGGCCACCGCGACCCGATGGATCGATCTCGGCAAAATGAAGGTCGCAGCGCTGTTCTATCTTCTCTCCGTGTTCCTCCACGGGATCATGGGCCTGCTGGCCGCCCTGTATCTCCCCGGGGCCCATACCCTGCTTCTGGGGATCGGCCTCGCATTGTTCATGATCGCCGATCACTTCCTTGTGATCTACAGATTCAAAACGAAGAACAAACGGGCTCTACGCGCCAACACCGCCTGCTACTTTCTGGGCATGATGCTGGTGGCCCTGAGCTTTTCCGTGCTCCCGTAACAATTTTGAAAGAAGGTGAACCTGTGAAACACATCTTTATCTATAACCCCGCTGCCGGTCAGGGGAAAGCCCGCGCCGTTTTAGAGACGACCGTAGCTCAGCATGAAAACTGCGAGTTCTACGTGACCCAAGGGCCTCAAGACGCCACCGCCTATATCGAAAACCGCATCGCGACCGCGCCCGACGAACCGCTGTGCTTCGTGGCCTGCGGCGGCGACGGGACCATCAACGAGGTGGCCTCCGGCGTGGCGGGCCATGAGAACGCATGCTTCACCATCTACCCCTGCGGCAGCGGCAACGACTTCGTGAAAGTCTTCGGCGGGCCCAGCCGATTCCTCGATATGGACGCTTTGCTGGCCGCTGAACCCGCGCCCATCGACATCCTGAAGGTGGACGACCGCTGGTGCATCAACGTGTTCAGCTTCGGCTTCGACACAGGCGTGTTGAAGACCATGAACCGGGTGAAGCGCAAGCCCCTCATGGGCGGCAAGCGCGCCTATTATGTGGGCATCGTGGATGCCCTCATGAAGTCCATGAAGACCGGCTGCGCCATCTCCGTAGACGGAGGGCCCTTCTTCGACGGCGACATCCTCCTCTGCACCTTCGCCAACGGCCAGTACGTGGGTGGCTCCTTCAAGTGCGCTCCCCGGGCGGCGGTGGACGACGGCCTCATCGAGGTGTGCCTCGTCAAGCCAATTTCCCGCCTGTCCTTTGTGCAGCTCATCGGCAGCTATACCAACGGGACCCACCTGGAGGACCCGCGCATGAAGGACATCGTGCAGTACACCCGAACGAGGTCCATCACCGTGGAGAGTCCCAAGGGGCTCCTGCCTGTGTCCCTGGACGGGGAGGTCATCGAGCGAAAGCGCTTCACTGTGGAGGTCGTCCCCGGGGGCGTGAACTTCGCCCTGCCCAAAGCCAGGGAATAAGACCAAAAGAAAGCAACAGGCTCCGCGATCCGCGGGGCCTGTTTTTGTGTTATCTGTTTTGCATAGCTTCGTGTTCCGCCATCAGCTCCCGGAGAAGCCTTGTCGGGGTCCAGGAGAGGTTGTAGTCCGTGGTGACGGCCTTGTAGGTCACGGGGGCCTGGAGCATCTGCATCCCGTTCAGAAGGCCGTGGAACTGATCAGATCTGAGGCCGTCCAGCACCAACATCTCCTCCGAAAAGGGGGCGTCCAAGCCGGGCGCGGCGGAGAAGCCCGCCCGACCCAGAAGGGTGCCCAGGGGTTTGCTGCAGTCCTCTCCCCTGCCCTCCAGGACGGTGATGCCGTACTGCATGCACAGGAATCGCAGCTTCTTTTGTTTGTCGCCGGTGATGTTGAAAAGCAGCACCTTGGCCATAGTTTCCTCCTTTACGCAAAAGAGACCGGAAGGCCCGGTCTCTTCGCATAGTCTGCTTTACAGCTCGAACTGCTTGGTGATGATGTCCACGATCTCCTGACCGATGCGCTTCTGAGCTTCCACGGTGGAGGCGCCGATGTGGGGCGTGCAGGACACCATGGGGTGGCTGTAGAGGGCCTTGTTCTGGGCGGGCTCGGAAGCGTACACGTCGAAGCCGGCGGCCCGGACCTTGCCGGACTCCAACGCAGCCAACAGAGCGTCCTCATCCAGGTTCGCGCCGCGGCTGGTGTTGATGATGCACACGCCGTCCTTCATCTTGGCGATGGTGTCGGCGTTGATGATGGCGCCGCCGTCCACCGCGGGGGCATGGACGCTGATGAAGTCGGACTCTTTAAGCAGCTCGTCCATCTCCACGTAATTGATGCCCAGCTGCTCCTCGATGCCGGGGATATGGAAGATATCGAAGGCGACCACCTTCATGCCGATGGCCTTGGCCATGACGCCCAGATGCTGGCCGATGCGGCCAAAGCCGATGATGCCCAGGGTCTTGCCCTGGAGCTCGATGCCCTTGGCGTATGCCTTCTTCTCCCACTTGTCCTCCCGCATGGTGTGACCGGCGATGGACAGGAACCGGGCGCAGGCGAACATGTGGCCCATGGCGAGCTCCGCCACGGACTGGGAGCTGGCCCGGGGGGTGTTGCGGACGGTGATGCCGTTCGCTTCGGCGTACTTCACGTCAATGTTGTCCACGCCCACGCCGCCGCGGATGACCAGCTTCAGCTTGCCCGCTTCCTTGGCCGCGTCGATATGAGGAGCGCGGACCTTGGTGGCAGACCGGACCACCAGCACGTCGTAGTTCTTCACGGCTTCCTTCAGGGCTTCGGGATCATAGAACTGCTGATCCACCTGGCAGCCCTTCGCTTCGAGAGTCGCCACGGCTCCCTTTTCCATACCGTCGGATGCAAGGATCTTGATCATGATGCTCCTCCTTACGCGTTCTCCGCTTCGTACTTCTTGAGGAACTCCACCAGGGCCTCGACGCCCTCGATGGGCATGGCGTTGTAGATGGAGGCACGGAGGCCGCCCACGCTCTTGTGGCCCTTCAGGTTGTCGAAGCCAGCCGCCTTGGTGGCCGCCACGACCGCAGCGTCCTTGTCCTTGTCGCCGGTGATGAAGGGGATGTTCATGAGGGAACGGTCCTTCTTCTCCACGGTGCCGTAGAACATCTTGGAAGAATCCAGGAAGTCGTACATGACCTTGGCCTTCGCCTCATTCTTCTTGGCCATGGCCTCGAGACCGCCGTTGTTCAGCAGGTACTTGAACACCTTGCCGCAGACGTAGATGGCCCAGCAGTTGGGCGTGTTGTACATGCTGCCGTTCTTGGAGTGGGTGTCGTAGCGGAGATAGATGGGGGTCTTGGGATCGATGTCCTCGCGGATCAGGTCCTCCCGGACGATGACGATGGCCAGGCCCGCGGGACCCACGTTCTTCTGGACGCCGCCGTAGATCAGGCCGTAGTCCGCCACGTTGCAGGGCTTACTGAGGAACATGGAGCTCTGGTCGGACACCAGGATCTTGCCCTTGGTGTTGGGCAGCTGCTGATAGGTGGTGCCGTAGATGGTCTCGTTCTCGCAGATGTAAACGTAGTCCGCATCGTCGTCGATGGGAAGGTCGGACACATCGGGGATGTAGGAGAAGTTCTTGTCCTCGCTGGAGGCGACCACGTTCACCTTGCCGTACTTCTTGGCTTCCTGCGCCGCCTTCTTGGACCAGGAACCGGTGACGATGTAATCGAACACGCCGTTCTTGCACAGGTTCAGGGGGATGGCGGAGAACTGGAGGGTGGCGCCGCCCTGGATGAAGAGGACCTTGTAGTTGTCGGGAATGCCCATGAGGGTCCTGAGGTCCGCCTCGGCTTCGTCGATGATCTGCTGATAGACCTTGGACCGATGGGACATCTCCATGACGCACATGCCGCTGCCGCGGTAGTTCATCATCTCGTCCCGGATCTCTTCGAGGACAGGCTCCGGCATGATGGCGGGACCGGCGGAAAAGTTATACACACGACCGTATTTCATGAATTGACCTCCTGATTATTTTAGTTCCAGTTAGAGTATACCACTTTTTTCCAGCGCGTCCAGTGAGGGCGCACAAATATATGGTTTTCCAGCTGCCTTCAGGGCGTTGGCCGTATCCTTGAGGCCGCTGCCCGTGCTGATGACGGTGACGGTCTCATTGGCGCGGATGATGCCCTCGGCGATGGCGGCCTTCACGCCCGCGGTGGCCGTGGCCCCGGCGGGCTCAGAGAACACGCCCTCGTTCCGGCCAAGGAGCCGCATGGCGTTCAGGATATCGTCGTCGCTGACGGCGATCCAGCGGCCGCCCGAGGCGTAGACCGCCCGCTGGGCCTTCTTCGGGTTTCTGGGGACGCCCACGGAGATGGAGTCGGCCAGCGTCTCCTCGGGGGTGGGCACCAGCTCGTGGCCGGGCACCTTGTCCGCGTTGACGAAGGGGCAGCAGCCCGTGGACTGAACGCCCAGGATGTGGGGGATCCGGTCGATGATGCCCAGTTCATAGAGATCCTTGAAGCCGGTGTACACGCCGCCGATGGTGCAGCCGTCGCCCACGGAGCAGGCCACCCAGTCGGTCACGTTGAAGTGAAGCTGTTCAGCGATCTCCATGGCCACGGTCTTCTTGCCCTCGGACATGACCGGGTTGATGCCCGCGTTCCGATTGTACCAGCCGTACTTCTCGATGGCGGCGCGGCTCAATTCGAAGGTCTGCTCATAGTCCCCGTCCACCACCACCAGGCGGGCGCCGAAGATCATGAGCTGAGCCACCTTCCCCTGGGGGGCCCGCTTAGGCACGAAGATGACCGCCTTGAGGCCCATCCGGGCGGCGCTCCCCGCGCAGGAGGAGGCCGCGTTGCCGGTGGAGGAACAGGAGATGGTGTCGTAGCCCAGCTCGATGGCCTTGGCCACGGCCACGCCCGACGCCCGATCCTTCAACGAGGCGGTGGGGTTGATGCCGTCGTCCTTGATGTAGAGGGCCTTCAAACCCAGCTCGTCCCGGAGCTTCTTCGACTCATACAGGGGCGACCAGCCGATGCGGAGGAACCGGCTCACGTCCGTGGTATCCGCCACGGGCATGAGGGCCCGGTACCGCCACATGCTGTTGTCCCGGTTCGCCGCCAGGGTCTCCCGGGTCAGGACCTTCCTCACCTCGCCGTAGTCATAGACGATGTCGAGGATGCCCTTTTCCCCGCAGTGGGGGCAGGTGTACCGCTCCGGCTCGAAGGGGAATTCCCTCCCGCAGATGGTGCAGCGATAGCCTAAAACCCGCTTCATGGCTTACAGCTCGGCCAAGACGCCGGTCTTCTCGTTGAACTCGTTGATGAGCTTGTCCAGGTCCGCCGCCTGCTCGTGCATGTCGGTCCAGTAATGCTCATCGTACCACTGCTGGTTGATCTCCTCGTAGGTCTTGCCCTGCTGCTCCACCCAGGTGTAGTACTTGAGGTTATGGACCCGCTTCCTGTCCTGATAGGAGAGCTCCAGCATGGCGTCGGTGCGAACGCCCTGCAGGTGACGGGCGAAGTCGTAGGCGGCAGCCATCTCGGAATAGGCGCCCTGCTGCTCGTCCAGCTCCTTGATGCGGCTCTCGTACATGATGGCGGAGTCGGTGCAGACGGTGGCCACCACGTCGTGCTCGGTGAGCTCGTAGTACTTGGCCATCTTGATGCAGCAGAGCATGTTGGCAATGCCGGAGATGCCCATGAGGGACAGCTTCTCCACGGTCTCGGCGGGGACGCCGGCCTGTTCGACGAGGTACTTCTTGCCTTCGGGGCTGTTGAAGAGCCGAAGGAGGTTCTGGGAGTCGTCGTCGTCGATGTCGATGACCATGTCGGTGTTCTTCACGTTGTGGATCCAGGGCACGTGCTTGTCGCCGATGCCTTCGATCCGGTGGCCGCCGAAGCCATTCTCGAGGAGCGTGGGGCACTGGAGGGCCTCGCCCACGGCCAGCTTCAGGTGGGGGTACTTCTCCTTGAGCAGGTCGCCCGCGCTCATGGTGCCGGCGGAACCGCTGGTGAAGCAGGCGCCAGCGAGACGATCGCCCTCGCCCTTGATGCTCTCAAAGGCCTCAGCGATAGCGTTGCCGGTGACCTGATAGTGCCAGATGCAGTTGCCCATCTCCTCGAACTGGTTGAAGATGACCACGTCGTCCCGGGTGCGGCGAAGCTCCCAGGTCTTATCGAAGATCTCCTTCACGTTGCTCTCGCAGCCGGGGGTGGCGATGACTTCGCCGGCGATCTTGCTGAGCCAGTCGAACCGCTCCTTACTCATCTCGGCGGGCAGGATTGCAACGCTCTCGCAGGCCAGGAGCTTGCTGTTGAAGGCGCCGCCCCGGCAGTAATTGCCGGTGGAGGGCCAGACGGCCTTGTTGTAGGTGGCGTCGAACTGGCCGGTGACGAGACGGGGCACCAGGCAGCCGTAGGACGCGCCCACCTTGTGGCAGCCCGTGGGGAACCACTTGCCGATCATGCAGATGATGCGGGCCTTGACGCCGGTGAGGGAGCTGGGCAGCTCGATGAAGTTCACGGGGCCGTACTGGCCGCCCTCCATGACGGGCTCGTTGTGCCAGGTGATGCGGAACAGGTTCAGGGGGTTCACGTCCCAAAGGCCCACGTTCTTCAGAGCTTCCTTCACCTTCTCAGGCACCAGCTCGGGGTGCTTCATCTGCTCGAAGGTGGGCAGGATGATGTGGTTCTTGCGGGCGACTTCGATGTTTCTTTCCAGAGCTTCCGGATGGATGGTCAGATCGATCATGGTAAATATCCTTTCTGATTCGAAAATTTAGGCGTTCCAGCGCTTGGTGTTCTTCTCTTCCAGCTCCAGGAGCTTCTTGGCGGGGTCCTTCACCTTCGCAAGGAAGATCATGGCCGCGATGATGTAGGGCTTGAAGGAGGCCTGCTTGTAGAGGGGATCGCGATACCGATCGAACACGGAGGCGGCCACTTCACCGGCTTCGCAGGAGACGTCGGTGATGTCAGCGGGCAGGCAGTGGAGGTACAGGGCCTTGCCGTCCTTGGTGAGGGACATCATCTCCTCGGTGCACTCCCAATCCTTGTGCTCCGCATTCTGGGCGAGGAGCCGCTTTTCGAGAGCCTTGATGCCCTCGAGATCGCCGTTGCCGTAGAGCTCGGTGCGCTCTTCCATGGCTTTGAAGGGTGCCCAGGACTTGGGATAGACGATGTCGGCGTCCTTGAATGCTTCCTTCATGTCGTGGGTGATGGTGAACTTGGCGCCGGACTTAGCGCAGTTCTCCTCGGCTACCTTCACCACGTCGTCCATGATCTCGTAGCCCTCGGGATAGGCGAGGGTCACGTCCATGCCGAACCGGGTGAACAGGCCCGCCACGCCCTGGGGCACGGACAGGGGCTTGCCGTAGGAGGGGCTGTAGGCCCAGGTCATGGCCACCTTCTTGCCCTTCAGGTTCTTGATGGCCTCGTCGAGGTCGTCGCTGCCGCCCAGGGTGTGGATGCAGTGGAGCATGTCCGCCATGCACTGGGTGGGATGGTCGATGTCGCACTGGAGGTTGACCAGCGTGGGCTTCTGCTCGAGGACGCCCGCCTTGTTGCCCTCGGTGACGGCGTTCACCACGTTGTGCATGTAGGTGTTGCCCTTGCCGATGTACATGTCGTCCCGGATGCCGATGACGTCGGCCATGAAGGAGATCATGTTGGCGGTCTCACGGACGGTCTCGCCGTGCGCGATCTGGCTCTTGCCCTCGTCCAGGTCCTGGACCTCGATGCCCAGCAGGTTGCAGGCGGAGGCGAAGGAGAACCGGGTGCGGGTGGAGTTGTCGCGGAACAGGGAGATGCCCAGGCCCGAGTCGAAGATCTTGGTGGAAATGTTGTTCTCACGGAGGTGACGAAGGGCGTCGGCCACGGTGAACACGGCGGCGATCTCATCGTCGGTCTTTTCCCAGGTCAGGAAAAAGTCGCCATTGTACATGTTGTCGAACTTCAGCTGGTTCAGTTTGTCGGTATACTTCTTGACGTTGCTCATAGGACCTCCTGTATAAAATGTAGTGGTGATAGTCTTAGTCGTTGGCGAACTTGGTGTCCGTCTTCCCCGCCCGATACACGGTCACGTCGCCGTCGGCGTTTTCGGGATGATAGTTCATGGGCACCGCGGCGTAGAGGGCGGCGCAGGTGACCAGATCCTGCTTCCAGGTGATCTCGTTGGGGGCATGGGCCTGGGACTCGGCGCCGGGGCCATAGCCTACGCAGGGGATGCCGTAGCGGCCCTGGATGGACACGCCGTTAGTGGAGAAGGTCCACTTGTCGATGAGGGGCCGATGACGAAGGTGCATGGCGCTCTCGGAGCCGATGCGCTCCTCGCCAAACAGGGCCTTATGGGCGTCGGCGAGAGCCTGCACGTGGGCGGCGGTCTCCTTGTTGATCCAGGTGGGGAAATAGCACTCGGTCTCATACTTGAGGCCGGTCCAGGCGGGCCTGTCGTACATGTACATGGACACGGTGACGTCCTTGGCGTACTTCTTGCAGGCGGGGAGGTTCCGGATCTCCTCGAGGCAGGAATCCCAGGTCTCACCGGCGGTCATGCGACGATCGAGAGACACTGCGCAGGAGTCAGCCACGGCGCAGCGGGACGGAGAGGTGTAGAAGATCTGGGAGGCGGTGATGGTGCCGCGGCCCAGGAACCGGGCGTCCTCATAGTGCTCGGGATTGTATTTGGGGTCCAGCATCT